>NZ_JBEGHD010000025.1:0-6557 GCF_049334165.1 Halocola ammonii
AGTAGGCACAGTAGAATGCAAAAGCCTTTTTCTATGTGTCTAATGTGAGGTTGATCAGGCTGCATCCGATTTGGGAAAGTAGCTAAGGCACATAAGCGAGAAACCATCGATCGGCCGGCTATGTGCCTATTGTTTAGTTTTCTGTTTTGAATAGCGAAACTCGCAGCTACGGTATGTTTCTCACAGAGCGCGCAGAGCTAATACAGAGATCACGGAGCCTGCAGTTAAGATCTTTTTTAACATACTGAAAGAAGTTCATCACAGGTTTTAGAAATTAAGAGTATTCATGAAGGTCTGCCGTACCTACGGCACTTGCTTTACAACATCGCAATCTACCCCGGGTTGAAACCCGGGCTACAATGTCGGCCGTGGCTCTGCCACTACCAGAATCACCTCAATTACCCTCTTCGTTTCAGTTTTCCGCTGTTGTAGAGCCATTCCAACCTTCGCTGAAGCTGCGGTCGGCAAGCGTAATTCTTATACGGTTCATCATCAAAATTCTACGGTTCAGTAATTTATCTTTTCGCAGCGGTAATGCTTGAAGGACATTTGGTGAAAATTCAACACCATGACTCGATTGCTGACCATCTTTTTAGTTCTCTTTTCATCTTTCGCCTCTGCGCAAACCACCATTTCCGGAATCGTAACCGACCAGAAAGGCAACTCACTTCCCGGTGTCAACATTTACCTGAAAGACACCTACGATGGAGCATCATCAGACGGAAGCGGTCAGTTTCGATTTTCTACATCTGAGAACGGGACTCAGTTGTTGGTCTTTTCGGCCATGGGCTATAAAAAAGTGGAGCAAGAAATCGACTGCTCAGGTGAGCCGATTGAGTTGAAAATCACACTCAAAGAAAAAATCAACGAGCTGACAGCAGCCACTATCGTTGCCGGTTCGATGGAAGCCAGCGATGAAAAGAAAAACGTGGTTTTTAGCTCGCTCGATATCGTTACCACTCCCGGAGCCATGGGCGATGTGGTTGGCGCAATGAGTACGTTGCCTGGAGCATCTACAGTTGGAAATGACGGCCGGCTGTTTGTCCGCGGTGGTAGCGCTTCAGAAACCGGAATTTACTTTGACGGAATGCGTGTGTCGAACGCTTACGGAAGCAGGCTGAACAACGTCCCCACCAGAAGCCGCTTCAATGCCAACCTTTTTAAAGGATCGTTTTTCAGTGCAGGTGGTTACTCGGCAGAATTCGGCCAGGCGCTCTCCTCCACTCTGGCGCTCAACACCATCGACATGCCGGTGCGCGACCAAACAGATCTCGGGTTCACCAGTGTTGGACCATCGGTTAGCCACACCGAAGTTTTCGGGTCGCAGGCGGTGACCGGTTCGGTGAACTACACCAACCTGCAGCCCTACATGCAGTTGGTCGATCAAAACCTCGAATTCGACAAAATGCCCCGAGCTCTAACTGGCGAAGCGCTTTACAGAAACAAGGTGGGGAAAAACGGACTCTTCAAATCGTACTACTCCTACCAGCAAAGCGAAGTGGCCATTTATCAGCCTCAGCCGGGAAGCGAAGACAGCGAGCACCTTTCGCTGGACAATCGCTACCATTTTGCGAATGCAAACTACCGCCACCTGGTGGACGAAGACTGGACGCTTTTTGCCGGTCTCTCCTACTCCGACAACAAAGACGACCTCTCGCAAAGCGGAACCAATCTGGAGCGATTGAACACCTTGCTCCACGCCAAGATTTCTGCCGAAAGGTACTTCTCTGACCGTGTGACTTTGCTGAGTGGCGTGGAATGGTACCGATCGAAATTTGAAGATCGACTGACAGATCTCGATCAGAGTCGCGGTTTCACTAACGATCTATTCACAGCATTTTCGGAAGCAAAATTTTACCTCAGTCAATATCTGGTTTTCCGAACCGGTTTCCGCGCTGAGCACGACCAACTCACCGAGGAGGTAACGTTGGCACCGCGATTTTCTATGGCCTGGAAAGTAAACGAGCACGGCCAGTTTTCGCTTGCGGGTGGTTCTTTTTATCAAAATCAGGAAGACGAATACCGCACACAGCTCAACTCGCTTGAAGCAGCTCGTGCTGATCACTACATGATCAACTACCTGCACACCTCCAACGGAAGAACATTTAGAGCTGAACTCTTTCACAAAAACTACGACCAGTTGCTTACTTTCAGCCAATCGCCAGAAGGTCAGCTGGAAAATCTCTCTGCAGCAGGAGCAGGCTACGCTCAGGGCTTCGATCTCTTTTGGCGTGATTCGCGAACTGTCAAAAACACCGACTACTGGATTACTTACTCATTTATCGAAAGTGAGCGCGAGTACCGCGATTTTGAAGAAGCCGTGCAGCCGTCTTTCTCACCGAAGCACAACTTTTCGGTCGTGGTAAAACATTGGATAGAAAAGCTCAACAGTCAGCTCGGTGCCGGATGGTCGTGGAATGACGGTCTACCTTACGACAACCCGAACCTTCCCGGTGAGATGGAGTCGAAATCGAAAGCCTACAGCAGTTTCAACCTAAACTGGAGCTATTTGCCCAAGCCAAATTTGATCATCCACCTGGCGTGCTCCAATGTTTTTGGAAGAGAAAACGTGTTTGGCTATCGCTATGCCGATCAGCCCGGAGAAGGCGGTCAGTTTGCCTCAATGCCCATCGACCAGACGGCCGACAGGTTTTTCTTCCTGGGCGTTTTCCTCACCCTCTCAGACGATGAAAAAGCGAATCAATTGAATAATCTTTAAAAACCTAGTCAGAAGATGCACCCATTATTCTCAAAAATATATAGTCCCGCTCCTCTTGTCTCGACTCTACTTCGATAAAACTCAGCACAAGCGCTCGACAACCGGCAATCGCGCGCTGGCCGATTCTCGAGCGGAGTCGAGAGATCTGTGAAAGAGCGAGCTGAAAAGAACTTTGAATGTCCATAAATAAATCCAAAACCCAATAACAATGAAAAATGTAAGTATACTTTTTATCGCCCTAGTTATAACCGGATGCTCTGCCCTTGCCACAGCCGGAGGCTACGAGAAATCCATGCAGACGAACATCGACCAGCTCGACACAGCGCGCTCGGCCGAATCGATTTTAGCTATTGCCAACAGCTTTGAGCGCATTGCCAATGCTGAAGGTGAAAAGTGGCTGCCCGCTTACTACGCAGGCTACACGCACATCTATCGCAGTTTCTTTTTGAAAGGCGACAAACCCGCTGCCGAAGCGGCCCTCGACCAGGCCGAAAAATGGGCCGGAAAAGCAGTTGAAACTGCTCCCGGAGAAGACGAGGTTTACGTGTTGCTCGGCTACATCGACATGATCAGATTGTCGCTAGATCCCGCCAGCCGAGGACAATCGATGACACCAAAAGTGATGCAGCAGTTTGGCCGGGCTATGGAAATGGATCCGCAAAACCCCAGAGCCATGGCACTGATGGCACGCATGAAAATGGGAACAGCGCAATTTTTTGGACAAAGCATGGAAGAGCCCTGTGGGATGGCCCAGGCCAGCTTGAAGCTTTTTGAAGCCGAAGAGCCCGCACCACTCCACCCGCGCTGGGGAAAAGAACTCGCCCTGGAAATGGTAGAAGGCTGCAAGAAGTAGCCATTAGACTGATCACTTAGGTTTTATTTCGAAAGCCCTGTCTGCCGAAAAGCGGATGGGGTTTTTGAATTGGATAGATCATCATGTTTTACCAAAGCCACAGTTTTACTAATTTGGTAATCGTTATGCCACTAACTGAGAACCAACCTACAAATGAAAAGTCGATTGTGCTAAAGCGATTTTTCCATCGCGGAGCGAAGCATATCGGACTCTTTTTCGATTATGACAATGAATTGATTACCATTGCCAAATCGCTGAATGCGAAGTGGACCCGAACACACAGATGCTGGTACCTACCTGAAGAGGAAAGCACCACCCACAAAATCATAAATGCTTTTAGAGGAACTGTCTTTGTGGATGCAAAGGCACTTTACGGAGGGCGAGAGCCTGTGATCAAAAAGCAAGAAGAGCCTCCAAAGCCAAAGAGGAAGAGACATAGTTTTTCTGATGTGAGTCTACCTGAAGGATATTTGGAAATGTTGAAACACGTCAACTATTCTCAAAACACGATCGACACCTACTGTTCTTATTTCAGGCGTTTTATTGCGCATTTCACACCGCTAATTCCAGAAGAAATAAGTGATCGGGAAATTGTGAAGTATGTAGGTGAAATTTCGGAAAAGAACAAATACAGCAACAGCACCAGGGGACAGATCATTAGCGCCATCAAGTTTTACTACGAGAAAGTTTTAAAGCAAGACAAAAAGTTATTTGACCTACCGAGGCAGCGAAAAGAAGATAAGCTTCCACAAGTGTTGAATGAACAGGAGGTTGAACAATTAATTAGCGCCATTGACAATCTGAAACATCGCACAATTGTTTGTCTGATCTACTCCACGGGCATAAGACGGAGTGAGTCTGTAAATCTTAGAATTAGTGATTTGGACATTCCTAACAAAAGGATATATATTAGAGGCGCAAAGGGCAGAAAAGACAGGATTTCGATTTTGAGTAATACATTGATAAACATACTCCATAAGTACTTTGAAGTTTACAAGCCGAACTATTGGCTGTTTGAAGGGCAAGGCAGGAAAAAATACTCAGCCGGTTCTGTAGGAAAAGTAGTGAAAGGAGCAGGCAAAAAGGCAGGACTTCAGGTAGACGTTACACCACATGTGCTCCGGCACAGCTTTGCAACACATTTGATGGACCGAGGAGTAGACACTCGCATTATTCAGCGTTTGCTTGGACACAAGTCCCTGAACACAACAGCAATTTACACCCATGTCAGCAACAAGAATTTTGCAAATATCACAAACCCTCTGGACAACCTTTACGGAGATAAACAACTGATTTACAACAAACATAAAAACAAACAACCATAATTGGATATAGTGCACAGTCACTTTATCAATAGTTGTATGCAAGCTAAA
This sequence comes from Halocola ammonii, assembly GCF_049334165.1. Lineage (NCBI taxonomy): Bacteria > Pseudomonadati > Bacteroidota > Flavobacteriia > Flavobacteriales > Halocolacceae > Halocola > Halocola ammonii. The sequence goes on from NZ_JBEGHD010000025.1 coordinate 4,946, forward strand.
AAAATGAAAACCATAATAACGACAGTAATATTATTCGGACTTTGTTTCTACTTGACGGCATATTCAAGTGGACATTTTGTGGTAATGACCATTCCAATTCTGATTCTCATAGGAGCTTTAGCAACACTCTTAATTTCGATTTGGACAAAAGGGGAATTTTGGCAAAGACAAATTAAAGCCTCTAAAATTGCATTTCCACTTTCTGCAATGGTTTTCTTAATTGGTTATTTCTATGAAACCTTAAAAGTTATGATATGAGCAGAGTAATCCTGAAAACATTATCAATAATTGGACTAGCATTTTTAACCGTTGTACTATTCGTTTTTGGACAAGTCCCATTAATTGAAGGGAAACACCTATTGGATAAATATATCGACACTGAATTTGCAGAAAGTTATAATCCAGAAAAATTTGAGCAAATTGAAATTGGGATGAAACTTGACCAAGTAATTAACTTAATCGGAGAACCTCTCTACAAAGGAAACGGTTACAAAGACACTTTGAACACAAACTATTACTACACCGGAGATGGAAAATTATTACATGAAACAAAAGACAATGGACAAAATGGCTATGATGACTTTGCTTGGTATAGGTCTACTGTTGAAGTAAATTCAGAAAATATTGTAGTCTATATTGACAAGGGATGGAGCCATGATTAAAAAAGAAAAAAGCCAGCATACAACAAAGCATATAGCTTATGGCGGGTGAACGGCAACCAGCATGGTTTTCGCTCCGTAGCCACCTTTAGTTTCGGTGGACAAGAAAGTGCTTCGAAACCGCCACAAGCCATATGCAAACCGTTGTAGCCAATTAAAAAAATGAAAAATCACAGTCAATTTTTACCTGACCAAAAGGCAAGAAAAAGTTTAGCAAAAAAACTAAGTTTAAAGTTTGATGAATCAATGCAGGATTGGGAATATGAAATTGCAGATTCAAATCGCATAGCAGAATTTATTGAAGAATACGACAAACCAGAGACAACTGATAAAGAAAAGGAATCTTTGATGGAAATGATAATTGATAGTACAAATGACATTTTTGACAAAGCCAACAATTTGGAAATCGAAAAATTCTTACAGCTAATAAATGAAAGGCTAATAAAATCAATTGACTTACATAAAGGGACTTTAAATTATTGGAAATCCAACGATTTCGAAATTTCTAAAAAGTTAGCAAATGTTGAAATTTAAGCTTTGGTTAGAATTTGAAGAAGTTGACCCAGGAAATTGGGACACTGACAACGAGTTTGCTAATATTCACGTGGACTTACCTGACGGCAGGCATTATGGAATTAATGTATGGACGTATAAATTTTTTGAGACTTCGATTAAGTTGGATATGGAGAACGGTGATAATTTAAAAGGTCTTTATCAAACTCCACCTGACTTGTTCGTAAAGGAATTGACGAGAGATTGCATTGAAAAAACAATTTCTGACTTATTAGACAAAGGCGATTTGGAAGATGTTTTAAATCCAACTGTAATTGATAAATAAAAACTGGCTACAACAACGCATCCTATGTAAAGCCCTCAGCTCACTCTAAAAGTAATAAATAATATTTTTCTATACTCTTTTATGTCATTGTAGTTGGTGTTGGGCTGTTGGGTTG
>NZ_JBEGHD010000026.1:0-6124 GCF_049334165.1 Halocola ammonii
TGCCTCTTCACTGGCGATTCCTGTGACGATGGAAACCCAGAAACTGTGGACGACACCATCGATGAAAACTGTCAGTGCGGTGGCAACACCGTTCCAGGATGTACCGATTCAAACGCCTGTAACTACGATCCGAACGCAACTGTAAATGATGGCTCTTGCCTTTTCACAGGCGATTCCTGTGATGACGGCAACGCTGCGACAGTCAACGATGTAATCACAGAAGAATGCGAATGTGAAGGTGAAACAGTTCCAGGATGTACTAACATCAACGCCTGTAACTACGATCCGGATGCCACAGTGAACGATGGATCTTGCCTTTTCACTGGAGACTCTTGTGACGATGGAGATCCTGAAACTGTGAACGACACCATCGATGAAAACTGTCAGTGCGGTGGCAACACCGTTCCTGGATGTACCGATTCAAACGCCTGTAACTACGATCCTAACGCCACAGTCGATGACGGATCGTGCCTGATCGTTGGTGAAACTTGCGATGACGGTGATCCTTCTACTGTCAACGATGTGATCACAGCAGACTGCAATTGTGAAGGTGAAACAGTTCCTGGTTGTACCAACATAAACGCCTGCAACTACAATCCTAACGCTACGGTGAACGATGGCTCTTGCCTCTTCACTGGCGATTCCTGTGACGATGGAAACCCAGAAACGGTGGACGACACCATCGATGAAAACTGTCAGTGCGGTGGAAACACTATTCCTGGTTGTACCGACTCAAACGCTTGTAATTACGATCCTAACGCCACAGTCGATGACGGATCGTGCCTGATCGTTGGTGAAACTTGTGATGACGGCAACGCTGCGACAGTCAACGATGTAATCACCGAAAACTGCGAGTGCGAAGGCGAAACAGTTCCAGGATGTACTAACATCAACGCTTGTAATTACGATCCAAACGCAACAGTCAACGATGGTTCCTGCCTCTTCACGGGTGATTCCTGTGACGATGGAGATCCGGAAACAGTGGACGACACCTTTGATGAAAACTGTCAGTGCGGTGGAAACACAATTCCTGGTTGTACCGACCTAAATGCCTGTAACTACGATCCTAACGCTACTGTCGATGATGGCTCTTGCTTAATCGTGGGAGAAACTTGCGATGATGGCAATGCAGCGACAGTCAACGATGTCATCACCTCAGACTGTGAATGCGAAGGCGAGACAGTTCCAGGTTGTACCAACATCAACGCCTGTAACTACAATCCTAACGCTACGGTGAACGATGGCTCTTGCCTTTTCACGGGAGATTCCTGTGACGATGGAAACCCAGAAACGGTGGACGACACCATCGATGAAAACTGTCAATGCGGTGGAAACACGATTCCTGGTTGTACCGATTCGAACGCTTGTAATTACGATCCTAACGCCACAGTCGATGACGGATCGTGCCTGATCGTTGGTGAAACTTGCGATGACGGAGATCCTTCTACTGTCAACGATGTGATCACCGAAAACTGCGAGTGCGAAGGTGAAACGGTTCCAGGTTGTACGAACATCAACGCCTGTAACTACGATCAGGATGCCACTGTGAACGATGGCTCTTGCTTGTTCACGGGTGATTCCTGTGACGATGGAAACCCAGAAACAGTGGACGATACAATTGACGAAGATTGTTTGTGTGGTGGTGTAGAAATTCCAGGGTGTACAAATACTTCCGCATGTAACTATGATCCAAATGCCACCACAGACGATGGTTCCTGCGAACTACCGCAAGAATACTTCGTAGATAATGATGGTGATGGATTTGGCAACCCCGATAGTGTTGTTACGACTTGTGAGCAGGGCGACCTGGTTACTGACAATACCGATTGTGATGACAGCAACTCAAACGTTTACCCTGGAGCCCCCGGCTTAGGCCAGGGTGTTGACAACGACTGTAGTGGAGAAATAGATGGTGAAGAACCACTAGACTGTTATGGAGACTTGAATGGTGACGGATTCATTACTGCTGCTGATATTCTAATTCTAATAGGCAATTTTGGATGCACAGGAGTAGGATGCGTTGGCGATTTAACTTATGACAATATCGTTCAGACAGATGACCTCATTATCTTGCTCGGTTTGTATGGAACTGAATGTGATAATCAATAATCTAATTTTATTAACACGTCCTGTACCTGGAATGGACGATAACACTCTCAAATGAATAGACCTTTAGCTCGATTTACCCCTGAAATCCTAACTGTTTTACTTGTTTCTGCAGCGATTTTTTACGCTTGTAGCGATCACTGGCAAACGGTTTTGAGAAAAAGCGAGAAGAAAGCTTATACCGCGTTTATCAATTCCCACCCATTTACTTTGAGGGAAAAGAAAACTCCTAAAGAATGGAAAAAGTTGCCAAAAAAGGATCGTCCGGATTTGGCCTGGGAACAGAACTATTTGATGACGCTCGACCCCGCGACCGGATCGCCAGCGGAAGAACGTCTAATCATTCCCCTGGCGCAAGTTGAGGACTTTGTAGATGACCCTTCACGATATGCTCCTGGAGATGTAAATTTTCCATGGGTAGAACGCGGGCCAGATAATGTGGCCGGAAGAACACGCGCAATTTTATGGGATCCAAACAACGAGAATCGCGTGTTTGCGGGCGGAGTTGCCGGTGGACTTTGGTACAACGACAATATCACCTCCTCTACTCAGGAATGGCAGAAAGTCAATGATTTTTGGGATAACATTGCTGTTTCATGCATCGAAGCTGATCCTTCAAATTCGGATGTGTGGTATGTGGGAACAGGTGAAGGTTGGGGTAACCTCGATGCTGTTCGTGGACTTGGAATCTGGAAAACGGAAGACGGTGGAAATTCCTGGGATCACTTACTCAGCACTGCCAACAACAGTTTTCGCTACACTCAAAAGATTTTGGTGCATCCCACCACTGGACACGTGTATGCTGCCACAAATACCGGTCTTCGCATATCTACAAATGGTGGCAGCTCCTGGAGTCTAGTGCTCAACAATGGAAATGGGGCAAACAACAACTTCATAGCTGATCTCGAAATTGGAGCTGACAATGCAATCTGGGCCGCGGTACAGGGTGACGGTGTTTACCGCACTACTTCAGGAAACTCAGGCACCTGGACTAAACTAAACTCCGGAAATGGTTTTCCGAGTTTTGGATTCAACCGAATTGAAATTGCCACAGCTCCATCCGATGCTTCAGTGGCTTATGCTTTAGTCGTTTCCGGATCTGTTGTGGACGCGATTTATAAAACAGAAAATACAGGTGCAACATGGACATCCGTAAACGAACCTGCTGATGCCGACCCTGGAATTCCAGACACGGACTTCACCAGAAACCAGGGCTGGTACGACCTCATTTCAGCTGTCGACCCTAACGATCCCGATCACATCTACGTTGGTGGAATCGACATCTTTCATTCATTTAATGGTGGAGATACCTGGAATCAGATTTCGCACTGGTACGGAGGTTTCGGTGAACCTTATGCCCATGCCGATCAACACGGAATGGCTTTCAAGCCTGGAAGTTCGAATGAAATGATCTTCAGTCATGACGGTGGACTCACCTACACAGCTAATGCTTCAGCGACACAACCTTCAATTGGCGACAGAAACAATGGCTACAACGTGACTCAATATTACGCCTGTGCCATCAACCCAACTGCGGGATCAAATAACTATTTGGCTGGTGCACAGGATAACGGAACTCAGCGCTACGATGATCCGGGAATGAATTCCACAACGGAAGTTACGGGTGGTGATGGAATGTTTTGTCACATTGATCAAACTGATCCTACTTACCAGATATCATCTTATGTCTACAACAATTACTACAGGTCAGTAAACCAGGGAGTGTCTTTTTCTGGTTTGCCCGGTGGAGAAAATACTGGGCGATTTATCAACCCAACAGATTATGACAATGAACAGGACATTCTTTTTGGGGCAAAAGACAATTCAACCCTGCGAAGGATCACAGGCATCACAAGCACTCCTTCGGTGAGCGATATGACGATACCGGCATTAAATGGAACTGCCTCTCACATACGTGTCTCTGAATTTACCTCTGGGACCTCTACGATTTTTGTCGGAACAGGATCTGGAAACATTCTCAAAATCAACAACGCTCAGGCAGCACCATCTACGATGAACATCGACTCTGATGCTGAATTGCCCAACGGATACATCAGCTGCATTGAGCTTGGTTCTAATGAAGATGAAATTCTGGTGACTTTCTCAAATTACGGAGTAAATTCTGTGTGGTATACCACTGACGGAGGCTCCAACTGGGTGAGCAAAGAGGGAGACCTCCCGGATATGCCTGTGAGGTGGGCACTATTCAATCCAGACAATCAGGAAGAAGTGATACTCGCCACTGAAGTTGGAGTTTGGTCAACAGCTAATTTCTCTGCAAACAATCCAAACTGGGTGCCTTCAAACTCTGGATTAGCCAACACTCGGGTAGACATGTTGCAAATTAGAGAGTCAGACAATCAGGTAATTGCAGCAACTCACGGACGTGGTCTCTTTAGCGGAGTCTTTTTCACTCCAAGCTATGCAGATGACGCGGGAATTATCGCTGTTCAGGAGCCTAATGGCGTAGTCTGCAATCAGACTACAATTCCTTCAGTGACACTTAAAAACTTTGGCTCTGAAGACCTCACCTCAGTCGACATAGAGTATTCTCTCGATGGAGGAACAACTGAGGTTTACGAGTGGACAGGGACAATTTTGCCGGGAGATTTCGAAGAAGTAAGTCTGCCAGAGATCAGCTACTCCGTAGGATCTCACACGCTTGTAGTTAGTACTTCCCAGCCTAATGGTGTCGAAGATGAGGACCCACTGAACGACTCATTCACCTCTGACTTTGAATTTGGAAACAACCCAGTGATTGTTCAGATCGTGACAGACAACTTTGGAGCAGAAACGACATGGGAGATTATAGATTCTAATGGTAGCATAGTTGCCGAAGGTGGGCCTTACACAAACCATCAGGCAAATGGCGAATACCCCGAACCTGATGTTCAGGTGTGCCTGCAAAATGGCTGCTATGATTTTTCGATTTACGATACCTACGGAGATGGAATGTGTTGCGCATACGGTAACGGTTCCTACACCCTGCTCGATGCAGATGGCAACGTGCTTATAACTGGTGGAGACGGTTGGAATAATTCTGAGACTGTTGAGTTTTGTGTTTCTTCTCCTGTTCCAGGAGTTGACAACGATGCTGGAATTACAGAGATACTCAATGTTTCAGATGATGTCTGTGGCAGTGAAATAACGCCCACAGTCCGAATCAAGAATCTTGGACAGTCCAATTTAACTTCTGCAAACATCAACTACGATGTTGATGGTCAGCAATCTTTCACCTACAACTGGACCGGAAACCTTGCTAGCAATGCAACAGAAATAGTCGATTTGCCAATAATGAGTTTCACAGGGACAGGGCCTCATACTTTTACTGCTTCAACTGAATTGCCCAATGGTGTTGAAGATGAAGTGCCCTCAAACGACAGTCAAACATTCGACTTTTTATCAGAAGATGGGAATGGAGCAACACTGACCCTTACCACAGATTGCTGGGGAGAAGAAGTTAGCTGGACTATTACAGACGAAGGTGGAAGTGTAATTGCCAGTGTCTCACAAAACACATTGGCAGACAACACAACTTTTACCACCGACCTGTGCCTGGAAACTGGATGCTACGATTTCACAATCAACGATTCGTACGGTGATGGTCTGGATGGAACTGCCTCGGGTTGTGGCCAGGATGGAGACTATATTATCACCGACTCCGAAGGAAACGTTCTTGTGGAAATGGGCAACCCCGACTACGGTTTTTCTATCACACAAAGCTTCTGTATTGGAGAAACTGATGTTCCAGGTTGTACAAACATTTTGGCCTGTAACTACAATGCGTCTGCTACTATTGATGACGGCTCTTGCATTTTGATAGGCGATTCTTGTGACGATGGAGACCCAACGACAGTAAACGATTCGGTGAATGGATCCTGTGAATGCGAAGGAGATGTTTTCCCGGGTTGTACGAATGAACTTGCTTGCAACTACAATCCAATTGCGACCTTAGACGATGGCTCTTGCCTTTTTACAGGCGATACTTGTGACGATGGAGACCCAGACACGGTTAATG
>NZ_JBEGHD010000028.1:0-2146 GCF_049334165.1 Halocola ammonii
GGGTAAACAGAGATTTGAGAATCTTTGTTTCGCTCGTCAACTGAATCAACGTCATCATCAATTAGAATAAGCTCTTCCGAGAAAGATTCAATTGCATCAAATTCAGCATCGGCAGAACTAACTTCTATTTGAATAATGCCTGAATGAAATTCATCTTCAACAGCTTCGTCATCTAATGCCGTGATGGGAACATCAAACATTTGGTCGCTTAGAAGCTCAGAATTATCGAAAGTGAAAATCACCTGCTCTCCCTGGCCGTTTCCTAAATCCAGTTGATCATCGGGAGTTAAGGTGACTTCAACCGTTTCCGTTGGTAGTTTGGAAATGAAGATGTGGGAGTTGAGAGTTACGCCTTCAGGAATTGAATCAAAATAAGGTGTTTGAAGATAAACCTGAGCTTCTTGCTCTGCAAGTTCTCCCAGGTTGTATTTGCAAAAGAAGCCTTCCTCACCGGCATTGCTACCTAAAGTCATAGTGGTAGATTCCGTTGTAAAGGTAAAGTTGGGATTGCTCCCGTAAGCTCCAATTAGGTATAAGTTATTCTGTGGGTCTATTGATAAGCCCTCTCCTTCAATGTCTCCATCATCAATTTCCAAAATACTTGTTGAGTTCAAGTTGCCTATAAGGTCGAACTTTGAAACGAAATTGTTTTGAGATTGACCTGAGAAAAAACTTCCTTCTATGAACATTTGTTCAGGGAAATCACCATAAACATATGCATTGGAATAAGAATCAAATGCTATATCATAAAGCTCTGTATTTTCAGTCTCTGTGTATGAAAAGCCTTTAATCCAAACTATTTCTTGGTTACGGTTAAATTTGATCAAGTAATTATGTCCTACATTTCCATTTGAAAAATCTAAGATTCTGTCTATTCCTTGAAAATCTCTAAAAGAAAGGGAGGCATCTGAAGTATTAACCAAAACATGGATTTCTCCAAACTGATTGATGTCTAGCTGTGTGACACTTATCGACTCCTGAAAAAATAATTGGAAGTAGCCTAGTAATTCTAAATCACTTGCTGAATAAACCAGTAAGTTTGAGCTGCGTGAATCAATACTCTCAATTTCTAGTGAAGAGCTAATTCCAATATCTAAACCCTCTGTTTCGTATGTGATTAAATTAACACCAATAAAATCAGATGCTTCGTAATACTCTAAATCAATGACTGCTTGAAGACCTTCCCCGTCATAAATGTGGTGCCAAGTTACTTCTGCAGTTGATAAGCTCAATTCCATGATAAAAGCACTTCCTTCTTGATTATCAGGTAAGGACAAATTTTGATCATTGGGATCAAAAATAGAGTTACCAATGAAGGTTCCACCGACAAGTAAACTTTCATTTTGAAAAGTAATTTGAGATATTCCACCAGTATTAGTGGTTGCAAAATGCTTAACCCAAACCGGAGTCCCATTTGTATTGTAACATGCTATGAAACCATCCTGACTACTTCCAGTTCCTTCAAGTATCATTTCAGAGTCTTCCCTCGGATCAAAATCGAAAGACCCACTAAAAGACCCGGATACCAGAACCAAGGAGTCGTTCAACAATTCTATATCCGAAATACTTCTACCTAAATTAAACGCGAATAGCAGATCATTACTACTCGTGTAGCCTGCTATAAACCCTTGACTTGCTTCCTCAGATTCTTGTTCTAAAATAGTTTCATTGCCTCCAATTTCTACATCTGTAGATGAATAATAATAACCTCCTACTACTGTTATATTCGGCTCCTCATCAAATTCTATAACTGTAACATTGTCATCATAACTCGTGTTCCCCGAACCAAGCCCATAACTCTGGCCCCATTCGAAAGTCTGGGCTAAGAGTGTAAATGGAGTCAAAATAAAGAAGAGTAAAATAAACTGTTTCATAGCTTTGTGTTGTAAGTTTAGTTAAGGAGCAGTTTAGTTGAGAATTCATTTTTCCCGGTGTTAACCTTCAAAATGTAAGAACCTCTTGAAATACCTTCTACCGAAACCGGCTGATCTTTTGGGTGGTCTTTGATTTCAAGAACTGCTCGTCCGTTGCCATCGAGAATTCGAATGAGTTCGATGGTTTCAGCAGCCAGATTTTTTGGGTAGTCGATAGTGATTTCATCAGTGGCGGGGTTGGGGTAAACAGAGATTTGAGAATCTTTGTTTCG
>NZ_JBEGHD010000029.1:0-2135 GCF_049334165.1 Halocola ammonii
ACCATCGACTTTGGACCAGCTGTGACGCAGCAGTTCATCGACAACGGAGGAATCACTTTCTACACTGTTTTGGAAGATTGCAACGGAAATGCACTCGGCTCAATGAGCCCAACAGGACCGGCCAACACATTTGTTTACGATCTTGATGATGAAGCTCCAGTGGCTGTTTGCCAGGACATTCAAGTGGAATTAGATTTGAACGGCTCTGCTACTATCACAGCGGCTGAAATCAATAATGGCTCATTTGATAATTGTGAAATTGCATCTGTTTCAATTGACAACACAACATTTGATTGTTCAGATCTCGGACAGAGCACAGTGACTTTGACAGTAACAGATGCGAGTGGAAATTTAGCAACTTGCCAGTCGACTGTCACGGTGATTGATGTGGAAGCTCCTGTAGTTTCTTGCCCGGACGATCAAACAGTTGTGCTTGGCGCAAATTGTGAGCTTGTTCTGTCTGATTACACAGGACTGGCTTCGGCAACTGATGCGTGTGGCAATGTGACTGTTACTCAAAACCCAGCTGCCGGAACATCCATCACATCTGAGGCTGAAGTGACGATTACGGCCACTGATGCATCTGGAAACTCCAGTACATGCACGTTCAATGCAATCCCTGAAGAAGACACTGAGGATCCGGTTGCTGACTGCCAGGACATAACTGTACAGCTTGATGCCAACGGAACCGCTAGTATCACAGCTCAGGATGTTGATGGTGGATCTACGGACAACTGCGGAATAGCTTCGCTGGATTTGAGCCAAAGCACTTTTGACTGCTCAGATATTTCAGGAGGAGCTGCTCCAGCGAATGCAATTTGGATAAACGAACTGCACTACGATAACGCAGGAGGAGATACAGGGGAATTCGTTGAAGTAGTGGCAAACTTTAATGCTTCTGCTTATGAAATTGTTTTCTATAACGGTTCAGGAGGTGCTGAATATGATTCCGCTACGCTCGGCTCCCCAGTAGCAACAGAATCAGGGTATAACTTGTACACTATTTACCCTAGCAGCATTCAAAATGGAGGGCCTGACGGATTGGCTTTGGTAGACGAAAGCGACAACGTGGTCGAATTCATCAGTTATGAAGGCAGCTTTACGGCAGCCGATGGTCCTGCCATGGGCTTGACCTCGACCGACATTGGGGTAGCCGAAACTAGTAGCACGCCTATCGGAGAATCATTACAAAAAACCGGAACAGGTAGCACGGGTGGAGATTTCGCATGGACAGGTCCCACTTCTGAGTCACCTGGTTTGTTGAATGCCGGTCAGACAATTTCTGCCGGAGGAGGAACTCAAGTAACACTCACAGTCACTGACAACAGTGGAAACACAAGCTCTTGCACTGCAACTGTTACCGTAGAAGACAACATTGTGCCAACTGCAGTTTGTCAGGATTTGACGCTGAGTCTGGTAGATGGGATGGCAACTCTCGATCCTGCTCAACTTGATGGAGGATCAACAGACAACTGCGGAGTTGCCAGTATCTCTGCATCACAAACAGAATTCGACTGCAGTCACTCCGGAGAAAACACAGTAACGCTAACGGTTGAAGATGAAAGTGGAAACGTATCTACCTGCGATGCCATCGTCACTATCGAGGGCACTCCGGATGCTGACATCTGCTTTAATGGACAGGTAGCAGGATTTGGAGATACATTCAATTACTGCGAAGGTCAAAACATCGATGTAACTCTTTGCACAGCAATTAGCGGTGTAACTCCATTCGAAGTCTGCTACTCAGTGGATGGAGAGCCTGAAGTTTGCGTAACAGTTGAAGAATCAGGTTCGATCTTCACAGGCACTTTGGATCCTGGTACATACGAAATTCAAATTACATCTATTACAAGTGCTGAAGGATGTGTTCTTCAAACTCCAGGACCTTACAGTGCTACGGTTGTGGTTGGAGCGACAGCCGGTTCAACCGAAGAAGTTACCGCTTGCGAAAGCTACGAGTGGAACGGCACAGTTTACACCGAAAGCGGAGTTTACACCAACGAAACGACCGTTGAGGGATGCACAACCATCGACACGCTTGAGCTGACGATCAATCCGCTACCGGATGCCAACTTCACCTTCAACGGAGAGCTTGCTGGCTACAATGCCCAGTTTAGCTACTGCGAAGGAACAGA
>NZ_JBEGHD010000002.1:0-357986 GCF_049334165.1 Halocola ammonii
AAATTCAAGATATTGCAATCAATGAACTCTAAGAATTAAAAACGAAAATCAACGGCTCCGAAAATCCGCACGATTTTTTAGCCAAGGACGTTGTGCACAAGCTAAAAAAACTAACGTCAATAAAATGAAACTCCTCATATCGACAATCATTTTGACTTTGACGACCTGCGTTGGACAACGCCAAAATTTGGACTACCCGACCGATATTAAAGAAATTAAGGAAGTGACTTTGACTCGGCCTGACAAAGAATCAAATGGAAAATTTGCGACAATCAAAGATTTGACTGAAGAAGAGATCAAAGAACTTTTGAAAGCTCTAGAAAACTCAAAACCAGTTGGCCCGTGGAAATTCATTCCCGACTATTTCATTGTCTTTACGACAACAGAAAACGAGACTAAACGAATAAAAATTAACGGAAACAAAGTCAAAGGGTACGACAGCGACTATACCTATGAGATTGACCAACTCGATTTTTTAGAAGAGTTTTGAAAAAAGAAAAAAAGCCTGTGCACAACATCGGCTATAGCAAATGCGGGCTGACTGCTTAAAAATGAATATTTTACAACTAAATAAATTTACGGTAGGCGGACAAGAAAGCGGTTTCAAAATCCCGCAATTGCCATAGCCAGGGCCGTTGGCGTGCATGTAAAACAGACAATGAGCAGATTAGAAAAAATATGGACTGACTTAAAGGACTTGAAAACCGATGCTCAAGTTTTAAGCTATTGGGAAAACAGACAGTCCAGAATTTTGGAAACCCTAAAAACTGCGGACTCGGACTATGACACAGCCACTAATATCATCCACCGTCTAGCAAAATCGCTTAATGACAGGGAAAAGTATTCTGCTGTTTATTACCTATACAAAGCGGGCTATCAACCGATAGAAAACAAACTCAATCAGACCGACCAATTAAACGAAGTCAAATACGAACTCGGACGCGGACTTCATCACAACAGAAAATACAACCATTCCAAACGACTTTTTAATGAGTTAGCAAATACGGATTTTGACACAAGCAGAATTGACGGATGGTGGAATCAAACAGCCTTTGCAAGCACAAGAGACAGAATTTGGTTTCAAACGGATGTTCTTCCAGCAATTGGACGATTTGCGATTATGGTCGCCTACATATTGATTGCCATAAAAGCAGAAGAGTTTCTAATCTCAACAACAGTTTACATAATACTCTTTGAGCTTTATGAGACATGGTGGTATCAATACAAAGTGTCGAGTTATTTAAAGGAATTTGAAGGTGCAGCAGAGACCGCAGACATTAAAAGGAACATCAAGAAAAAGATACTGATTGAACTTGGAATTTCGATTCTGTTTTATCCAATCTATTTCCTGAAACAAGAATGGTTACTGCCCTTGGTATTGATAATCGCAGTTTATTTTCAGATTTTCCATTACGGACTGAACTACTATTATTTACCGAAACTGATTGGAGACTTAAATAGAAAAAACACGACACGCCAACATCGGCTATAGCAAATGCGGGCTAAAGTGCTAAAATGAAAGTGATTACACAAAATAAACTTACTGCTAAACGGACAAGTAAGTGCCTTGAAATCCCGCACTTGCCATAGCCAGGACCGTTATCACCAATATACGAAGACCTAAATTCGACAGTCAAATCTATTTTTCGAAAAAATATTTTGTGAGGGTGTAATATTCTGCGACTTGAGCCACTAAACAAGAAAAGATTAAAATCATGACAATTAAAAATGCGATTAACCTTTTCAACCGTTTGGTATCTGAGACCACAAAAAAGTCTGAAGTTAAGGTGTACAGGGATTTCATAGAAATACTTACTAATGTAGAAAAAAGACACTTAACGAAATCTGAAGTTGAATCCATAGAGACGAAACTTGATGCGCTTGAATTAATCAGTACCACAACAAACAAGAAAAGACATTTTAAAAAAGCCCTTCAACAGTTTAAAAAGTATCTGAAGGATACCTTTTCTTTAATTACCAAAGGGCACTACGCAGGACTGGGCATAGCTTTAGGCGCCTCAACAGGTTTGCTTTTAGGAGTAATATTTCTACCGGGTTTAGAGCGGTCTATGGGAATTTCACTTGGTATTTCAGTTGGCATCTTGATTGGTATAATCATAGCAAGTTATTTGGAATCTCAGGCTAAAGCTTCGGGAAACTTGATTTAAACTACGAAAATATGAAAGCTTGAGTAATGACTTTTATGCCATATCGATTAATCCTTATGCTGCCATCATCATAAAGATATGCAGGGCCTATACAAATTCTCAGGAAGATTTCGAAGATTACTATCAGGAGGTGTGCTTACAAATCTGGAGAACCAGAAACAACTTCCGTGGGCAATCCGAATGGTCAACCTGGGTGTACAGGTTAGCATTGAATGTGAGTTTAACCATGCTGAAAAAAAAGAAAAATAATCAGCAGTATTTTACTTCTGAAATCTTGCCAAACGAATTGGCAGAAACTAGCCAAGCATTTCCGGACGAAGCACTCAATCAATTGTATGATGCCATTAAACGTTTATCAGAAGTTGACAGAGGTGTAATACTACTTTACCTGGAAGAAAAGTCGTATAAGGAAATCGCTGAAATTACAGGCACGAACCCTAACAACATTGGGGTACGAATTAAACGCATTAAAGAACGATTAAAGAAAATATTAGATGGAAAAGTCAATTGAATCAATTTGGAAGCAAGGTTTTTTAAATAGTGATGCATTGGTTGCCCCAAAGCTGAACAACCTGTACAATCAAAAATCGATACATGTCATCGATAAGTTTAAACGAATGTTCAAAATTAACCTGATTGCAATCGTTATAGGTTCAATCCTCTTTTTGGGGATTTCATTTTTGATTGGGATTCCTTGGATGGGAATAGGCTTTTTTTTGACACTAAGTGTAATCGTAATAGTCAACCGAAGGCTTTCCAGAGGATTAGCTAAAATTGATAAGAGCGAAAGCAGCTACCATTATATCAAAGCATTTGACAACTGGATGAAGCAGCAAGTCAGTGTAAATAGTCTAATGGCCAGATTCTATTATCCTTTGTTCTTTTTGTCTATTCTACTTGGTTTTTGGCAGCAATTAGGTGAAGCAGTTACGAATAAGTTGGTTTTAAACTATCCTGGCATTGACCTTATTTTTGGTGTGCCGCTATTTCTCATCATTGGCGTGGTTTTAATGATGGTTTTACTCTCCTACTTTGGGGCAAGAATATACATTTGGGATTTGAAGGTTGTCTATGGAGGTGTACTCAGAAAGCTGGATGAAATTATTGCCGACATGGAAGAATTAAGAAAATAATACTGGTGATAACATTGGCTAAGAAAACATAGGGCAGACATGGCTTTCAGAAAGGTTGGTTCATCTAGCAAGCTTTGGTTTCGGTGGACAAGTAATCGCTCCGAAAGCCCTACGTTTCTTAGCCTAGAACGTTAAGCTTCCTTTGAATGAAAAAAGAACTACTTGACATCCTTTACAATCAGACTCTATTCTTTTCCGAAAATGGAAAATCAAATATTGATAGTCCGAATATCATGGTTCAAGAAACTCATAAGAGTTCCGGAAAATCAAGGAAAGAAGTAATCGGACTTTTTAAAGAACTAACTGACATTGGATTCATAGAGAAAGTGCCTGATGAAGAATATGCTTATCGAGTAAGGGAAATGATGAGTATTCAAGAAATAAAAAAACGAAAGCTTAACAATACCTAGAATTAATGCGGCCATTTCGTCTTCCTGCCTACCGGCAGCAGACACAGACGCGGTTGACGATGACGATTTCGGTACTTTTTTTTGGAACTTGCGGAAAACCGCACTGGCTTTAGCCAAACTGTAATCAGCGAAATACTAGAATGCGCCAATATGAAAAAACTAATCAACTCGGGAGAAGTCTATTATTTAAAGTCGGCCAACGTTATTGGGAGCAAGAATATTCAACTTCTATTGCGGCAAGAGAGTAAATATTTTTTGCGAAATAGTCGAGAGAATGAGTACGATTACGTGAACTTTTCATTGGTTATATGGATGAATAATCCGAAGGATGCCGAATACTACTTTTCTGAGATCAATAAGTATTTTTTAGATGATACCTTGTCAATTGATTTGGTATCTGTGAATTCATTGGAAGAATTTGAACTTGAACTGATTGGTGGTACTGATTATCTAATAAAGGTCAAGAATTACAGTGAGAATATTCTCAGTCAATTTAAAGAAGACTGGGTTGATAGGTATTTGTATGCAACTAGTCGAGTCTTCGAAGAAATGGAAACAAATACGAGATACCGTGATTTAATAGAGAGTTTGAAAAGATTGGCCGAGTATTCCAAAGATAAAATGGCAACCGAGGTTTTAGAACGAATAGAAAAATTTGAAAAGAAAAACTGATATTACTGGAATAGTCCAAGCCAACTTTGCCCTGTTTCAAATAGGGACATCCAGTTGAAGTTGATACTTTATTTAAAATCATTAAACAAACGTTGGTGTTTTAAAACCGTTCGCAACTGTAGAGGCAGTATGATTAGAAAAGTCGTATATATCGCAGCAATAGTATTTACAATTTCGTGCGTGACTCCATCTTCATGTGCTCCTTCATCTGACCCTTTAGCTGGTAAATGGAAGTTTTTCAAAGCACTGGAAGACAATGAAGGTATCCAGGTCTATGGCCCCAATGTCACGGATTCAAGAACAATTGAATTTTTTCCAAATGGGGAACTTCACCACTTTAATCATGGTTCAAGGGTTGGCCTTGGCCTTGATGAATATAAAGTCGATGGAGATTCAATAACTATCGCGAGTTACGATATCCTTCCAGAAGGAAAACAACTAAGACGCAAATTAGTCGTGAGTTTTGCAACTGAAAACGACACGTTAATAATTGAGGATGGAATAATAAGTATGATCTACTTGAAGTTAGATTAAAAATAAAACATCAACTCAAAAATTATCTGATAGCTTCACCCCCTCTTCAATCTCAAACTATTACCAATTACAGTTACCGAGCTGAGGCTCATGGCCAGGGCTGCGAGCATGGGGCTGAGTAGAAGCCCGAAGAAAGGGAATAGCAATCTAGCTGCAATTAGAACTCCTCAAGCGTTGTCAGCAAAGGCTAGTCTTCCTCCAGGCAGCAAAAAATACAGTTAACAATCTGGCTTTTTTAGGAATTTACGGAAAACCCTGACTACCGGCAGGTAGGCCCATCAGCTTCAGCCTAATCGTGATATGTTGTTTCCCGTATTAATTCTTGATTCGCGATTCGCGAATTGCGAATATACTTCTTATATTTACCTCTCAAACGAACAGTCGTATGAAAAAGCATAGCGGAATGAGGCCTCATGATATCGCTGTTTTGCTAAAAATAGCTAGTAAGGGGAGCGATAATTGGCTTATGAAAGACTTAGCCCATGAGCTGATGATAAGTGCGAGCGAAATAAGTGAAAGCATCAACAGGTCAGTAATTGGTGGTTTAATAAGTAGCGATAAAAGAACGTTGAAGAAACTTGCTCTGCTAGACTTCCTGAAATCGGGTCTTCGCTATGTATATCCACAACAACCAGGCTCGATCACAAGAGGTGTAAATACAGCAATCTCTGCACCACCCCTGAATGCCGAGTTTATGACTGAAGAAAAATTCGTTTGGCCCTATGGAAAAGGAAATAGTAGAGGACAGTCAGTCGAGCCGTTGCATCCAAATACTCCAGAAGCATGTTTGAATGATGCTAAATATTATGAACTGATGGCTCTTGCAGATGCGATCAGAATTGGGAAAGTAAGAGAGCAGAACATTGCATTTGAGATGCTAAAAGAAAGGATTGATGATGCTTAAAAATCAAACCATAAATTTAAAGGTCATTGAAAAAGTCGCACTAGCTCTTGGAGAATTAAATGACCAGGTCATTTATGTTGGTGGCGCTGTAGTGGTGTTGTATGTCACAGACGAAGGTGCCGAACAGCCACGACCCACCAAAGACATTGATATTTCAGTACAGATAAGCACGTACTCACAAATGGATAAACTGCGGGAGAGACTAGCCAGTAAGAAAATCTATCCTGCCTCATCGGAAAAAGTCATGTATCGATATTCTTATGAGGGCATTCTAATTGACTTCATTCCTTTCGAAGAAACTCTTCTGGGACCAACCAATAGTTGGTTGAAACCTGGCTTACGAATCCTTCACCCCCTCTTCAACCTCAAACTATTTCCAATTACAGTTACCGAGCTCAAGCTCATGGCCAGGGCTGCGAGCATGGGGCTGAGTAAAATTCCGAAGAATGGAAACAGGAGGCCAGCTGCAATGGGTACGCCAAGGGCGTTGTAAACAAAGGCGAAAAACAGGTTTTGCTTGATGTTACGCATCACATCGCTGCTGAGTTTTCGCGCTCTCACTATTCCGTCCAGCTCTCCTTTCACAAGCGTGATTCCTGCACTTTCAATGGCTACGTCTGTTCCGGTTCCCATGGCGATGCCGACATCGGCTTTTGCCAGTGCAGGTGCATCGTTGATGCCGTCTCCGGCCATGGCGACTTTACGTCCCTCTTTTTGCAATTGCTCCACCTTGTCGTGTTTTTGTTGTGGGAGCAAGTCGGCTTCAAACCCATCGAGATGGAGCTTTTTGGCTACAGCTTCGGCAGTTTGCTTGTTGTCGCCAGTGAGCATAATCACCTTGAGCCCCTGACTCTGAAGTTTTGAAATGGCGTCTGCAGAACTTTTCTTGATGGCATCGGCTACGCTGACAAAACCCGCATACTTTTTCTCCACCAAAACAAACATCACCGTCTCTCCTTCGCGCTGTCTTTGTTTGGCCTCTTCAGGAATGTTAGTTTCACTGCCCAGGTCTTTCAAAAGCTTCTCATTTCCGATGGCTACGTGCTTTTCACCGATTTTTCCCTGCACGCCTTTTCCGGTGATGGAGTCGAAGTCGGAAACATCTAGCAGTTCGATGTTCTGATCTTTCGCTTCTTGTAAAATTGCCGAGGCCAGCGGATGCTCGCTGTCAGCTTCGAGTGAAGCCACCAGCGTCAGCAACTCCTTTTTGTCGATATCAGCGTTGGCAACTTCGAGGTGTTGAAAGGTGGGTTTACCTTCTGTGATGGTTCCGGTTTTGTCGATCACCAGCGTATCTACCTTTTCCATCTCTTCGATGGCACGGGCGTCCTTTACCAGTACGCCCTGCTTTGCTCCTCGACCAGTTCCTACCATGATGGCCATCGGTGTTGCCAGTCCAAGAGCACACGGACAGGCAATAATCAATACGGTGATGGCACTGCTGAAGGCGTAAACGAGTTTGGGATCCGGACCCCAGATGGCCCACACCGCAAAAGAAATGATGGCTATGGAGACTACTATTGGCACGAAGTAGCGCGCGACTTTGTCGGCCAGGTTTTGAATAGGAGCTTTGGTGCGACTGGCTTTGTTTACCATGTCGATGATTTGGGAGAGCAGCGTTTCACCGCCAACTTTTTCCGCAGTCATTTCAAAAGAACCCGATTGGTTGATGGTTCCGGCAATCACCTTGTCTCCCTGCGCTTTCTTCACAGCTGCCGGCTCTCCGGTGATCATAGACTCGTCAATGGAGCTTTTCCCGGAAGTGATTTTACCATCCACCGGAATTTTTTCGCCCGGCTTGATTTTGAGTGTGTCTCCGGCTTTCACGTCATCGATGGAAACTTTCAGTTCCTTGCCGTCTCTAATCACAACCGCAGTTTGCGGCACGAGGTTGAGCAATTCTTTTATGGCGTCATTGGTTCGGCTGCGGGCTTTGTGCTCCAGCACCTGGCCGAGCATAATTAGCGTGAGGATCACTACCGATGCTTCAAAGTAGAGGTGAACATGACCACTGTCGGTTTTGAATTGTGGTGGGAAAATGTCGGGCAGAACAAGTCCGATGATGCTGAAAAGATAGGCCGCTCCGGCACCGAGAGAAATCAGTGTCCACATGTTTGGCGAGCGGTTAATGATGGACTTGTAGCCTCTCACAAAGAAGCTGCGGCAAGCGTAAAAAATCACAGGAGTGGAAAGTGCAAACTGCACCCAGCCCCAAACCGTTTCGCTGGCCAGTTTCGAAAATGGAATGCCGACCATATCGCCCATGGCAATCACAAAAACAGGAACGGTGAATGCAACGGCTACCCAAAATTTCTTGAGGATTTTCCGGTAGGACTTGTCTTCTTGCTTTTCCTCATCCGGACTGGGCTGCATGGGTTCCAGGTCCATGCCACACTTGGGACAGCTTCCCGGTTCGTCTTGCACCACTTCAGGGTGCATGGGGCAGGTGTATTTTGTTTTCGACTCGTGACTATCGCCACCACAACAGCTGCCTGACGAGTGGCCGACAGTCTCCTCCTTTACCAGATCCATACCGCAGACGGGGCAATCACCGGGCTTGTCGTAGCGCTTGTCGCCTTCACAGAGCATCGGGCAGTAGTAGTCGCCAGTGTTGTTTTGATTTTTTGCCGGATGTGGTTTTTTGCGGTTTGTGCTGTGGGAGCTGCAACAGCTACCTTGAGCAGGTGACTGGGAAGCCACTTCCTCCTGCACCAGGTCCATACCGCAGACGGGACAGTCCCCTGGCTTGTCGTATTTTTTATCGCCCTCGCAGAGCATTGGGCAGTAATATTTTTTGTCGGTTTCGTGAGCCATTTTTATCTCAGTTTAGAACAGCAAAGGTAGGTGAGAGGTGGTGCTGACGTGTTACAGAATTTATGAGGATAGTTACAGAATTTGGGCTGAAGTCCACAGCCGCGTGAAAAGGCAGAAATCAGTTTTCAGATTCTAACAGATGTTTAAATTTGCAACCGCAAAAGCTCGGGATGTAGCTTAGTCCGGTTAAAGTGCGCGTCTGGGGGGCGCGAGATCGGAGGTTCGAATCCTCTCATCCCGACAAAGCAAAAAACCCGACTCGCAGTGAAACTGCGGGTCGGGTTTTTCATTTCAGGAAAAAGCCAAGCTCTGCTTGAGCTTTTTCCTGAAATGAAAAACCAGAAGTGAGACGAAGGAACACTTCTGCGGGTTTTGCTTTGAATCACCCCCCAAAAGGATCACGCAGTAATCCTGTTTAAAGCCAAGCTCCGCTTGAGCTTTTTCACGAAATGAAAAACCAGATGTGATCAGCAAGATCACAGCGTAGGTTTTTTGCTTTGAATCACCCCACCTGAGGATCACTTTAGTAATCCTTTTGTAGTGAAAAAGGTAATTGGGGGGATTAAGGTAAATTAGTAGCTAGCAACGCTTAGTAGGTCAATCGATCGCTGTCCTCCTTTGGAGAAAGTGCCCGTAGGGCGAAGGAGGACTTGTGGTCAATGTGAGAGAGACACCAGTGATTTCAAGAGTTAAACCATTAAGGTTCGTTAAGCAGTCAAGGTTCATTAAGCACTACTAAATCAGACCTTAATTTCTCAATGTTAAAAACTCCTTAGCTGTATGCCAAACAGATAGAAGTCTACCACCATTTCCTCTCCCTCTCCCCACCACAATTCCCCTCTTAGCCCAAAGGATTAAATCATAGCTTTGATCTCGATTTGAGGCAGTGTAATTTTGTATTGCTTTTCAGAAAAAAAAAGAGAAGAGAAAATGGATTACGTATTCGAGAGAAAGTGGCAGGAAACGGTGAAGGAGGTTTCTGATCAGTACGGAGAGGAGCTCGACTTGCAGGCGCTTTTGTTTTTAATTGGCGTGCAGGAGTTGGGGCTCGGCTACAAGAAATTCAAGAAAGACGAGAAGATCGATTTGATGCACATCGCCATTTGCACTCTGCTGGAGCCATACGGATACTTTGAATACGAGGGGCGAGACGAGGATGGTTGGCCTCACTTTACGAGAAATCAAAAGCTGCCTGCACTGGACGGAAGCCAGCAGGAAAGACTGATTAAAGAAGCTGTTATAGAATATTTTTCAGGAGAAGAAGCTTAGCAAAAGCTTACTCGATCACTACTGTTTCTTCAGAAGTTTCTTCTTCTTCGATCTTAATCAGACTAGAACCTTCGAGTTCGCCTTTGTAGGCCTCAATGTCGAGAACGGCAAATCCGGCCTGGCCTTGCTTGTAGAATTCTGAAAAATTGAATGAAACTTTACCGGCTGCGTTGGTGGTTCCTGTTGTGTCAAATCTCAATGGATTGATCACCGGCTCTTCGCCAGATCCTTCTGCATAGAGCCTTACTGTAGCTCCTGCAACTGCATTGCTTTCTGCGTCAACCACTGTAATTGTTGCAATGGTGTCTTCTTCCTTGTCGCAAGAAGTCATCAAAAAACTGATCATTACCACTGGTAAGATCAACGCCCACACCTTCAATTTTTTCGTATCCATAGTCTGAATTTCTTAATTTCGTCCGCTGCGCAGAATGATCAGCCAAATTAAATAAAAAAATGTTTACCGGAAAACGCTATTTCTTATTGCCAGTAACTTGCATTTTGCTGTTTGTTGGCTGCTCCCTGCTTCAAAAGGACACGAAGTCGGACGAAAACGTTGCTCAGGAAGTTGAAGAAAAGGAACCCGAAGAATCTAAAGGTGAGCGGGTTTTGATTCACACCGAATACGGTGACATGATCGTGGAGCTCTACGACAAAACGCCCATTCACAAAGAAAACTTTTTGAAGCTGACTGGGTCGGGCTATTACGACAGCACACTTTTTCACCGTGTGATCAACGGATTTATGATTCAGGGGGGTGATCCCGACTCTAAAGGTGCCCCTGCAGGGATGAGACTGGGAAATGGCGGTCCGGACTACACCCTCCAAGCGGAATTTGACACTACGCTGATTCACAAAAAAGGAGCTTTGGCGGCTGCCAGAAAAGGCGATGGAGTGAATCCTGAAAAGCGCTCGTCTGGAAGTCAGTTCTACATCGTCCAGGGAAAAGTGTTTAACGATGAAGGGCTCGACAAGATGGAAGAGCACATCGCAGAATCGCACCCTGGATTTAGCTACACTGAAGAACAGAGAGAAATTTACAAAACCATAGGAGGAACGCCTCACCTCGACATGAGCTACACTGTTTTTGGACAGGTGGTAGAGGGCGTAAATGTGATTGATTCGATAGCGGCAGTGAAAACCAGAGGTTCGCGGCCGGTAGAAGATGTGATCATGACCATGGAAAGAATCGAATAAGAGATGCAGGAAAAAATCGCGCAACTGGAAAAAGAAATCGAAAGCTTTGATGGCTCCACGGCCGAAGAAGTTGAGGCTTTTCGAATAAAATTCCTCGGCAGAAAAGGAATTGTGAAAGACCTCTACGCTGAGTTTAAGTCTGTGCCCAACGAGCAGAAACGCGAAGTAGGGCAGAAGCTGAACTCCTTGAAAAGTCAAATCCAAAACAAAGTTGAGGAGCGCAAAGCTGCTTTTGCTTCGGCATCCGGCAGCGGTGTGAAAGTGGATGATTTGACCAGACCTGCGGGAATGGAAGAGCTCGGCAGCCGACACCCGATTTCGCTAGTCAGACGCGAAATTCTGGACATCTTTTCGCGCATCGGATTTACCGTTGCCGAAGGACCCGAGATTGAAGATGACTGGCACGTGTTCAGCGGATTGAATTTCCCACCGGAGCATCCGGCTCGCGACATGCAGGATACGTTCTTCGTAGACCGGGATCCCGACATGCTTTTGCGCACACACACTTCTTCCGTACAGGCCAGAATGATGGAAAAAACCAAGCCGCCATTGCGAATCGTAATGCCAGGCCGTGTTTTTAGAAACGAGGCCATTTCTGCAAGAGCACACTGCATTTTCCACCAGATTGAGGGGCTTTACATCGACAAGGATGTGTCGTTTGCCGACATGAAACAAACGCTCTTGTATTTCGCAAAGGAATTTTTTGGTGACAAAACGGAAATTCGTCTTCGTCCTTCTTACTTTCCGTTCACCGAGCCAAGTGCCGAAATGGACGTTTACTGGGGGTTGGAAAACGAGATTGATTACAGAATCACCAAAGGAACCGGCTGGCTCGAAATCATGGGCTGCGGAATGGTGGATCCAAATGTTTTGGAGCTGAGCGGAATCGACTCAAAAGAGTATTCTGGCTTTGCCTTCGGAATGGGAATCGAGCGAATTGCGATGCAGCGATTCCAGGTCGATGACCTGAGACATTTCTTCGAAAACGATGTGCGTTTCCTAAAGCAATTCTCGAGCGCTTTTTAAGCGTTGAGGTTGGGTAGCTGGAAAATGAGTTTCGATCCTTTTTTCTCGTTGCTTTCGAGAGTGATCGATCCGCGGATTTTGTCCGTTGCGATTTTCACGAGGTAAAGTCCGAGCCCGGCACCTTTCGACTTGTGTGTACCTTTCACAAACATGTCGAAGACGTTTTCTTTTACTTTCTCTGAAATGCCCACACCGTTGTCTTCAATGGCCAGCACAGCTCCGTTTTGGTCGGTAGTGATGGTCACCTTGCAGAAATCGTTCTCAGTGCCGTTTCGATAGTCGATGGCATTGGTGATGGTCTTTCTCAGGATCACTTTCAGCAATTTAGGATCGCTGAAGAATGGCGTGTTTTCACGGATGTTCCAAATCAGTTTCACCCCGTCAAGCTCAGTGATTTCTTTTGACTCCAGGTCGTATTGCAGCTTTTTGAAGTCGACTTTTTCAACCTTCACATCGATGTTTTTGTAATCGACAGCGCGGGAAAGGTTTACCAAAATGTCGTCCATCTGCTCACTGCAGGCATCAATCAGCCCGAGGTATTTTGCTGTGGTGGCGTTGTGTTCTTCCGTTTTTAGCAGTCTCAACAAACTCTTGATGCTTGTAAGCGGAGTTCTCAAATCGTGCGAAGATTTGTAAATGTAGGTGTTGAGTTCCTTGTTGGCTTTTCGCAATTCACGAGTTCTCTTGTAGACCTTCCACTCGAGCACCTTGCTCAATTTTCTCTTTTGGATAAATTCGCGATAGAGGAAGAAGAGCACCAAAACAAGCACGATGATGCTGCCGATCATGAGGTTTTGGTAGAGAGCGGTATTGCGGTCTTCGAGTTCATCCATCTCCACAGCGGCTTCTTTTTTGAACTCGATTTGCTCCTGATTTTTTTGCTGGATTTTGGCCTGCATTTGCGCCACAAGTTCTTCAGATCTCACTGTTTGCAAACTGTCGCTGATACTCAGAAACTTGTAGGCCGTTTGGTAATCGTCACGAGCAAAGTAGAAGTCGCTAATCGCTTTAGCAGCTTTCTGGATGAAAGTGTAATCCTGTGACTTTCTGGCGAGCCTCATGGCATCGTGGTAGTGAAGGAGTGCGTCAGTGTCTCTGTTGGCCAAAGAGCAAAGCTCTGCCAGTCGTAAGGTCAATCGGCTACGGTCGCGGAAATCCGATTCTCCAGCGTAGGTGATGGCCTTCTCCTGCATTTTTATCGACTCGCGGTAGTCGCCACCTTTTTCGAAGAGGAGAGAAAGCTTTTCGTACTTGTTTTTTACCTGCAGGCTGTCGCCCATCAGGAGGTTGATCTCAAGGCCGCGTTGTGTAAACTGAATGGCGCGGCCGTATTTGCCCTGCTCTGCGTAGATCTCGATGAGGTAGTCGAGCAGGAAGTTTTCTGAGCTGCGAAAATCGTATTTGCGATAAATTTCTATGGCTGCCAGAAAATGGTCTTCGGCATCTCTGTAGTCACCCAATCTGAATTTGAGAAGAGCAATTTCTTCTTGCGTGTAGCCAATCTTGAGTTCATCATTTTGCTGGCGGTAAATCGCAAGTGCCCTCTCGAGATTTTTGATAGCCTTGTCGTAGTCGCTGTCTTTGGATTTAATCTTTCCGACCTTGCTGAGGACCTTGGCTTTTCCTGAAGGATTTTCTTCGTCTTTAAAATGTTTGTAGGCAGTGAGGTAGTGTTTTTCTGCGAGGTCAGGGCTTTTTTGCTCCAGGTAGATATCTCCCAGGGCGAGTTCAGCTTCGGCCATCACTGCCTTGTCGTCAATCTCTACTGCTAGCAGTTCGTTGAGCCGGTGAATGGCCCGGACCGGCCGTCCCGTTTCGCTGTAGATTCTTGCGCTTAGCAGCAGTGAATGGACGAGTTCTGACTTCAGGTTTTGATCTCTAGCCATGTTGAGGGCAGAATCTGCCAGAGCTTCGGACTGCTCGTAGTTCTTTTTCTCGTAGGCTGTTTTGCCCTGTTGCAGGAGTTCAGCGGGGTTGCTAAAACCGGAAGAAGACTGGCTATGTAAATCCGCAAAAACCCCAGTTAGCATCAGCAACACTGCAGATGCTAAGAAAACAGAGATTTGGTTAGCGAATCTTCTTCTCACAAAATTTTTATTAGGTCAAAAAATAGTAAGTCCGCATTAGGGTTTAAAGTAAAATCATCAACAACGGGAAACTGCTCATGCCATTTGGCTAACGCTTCCATTCATGCTTGTCCAGTTCTTCGAGACACTTGGTTAGCAGCTTGATGCTGGCTTCAATATCCTTTTTGTTGGCCATCTCTATCACAGAGTGAATGTGGCGAGTTGGGATTGAAACGGCCCCGGCAATGCTGCCTCCAGCTGTCATTTGCTGAAGTCCTGCTGTATCTGTTCCACCAGCCGGTAGTATTTCCGGCTGCCATTTTATCTTGTGTTTGTCGGCTGTCTTTTTCATGAAGCTAACCATTCGCGGGTCGCAAATGGTGCTGGCGTCCATGATTTTTATACCCGTTCCCTCACCGAGGGTCGTCACCCGCTCGTGGCCGCTCGATCCCGGTGTGTCAAAAGCGATGGTGGTATCGAGTCCAAATCCAAAGTCTGGCTGAATGCCGAGGCTCGAGACTTTTGCTCCGCGAAGCCCAACCTCTTCCTGAACCGTGAAAACTCCGTAAATATCGTAAGGAGTTTCAGACAAGTTGCGCAGTGTTTCGAGCAAGATGAAAACTGACACTCTGTTGTCGATCGACTTGCAGTTTACGCAATCGCCCATTTCAAAAAGTTCGCTGTAGCGCGTAACCGGATTTCCTACCTCCACTATCTTTTCGACTTCCTTTTTGGGCATGCCTAAATCGATGAAGTAGTCCTTGATTTTTGGTGCCTTGTTTCGCTCATCGGGCGACATGATGTGAATCGGCTTGGATCCCATCACACCCATCAGGTCTTTCTTGCCGTGAACTACTACGCGCTGAGCGGTGAGAGTTTTTGGGTCGAATCCACCAAGCGTGTGAAATCTCACAAACCCGTTGTCGTCAATGTGATTCACAATGAAGCCGATCTCATCCATATGGGCGGCCACCATTGCTTTTTTGGATTCCCGCCCTTTTTTCAAAGCGGTGATGTTTCCGATGTTATCGACTGAAACTTCGTAAGGTAAATCTTTGAGCTCGCGCAAAACAACTTCGCGAATCCGGTCTTCGTATCCCGGTGCACCAGCGACTTCACAAATCTCCTTGAGGAGCGGAATATTCAAAGGCATAGTAAGAGAATATTTGGTTGATCGTTCAGTAAAAATAAGTGGTTTCTACCGATCTTCCTTAAATCCCAAAGCGAACATATCCTCAAGAAGGCGTTAACAAGTGTTTTTGATCTGTTAGGTGTTTGAAAGACAGTTGTTATCGCCTGGTTCGAGTTTGGTAGATCATCTCCAAAACTGTCTGTCCAACTGCTTTCAAGGTGTTTTTTCCAATCACGTCCATGTTGTCTTCGTGGGTGTGGTGGAAATCTCCGTAAGTACTTTTATCGGTATGGAACTCCACGATGCAGGCCGAAGGGATGTTGGCATATTCGTTTACGAAAAGGTGATCGTCTGTAGTGGGGCCGGTTCGGTCGTTGGTGAAATAACTTCCGTATCCGATTCTGCCGGCAGTGCGCCAGATGTCGCGAACCAGGCCAGGTGCGTAGTAAAGTGATGTTCCTTCTTTCGGGAAGACTGCGTCTTTTCCACCTACCATGTCGAGCAAGATGCCGTACTGTGCGCTGTAGTTTTGAACGTGCGGATTTTTACCCCAGTGTTGGGCTCCGAGGCACCAGTGTTCTGCTTTCCCGTCTACTTGCGATCCGTTTGGAGGGCCGTAGTCTTCAGCATCAAAAAAGATGATGTCGACACCGTAATCGGTAGGTTTTTGCTGAAGCTGTCGTCCGACTTCCATCAAAACGCCAACGCCACTTCCGCCATCGTTGGCTCCGAGGATGGGCTCAGACATTCGCTCTTCGTCTTTGTCTGCGAAAGGGCGCGTGTCCCAGTGTGCGAATAGCAAAATCCGATTTGGATTGTCTTTGTCGAATTGCGCAATAATGTTTTTAGCCTGAAGTCGAGTGTTGTCGAAAGCCGTGACCTGAGCTTCCTGAACGATTACATCGGCACCGAAAGCAGTCATTTTTTCTTCGAGCCATTTTGCACAAGCCGCATGCTCTTCAGTGTTGGGAACCCGGGGTCCAAAGGCTACTTGTTTTTCAATGTACTGGTAGGCCGAGTCGGAAGAGAAATCAGGTGTTTCCACCGGTGGGAGTTCTTCTTTCTTCTCCTGTTTTTTGCTCTTACTTTCAGTGCTTTGGTCGTTTTGACAAGCTGTAAAACTACCGAGCACTACGGTCAGTGAAAGTGTGTAGAAAATAATTTTATTCATAACTCCAGGTTGTGCCTTCTCTATCGTCTTTGATCTCAACGTTGAGCTTCTCCAATTCGTCTCTGATCTGGTCGGCTGTTTCAAAATCTTTGTTTTTTCTCGCCTGTTGGCGGATGTCCATCAGCAGTTGCATAATCCCATCGGCTATGCCTTTCATCTTTTGGCCTTCGCCATCGCTCGAGGTACTTCTGAACCCGAGGATGTCGTAGCTAAACTCGTGCATGGTTTTCTTCAGCAGGTCGAGGTTTTTCTCATCGATGGCGAGCTTTCCATCCCAAATAGAATTAATCGCTTTCACACCTTCAAAAAGCACGGAAATCAGCACCGGAGTGTTGAAGTCATCGTTCATTGCTTCGAAAGCTTTTTGGCGAAGTGGTTCGGCTTCAAACTCGCCTTTGTCTGTAGCTTTCAGATTCTCCAGTGTGTCGAGCGTGTTCATCAATCGCTTGTAGCCGCGTTCAGCCGCCTGCAGTGCTTCGTTCGAGAAATCCAGCGTGCTGCCGTAGTGGCCCTGAAGCATGAAAAACCTAACAGTCATCGGGCTGTAGCCCTGCTCCAGAAGTTTGTGGTCGCCTGTGAGTAGTTGCTCTGGAGTGAAGCCGTTTCCTTCTGACTTAGACATCTTTTTACCGTGAACGGTAAGCATGTTTCCGTGCATCCAGTAGCGCACAGGAGACTCGCCAGTGGCGCCTATGTTTTGAGCGATTTCGCAGTCGTGGTGAGGAAACTTTAGGTCCATTCCGCCACCGTGAATGTCGAAATTGGTTCCCAGATATTTTGTACTCATCACAGAGCATTCGAGGTGCCAGCCGGGAAAGCCTTCGCCCCAGGGAGATGGCCATCGCATGATGTGCTCCGGCTCAGCTTTTTTCCAAATGGCAAAGTCAAGTGGATTGCGCTTCTCATCCTGACCATCCAGCTCTCTGGTGTTAGAAATCAGGTCTTCAATCTTTCTTCCGGAAAGGGTTCCGTAGCCGTGTTCCTCATTAAACTTTGGTACATCGAAGTAAACGGAGCCGTTGGCCTCATACGCATAGCCGTTTTTGAGGATGGACTTCACCATCTCAATCTGCTCAATGATATGACCGGTTGCAGTCGGCTCGATGCTCGGAGATTGAATATTGAAAACCTTCATCACATCGTGGAAGCCATTGGTGTACTTCTGCACAATTTCCATTGGCTCCAGATTTTCGAGACGTGCTTTTTTAGCGATTTTATCTTCGCCCGCATCTGCATCGTTTTGAAGGTGGCCCACATCAGTGATATTGCGGACGTAGCGCACCTTGTAGCCCAAAAATTTCAAGTAGCGGAATACAACGTCAAAAGTCATAAACGACCTCACATTCCCCAGATGGACATCGCTGTAAACGGTTGGCCCGCAAACATAAAGACCCACGAATGGTGGGTTGAGCGGCTCAAACAATTCTTTTTTTCGGGACAGGGTGTTGTAGATGTAGAGCTGGTTTTCCATGCTACAAAGAAAAAAAGAAAATGCTTAGTGAGTAGAACAGCGGTAGTTGTTTTTGCCAGAGGTGTAAAAAACGAAAAGCCACCGAAAGTTTTGCTTTCGGTGGCTTTGGCGGTCATTCTAATTGAGATGATATTTATTTTTCTATCAGACCGTTACCTACGTATTTTCCATCTTTATAAACTTCAATACGAATCAGAATTCCATCCTGGTTGTATTGGTACCATTTCCCGTTCCAGAGCTGCCCATCTTTGTACTGGCCAACCTGAGAGATTTGGTCGTTGCTGTTGTAAATTGTGTTGTAGCCGTTTGCTCTAAATGATTTCGCCTTGTTTGTTTTCGCGTCTTCAGGAAGCGGCACAGCTTCTTCGGCAACAGGTTCTTCAACAGGTTCAGTGATTTTCGGCTGTTTTGGAGCGTTGCCTCCATAGGTTCTCACGCTGGCTGGATCAACCTCACCGTTGTGAAATACCTTTCTTTCTTTCAACTTTCCATTGGCAAAGTAGCGCTTCATTTCGCCTTCTTCTTTACCGTTCACAACATTCACTTCCAACCAAAGATTACCATTTTCGTGGTAGTAGCGCTGTTCGCCATAGCGAAGCCCGTTGTCAGAAAAGAAAAACTTTTGTTGAGGGTTTCCATTTTTATAAAAGCGCTCAAACTCACCTACGTTTTTATTTCGTTGCCAGTAGCCGTGTTCTTCAATCTGACCATTACGGTAATAGATTGAATATTCACCACGAGGTTTGTTGTTTTCGTAATTGATCTCACTTTTCACTACACCATTGGGGTAGTATCTCGTCCACAGTCCGTCTTTCAGGTTGTTCTTGTAATTACCTTCCTCTATGGTGCTGTTGGGGGAGTACTCATCAGAGTCTACCATGTAGCCCTTGATGATCCAATAGCCTTGTCTGCGACCCTGGTCGTCTACAAGGTTGAGCTCTTTTGCTGATATCTCAGTAGCCATTGCCACAAATAGAAATGAGGCGATGAGGCGAAGAAAGAAAATCGGGGTTTGAGTAGAAAGTGTCATAAGCGAGCTATTTGTTCTATTCACCCACTTACGTAAAAGAGCCTTACAGTGTTTCGGTTTGAGAATTTTTTAGCCGAATGGCCGAAATCATTTCGTGAACAAGTTCCGGCACATCGTATCTGTGGCTCCACTTCCAGTCTTCTCTGGCTCGAGCATCGTTGATGCTGTTTGGCCAGCTTGCGGCAAGATCATTTCTAAAATCGGGAGCGTAGCTGATTTCAAATTCCGGAAGGTGTTTTTTGATCTCTGCAGTGAGTTCAGCAGGAGAGAAGCTCATTGAAGACAAGTTGTAAGAACCTCTAATTTTCACCGATTCAGACGGGGCCTCTGTGATGTCGATGGTGGCTTTGATCGCATCCTCCATGTACATCATTGGCAATTTCATGTCTTCGGCCAGGAAGCACTCGTACTTTCCTTCCTCCACAGCTTTGTAGAAAATCTCGACTGCGTAGTCGGTGGTTCCTCCGCCTGGTTCTGAGCGATGACCGATAAGTCCCGGGTAGCGCAAACTTCGCACGTCAACTCCGTATTTGTTGAAGTAGTATTCGCACCAACGCTCTCCGGCAAGTTTGGAGATTCCATAAACCGTAGAAGGTTCGCAAATGGCGTGTTGAGGAGTGTTGTCTTTGCTGGTAGAAGGTCCAAAAACTGCGATCGAGCTCGGCCAGAAAATCTTTTTGATCACTTTATCTTTTGCGAGGTCGAGGACGTTGAAAAGCCCTTGCATGTTGAGCTCCCAACCGAGCTGTGGTTTTTTCTCAGCTGTGGCTGAAAGAAGTGCCGCCAGTTGGTAGACGGTTTCGATTTTGTGCTTCTCGCAGATTTTGCGGAAGTCATCTTTATTCATCACATCCAGCACTTCAAAAGGACCATCGAGAAGCGTGCTGTCACTTTTGGGCTCGCGAATATCAGCTGCTACCACGTTTTCGTTGCCGTACTTTTTTCTCAATTTAAGTACCAACTCAATGCCGATTTGACCGGCTGCTCCAATAACTAAGCACTTTTCTGCCATGATGAATGTGTTTTCCTCGGTTTATACGCAGTTTTTAAAATCAGGGTGTCAAAAGTAAGAATTATTCAAATGCTGAAATGTTTTGGAAACCTGGCTAAAAACAAAAGCAACGACCACCAATGGAGATCATTGCTTTAGGGTGGCAACTACGATTTTGTTATTCAATTCTTCGTTTTCACCACGAATTTTAGTTTAATGTACTTGTTAAGTAGAATAGTACGTGGCCTCTATACAGCGACTTCTGTTGTTACCCTAAAATTTTGTGATGATTTCGTGATAAATAAAAAATCTGAATGAGCTCGGTTTACAAGCTGAGCAGCTCCCGGAGCCGGATTGCCTGCCTCCTGGAGACCTCTACTTCTTCTCCTTCTGTGAGTTCTAATTTTAGCCTTCCGTTAAACCACGGTTCTACATTTTTTATGTAATTCAGATTGATAATTTCCTGTCTGTTGGCTCTAAAAAAAGTTTTTGTGCTCAGTTTTTCTTCAAGTTGGTTGAGCGATTTTAGTATCATCGGCTTGTTCTTTTCGAAATGTACTCTGGAGTAGTTGCCGCAAACCTCAAACATCCGAACATCGCCCACGCGCACTATCCAGCATTTCTCTCCGTCTTTTATAAAGATTCGACTGTCTTCGCCAAGTTCCTCACCACTATCTTTCTTTTGTGACGGTGGCTCATTTTCTACGCATTTCTTAATTGCCTTTTTTAGTCTTTCGGGATTGATAGGCTTGAGAAGGTAATCCAGAGCGTTGTATTCAAAGCTTTTGATGGCGTATTCATCGTAGGCTGTGGTGAAGATTACCTTTGGTAGTTCATCCAGCTCTTCGAGCATCTCAAAGCCATTTTTTCCGGGCATGTTGATGTCGAGAAATATAAGTTCAGGTTCGAATTCAGCTATTTTCTCGATGCCTTCCTCAGCGTTGGCGGCTTCTGCTACAACCTCTACTTCGGGAATTTCACTGAGTAGATTTTTGAGCTCGCTTCTCGCAAGTCGAGAGTCTTCTATGATAATGCTTTTCATAAGTCGAGTTGGTTTTTAGGAATTTTAATATTGGCAATCACTTCGCCATTGCTCTCGTACAAAGTGAAATTAGCATTCTTTCCATAAAGCAAAGTGAGGCGTTCGCGTATATTTTTGAGTCCGATATTTTGATTTTGGCCATCTGCCAGCTTTCTTCTTTTCAGGGTTCCCGTGTTGGACACTTCGATCGTGAGATGATCTTGTTCGGTGTAAACTTTTACTGCAATTTCCCCACCTTCAGGAATTTGTGAGATGCCGTGTTTAATGCTGTTTTCAACCAGCATTTGAATGAGCATAGGCGGAATCTTGTAGTTGATGCACTGTGGATCGACATCGAAAGTGTGCTTTAGTCTTTGATCGAACTGAATGCTGTTGAGTGCGATGAAATTTCGGGTGATTTCAAGCTCATCGCCAATGGTTACAGTTTTGGTTTTGCCATAGGCCAGCGAATAGCGCAAAAGTTCTGACAATCTGGTGAGCATCTCGCGCGATTTATGAACGTCCTCGAGCATGAGCGCTCTAATGTTGTTCAACGCATTGAACATAAAATGCGGATTGATCTGAGATTTGAGGACTCTCAGTTGAGCGTCTTTGTAGGCGGTTTCCAGCTTGTATTTTTCAACTCGCATGCGCTGCGACTGATTGAATAAATTGACACTAAAATAGATGACCGACCACAAAACGATAACCAAAGTTGAGCTCACCAGATTTGAAATAGCCAGGCTCCAGGTGAAATTGATTTCGGCACCTAAAAAAGAAGTGATGTAGTAAGCCCCGAGAAAAGTCGCAGTCCAAATGGTGGCAACAATAAGGCTGGCCACAAGCATCGGAAAAATAACTTTTATCATGGGAAGTTCTCGCCAACCTTTTCTGTGGATGAAATATCTGTAGAGCGTGGTCCAGCCGAAACCTCCGGCAAACACCGATATGCTCACCACGTAGGTCGCCCAGTTGTTGCCGAGAGACTGAAGGTTTAAGAAAAAGACAAAAACAGCAAACAAGACCCACCCGATGGCTTGAAGAATCCAGAAGTATTTGCTTTTTATCATGCGCTAAGGAAAAGTTGATCGATTCAAAAATGGGGAATCGCGGTTGAATTTTAGAATCGCTCGTGAATCCAGTTGGTCATCAGTTCTAAAACGGATTCGTTGATTGTTTCTTCGATCTTACCATACTCACTGACTCTGCCAGTGGCAGATCTTTGGAAAAGATGGTTGAGTCCGTGGATTTTCATTGTTGTGATATCTTCATTGCCGGCTTCTTCAAGGGCGTCTTCAATGGCGTTTAGGTTTGTCTCAGCTTCTACCTGCAAGTCGTTGGTGCCATTGATTGCCAACACGGGAATGTCTTCGATTTGACGCCAACTTTGAGCTGGATCGTAGTTGATGAAATAGTGCATCCATGGCGTTCCGTACTGTGATAAGGTCTGGTTCTTCAGACTTTCTACATCCGGGATTTCCTGATCGCTCTGCGCGATGATACTGTCCAGAGCAGTTCGGACACGTTCTCTGGCATCCTCGTAATCTTCGGCTTTTTCAATTGCACTAATGATTTGCTCCTGCTCCTGGAGCGATGCTTCCACAGCAGACTCGGGAGTGCCTTCTGCCAGGGCAATAGCTGTGATTTGGGTTCTGAGCACCTGACCACCACTCACTCCGGTTCCGGCCAAAGAGATCACGAAATTCACTTTTTCACTCTTTGCTGCAGCTATGGCCGCCACCAGCCCGCCTTCGCTGTGGCCGGCCAAACCAATAGCTTTCGGGTCTATCTTTTTTGTCTTCTTGAGAAATTCTACTGCAGCCAGGGCATCATCAGCAAATTCCCTGGAAGTAGCGCCTTCAAAGTCACCTTCCGATTCGGCAATGCCGCGATCGTCATAACGAAGTACGGCAATGCCATTTTGAGCAAAATGGTCTGCTATCACTAGAAACGGCTTATGGCCAAGAATCTCCTCGTTTCTGTCTTGTGGACCGCTACCAGAAATCAAAACCACCGCGGGAAAAGGCCCCTTGCCTTGAGGAATTGTCAGCGTTCCGGCCAGGTTTATTTGGGCTTTGGCATTTTCGAAAGTTATTTCCCGAACTTCATAATCAAAAGGAGGTTTGGGTTCCTGTGGGCGTATTTTCTCTTCTTTCTCAACCGGTTTTGGTGAAAGTTCTACAGGGAATTTTCTTCCCATCTGGTTGATTGTCCCAATAATCATCTCATCCTCCGCAGTGCGTTCACCTTTGAAAACAAGCCCGATTTGGTCAATTTCAATCGTAATTTGATTGTTGTCGACAAAAGCGGTGTCGGCAGGAATTCCAAAGGCACTTTGGTCGGGGCTGTCCATCTTAGCTGAGTAGCCGGTTTCTGTAGAATCGATGTGAAATGAAATTCTCAGAGTGGCTGCGCCCAGGTCGGCTTTGCCATGCCAGCTACCTACAAAACTTTGGGCCTGAATGCCAATAGCACCAATGAGCAAGCTGAAAATGAGTAGTAGTTTTTTCATGATCTGTCGGTTTGAGTTATGTCAAATGTCTCAAAAAACTCGACCTGATGTCCGTAAATGTGCTTAATGGATTAAAAATATGGAGAGTGGCGTGAAGAGATTTGTTGAGAAAATTTCGGATTGTGACAAAAACGAGACTGATGGTTTGAGCGATCCGATTATTTTTGGAAATTCAGTTGATTCGAATTTACGGGTAACATAAAATTGTAAATCACCGATAAAGGGATAGCGAAAAATTGATCTTGAGTCTTTCAAATAGCAACAAAGGTGAGTTCTCGAAACTCACTGCCAGCGACTACCGCGAAGTGTTTGACGAATACTACGATGCAATTCGAAATTTCCTTTATTTCAAAACCTACGATGAAGGTGTGGCTGAAGACATTGCTCAGGATACTTTTGTGAAACTGTGGGAGAATCGGGCGAAAATTGATCGAACTACGATTAAATCCTATCTTTATACTATTGCGAACAACCTCGCCATTAACAGCTTAAAGCGTCAGCAGCTGAGATACAAGTTCGAAAACAGCACTTCGAGAAAAGTCGAAAGTCAGTCACCGGAATTCATTGCAGAGATGAAAGAGTACGAGGAAAAGGTAAACCTCGTGATTTCTGAAATGACCGAAGGCAGTCGAGAAGTTTTTTTGATGAACAGGATCGAAGGGCTGAAGTACAAAGAGATAGCAGAGCGAATTGGTATCAGTGTGAAGGCCGTGGAAAAACGGATGAGCAAAGCATTGCAGGTTGTCCGCGATCGACTCGGAGTCAACATTTGAGGGAAATGTACTTATTATACCATGATACTAACTCAACTGCGGATTGTTGTTTTAAGCGCCTTTCTGGCCCTGTGCTTTTTGAGAGTGCATTCTCAGAGCGACACCATTCTTGTTTCAGTTGAGTTTGAAAATACAAGTCTTCACCAGGCCCTCGATCAATTATCGGAAAAGTACACCATCGATTTTGCCTACGACATCAACTTGCTCAAAACACTGGAAGCTTCCGGCAACTTCGAGAATAAAAAACTGAGCGAAGTATTAAAAGTCTTGCTCGGTGCTTACGATTTAAATTACGAGCAGATCGGATCAACTATCGTAATCTACAACCCAGACCAACCTCCCGGAGGGGGAAAGAAACCCAGCCGATTTGATGTAACCATTACCGGGAAAGTCACAGATGTGTCGAGCGGAGAGCGGCTGCCCTACGCTTCGATTAGAGTTGTAGGAACCAACAAGCTCGGCTTTGCCAATCAGGATGGCTACTTCACAATTTTCAACCTGCCCAACGACACGGCTTTGCTCAGAGTTACCTACATCGGCTACAAGCCCTCACTGCTCAGGGTCACTCCCAACACCGACTTGAAATCGGTCCACATCGAAATGGAATCTCAAAGTGACGTGCTACCAAGTGCAGAGGTTTATGGCGAGCAGATAAAAGCCATGGAGATAAACCGCGAAATCAGTACGCAGTCGATAAATCCGGCAAAAATTAGCCGTGTTCCAAATTTGGGTGAGGCTGACATTTACAAGGCAGTTCAGTTGCTTCCCGGAGTGAATAGCACAGCAGAAAATTCTGGGGGTTTGAACATTAGAGGTGGGCAGTCTGACGAGAATCTTATCCTCTACGATGGTTTCACTATTTATCACCAGGATCACTTTTATGGAATTTACAGTGCCTTTAATCCGATGAGTATCAAAAACATCAGGGTTTACAAAGGAGCCTACGATGTGAAATACGGTGGGCGAAGCTCGGGCGTGCTCGAAATCGAAGGTAGAGACGGCAACATCAAAAAACCTTCGGTGAAGGTGGGGCTCAATTTGATCAGTACGAATTTCATGGTTGAATCGCCAGTGGTTAAAGAGAAGCTGTCGGTGATGGTGGCGGGAAGGAGAGCCTACACCGATGTGCTGCAAAGTGAAACCTACAAATCCCTTTTCAATAATCTTTACAACTCAAATATTACTCCGCCCGATCAACAGTCGGTGGATGTTTTCAACTCCGAAGGTTCTCCTGACTTCTCTTTTTACGACCTCACTGCAAAACTGAGTTGGAAGCCCACCGAAAAAGATCACGTAACTCTTTCTATGTACAGTGGACTGGACCAGTTGCAGCTGGCCTACGAAGAAGAGCTCACAGAAACTTTCTCGATTCGATTTAACGACCAGAGCGAATGGGGAAATACTGGTGTGGGAGCTTCCTGGTCGCGAAAATGGAATGAAAAATATTACTCAAAATTTATTGCTGGGTTCTCCAGCTATAAAAATGATCTCACAGCCACAGACATTTACCTGCGCGAAAACGGAACGGAAGTAGACACCAACTTCTACAGCCACGAAAACGACTTTAGGGATGTGTCGCTGCAGTGGAACAATGAGTATTCTCTACCTAATCACGATTTGTCTTTTGGAGCAAACTTGATCTACAACGACCTCGATTACACCTTTGGAACAGAGTTAAATACAGATACAATTCAGGACGAAGGAATGCAGGCTTCCATCTATCTGCAGGACAAATGGGAGATTTCCGAAAAGACGACTTTCAGACCTGGCGTGCGGCTGACTTACTATGACGTAACCGATGATTTACTTTTTGAACCGCGAGCAGCTTTTTATCAGGAGGTTCATGAAAAGGTGCGTTTGAAAGCCGCATTTGGGGTTCACTATCAAGTTGTCAAAAGGATATTGCGACAGGATATTTACCTGAACACGCCAGACTTGTGGCGTCTGTCAAACAACAACACAATCCCAATTTCTCTCTCCAATCATTTTATCACTGGAGCAACTTGGGACCTGGGCAAGTTCGCAATCGATGCAGAACTCTACTACAAAACGATTTTCGGAACTGAGCAAGAGCTGCCCTATGTAGACTCGGGTATCAATGCCGGGCAAAATTTTGTTTTCGGAGAAGGGGAAGTTTTTGGGCTCGATCTCCTGATTCAAAAGAAAACCGGTAGATACACCGGTTGGATTGCCTATACCTTGAGCAAAGCCCAAAATAGGTTTAACGAGCTGGCTGACGAAAACTTTATCCCCTCTTCAATCGATCAACTTCACGAACTGAAATGGGTGAACTTCTACAACTGGCGAAAGTGGGAGTTCTCCGGGGTTTTCACGATTGCTACCGGGAGGCCGTACACACCTCTGCTCGGTACTTACGATCTCGGAACTCCGAACGATGCCATTGCCAATTTTGTAGTTTTTGGAGAGGTGAACAGTGCCCGTCTGCCTTCGTTCCACCGACTGGATGTTTCGGTTGCTTACAATTTTGAGATAGGAAAGGGAAGGGCAAAAGCGGGCGCAACAGTATATAATGTGTACGACAGAATAAATGTGAAGGGCAAAAGGTACTTTGCTGTGCCGGATCCCGACAATGAATTGAGCTTTACTGCAGGAGAAAGAGATGTGCCCACACTGGGAATCACGCCTTCTGTCTTCCTAAATTTTGAATTTTAAATGATGAAAAAAGCTTTTCTAATAGCTCTACTATTTATTGGTCTTTTGGGTTGCGAAAGGGATCCCGATATCCACGAACAGTGGGAGAAGGTGATTGCCGTTGAGGCCATGCTCACTGTAGGTCAGGAAGTGCATGACATCCGACTGAAACACCTCGAAAATGGAGACTTCTCTGCGGAGGCCATCCCAATCTCAGATGCTCATGTTTTGCTCTCGACACCGGACAGCACATATGCGCTCAACTACAATTCTCAAACTGAATCTTACCAAAAAGAGGGTCTTCTGGTAGAGGCTTCCACAACTTATCATCTCAAAATTGAATACCGCGATCAGATTCTGGAATCCACTACAACGACCCCACCGGAGCTTCAACTACAAACCAGTTCGGAACCATTTTATGACATAGATCCCGATGCTCCAGACACTACCGTGATGAAGGTGTGGTGGAACAGTATTCCTTCGAGCCACTACATTTTGCATTTAAGATCGCTAGAGGAAGACCCCGAGCCAATTTTCTTTCAGGAAGATTATCCGGGGTTCAACGAGCTGCATTTCGAACCCACCACGGACAATTCATTCGCAATGAAAGTTTCGGAGCTGGAGTACTACGGTTGGCATCAACTCGATGTGGTAGCGGTAAACGAGAAGTACACCGCAATTTACGATTACAATACCCAGGGAGATCAAAATATCCTGGAGCAAGGGCCCAGCAACATCGAAAACGGCTATGGCTTTTTCACAGGTGTGTCATGTAGTCATCTTAAATTCTACGTTATGCAATGATTTGCAGGTAGGGACAAATGACTAAATCTTGTACCTTTTGCGAGTGCGAGATAATTTTCTTCAAAAATTTTCAATTTGAAGATGGGGTTATCTCAAACGAGTGTGTAAGAGCAAGACTTTTCGAAACTGAATTGAAAAACAAAACCAGCCTGCGTGCTGAGAAAAAACTTTAGAGTGGACAAATTCAATGAAATCATAAGCAATTGGGAGGTTCCCAGAGCTCAAAGCAAAGAGCAAGCCTGGGAAGAGCTGCAGCAAAAAGTGAACCTGCAAGAAAGTGCTGATGAAAAGAAAGTGATCCCGATTTGGAAAAAACTGGCAGTGCCGGTTGCCGCAGCAGCATCTATTGCTCTCCTATTGTGGTTTGTTTTAATGCCAAATGCAGAGATGGTCAATCACGTAACTCTTGCTGGTGACCATTCAGAAATAGAGCTGCCTGACGGTTCGAAGGTAATTTTGAATGCATCCTCTACACTCGAGTACGACAAAGCGAGCTGGAACGAAAACCGTGAGCTGACCATTACTGGAGAAGCATTTTTTGAAGTTCAAAATGGCTCCAAATTCACGGTGAAAACTGAGAGTGGAAATGTCAGTGTATTGGGGACCAGCTTCAATGTGTTCAATCGAAACGATATTTTGGAAGTGGCCTGCTTCACTGGAAAAGTTCAGGTAGATTGTTCAGCCGGAAGTAAGACCATAGAACCTGGTCAGTGTGCTGTTTCAGATGCTGTGAAAATGCATTTGACGGATTTCAATCCAGCTCAAAAAGATTGGAGAACCGGACACTACTCATACGATGGTGCCCCTCTCGGTAGAGTTCTAAATGAAGTTGCTCTACAATACAACTTGGATATTAAATACGATGATAAAGTTGATCGTCAATTCTACGGATCATTCCGAGTGAGTGACGACAACAGCAAAGAAATTCTTTCAATTATTTGCAAAGCCATGTCTCTTGACTATGACTTTGTGAATGCGCAAACTGTTGTTATTACAGAGAAGTAGTCAGTTAAAATCTGTTAAGGATAAATTGGCAAGCAACAAAGTGAAAGAATGTGAGTTTATTAAGGAGAAGTTTTCACAACGAAGATTGGAAAGCTTTTACTGGGAAGAATGAAGTGAAGTTGTAATTTTGTCGCGGAAGTAATTTACCAAAGAAGTAACCCGTTCTGGGTTACATGATAAATAGTATAGTTAGTTTTAGTTAAGGTTTAGAGCAGTCCTGGGAAACGTCCCGGGACTGTTTTTTTGTGGTAGGCTGAGTTAGGTCAAAAGCACATCACTACTTTTGCACCATGAGTTCTCCTAAAGACCTGCGCATAGAAGATTTTACCTACGAGTTGCCCGAAGAGCGGATTGCAACTTTTCCTCTCGAGAAGAGAGATGACGCCAAGCTGCTCGTGTACAAAAACGGTGAGCCAGGAGCGGATAATTTCTCAAACCTTCACCAGCATCTTCCCAAAGGCACACAGCTCGTGATCAACGATACGCGGGTGGTCAACGCAAGACTGATTTTCAAAAAGGAAACCGGTGGCAAGGTAGAAGTGTTTTGCCTCAACCCCGACCCCAGCGAGGGCGATGTGAGCAATGCATTTGAAAAGCGCGGAAGCGTGAGATGGGAAGCACTCGTTGGTGGAGCTAAAAAGTGGAAATCAGGGCCGCTTGTGCTAAAAGGTGAAACGAGCGAAGGAGAAATTGAAATGCAGGCTGAAAAAGTGGAAAACCGCGAAGGTCGGTTTGTACTGGATTTCTCCTGGGCACCGGAGAATCTTTCGTTTGCAGAAGTTCTCTCGAAACTTGGCAACCTTCCGCTGCCTCCTTACCTCAAGAGAGAAGCAGAGAAAGCAGACCTCGAACGATATCAAACGGTGTTCGCCAATCGAGAAGGATCTGTGGCTGCGCCAACCGCTAGCTTGCATTTTACACCTGAGGTGTTTGAGCAGCTCGACCAAAAAAGAATCCAGCGCCAGGTTTTCACACTCCACGTTGGTGCGGGCACGTTTAAGCCAGTGTCTGCCGAGAAAATGGCCGATCACGAAATGCACTACGAGCATTTTGAGGTCAGTAAAACTTTTCTGGAAAATGTGCTTAAAAATGTCCACAATCCGATTGTTACCGTGGGAACGACTTCGCTGCGAACGTTGGAGAGCCTTTACTGGCTTGCCGCGAAAATAGAAAGCTGTAATCTCAAACCAGGAGAGTTAGTGGTCAATCAGTGGGATCCTTACGAGCTCGATGCTGAGCTGAGTGTGAAAAGATGCCTGGAGATCCTAATCGATTTCTGTAGTAAACATCAGGTTGATGTACTTCTCGGGAAGACTCAGCTGCTCATTGCACCGGGCTACTCATTCAAATTTGCCAATGGACTCATCACAAATTTTCACCAACCAAACAGCACTTTGCTTTTGCTTGTGGCTGCCTTTGTGGGAGAAGATTGGAAGAAGATCTACGACTTCGCTCTCTCAAACGAATTTCGATTCTTGAGCTACGGTGACGGTTCGCTCTTATGGAGAAAATGAAAGAGCCGTAGATCCTGAAACGAGTTCAGGATGACTACGGCTTTTCTGAAGATTATTAGATCAGTCTCTTAGTACTGATACGTTCTGTTTTCGATTTCAACAGCTTCTTTCATTCCATTGAAAACACGCATAGCGCTTGAAGAAAGGCCTCTGTTGAGCTGTTCTTTTTCACTTGCGTAAGTTTCCTTTTCAGCTGGCTGCGATGGCTCATTAGTTGGAGCAATCACGTAAATTCCAGCTTCACCAACGATTGGGTAAGACATTTTGCCTTTCTCAATGGCAAATGCCATCCCGATCACTTTCGGTTCGTTGTTGCCACCACCAGGAATGTTGTTTCTATTCATGTTGATGCTGGTGGCCGTTTTCACGGTTTCGTTCACGTTGTCGGCAACCTCCTGAAGATTTGCTCCTTCGACCATTTTCTCTTCATAAAGCTCTGCTTTCTTCTCCTTGATCACTTCGGCTCTCATCTCTTCTTGCACATTTTCGAATGGAGGTACTCCTTCTTCCTTGATCTTCGTCAAAACTGCCAGGATGTAGCTGTCATCAATGGCGATTGGGTTTGAAACCGCACCTTTTTTCTCAGCGTTGAACGCCCATGAAACAACAGGGCCAGCGTTCGAAAGACCACCTGGCAGGTTGTTTTGCTTTGGTCCGATGTCTTCTGCTGTTCTCAAGTTGTAACCGAGCGTGTCGGCTGCGTTTCTGAAATCTTCAGGAGAGTTGTACAGCAAAGAGAATTCGTTGGCTTCTTTGAAAGCCTCTTTCATTGTTTTCCCCGATGGAGAAATTGGTCTAGAGATTTCAGCGAGGCTCACTTCTTCTTCTGTTCTCTTGTCGTCAACCATGATGAGGTGAACGCCAAACTGCGTTTCGGCAATTCCCATTTTACCAACTTCGGTATTGAAAGCCACTTCCTGGAATGGAGCTACCATTCGTCCTTCACCGAACCATCCGAGATCACCACCTTTTTGTGCCGAACCATCTTCGGAGTACTGTCTCGCCATATCGGCAAAGTTGTCGTCTTTTTTGATAACCTTTTCAAGGCTGTCGATGCGTGATCTTAGCTCTTCCATGTCTTTGCCTGGGCCAGACTTAAGAAGGATATGACTTGCTTTTACTTCCGTTACTTCACCGCTTTCAAGCACTTTTGCGATTTTGTAGTTGCCATTTTCGATAAATGGTCCCACAACGGTTCCCACGCTTGCATTCATAATGA
Source organism: Halocola ammonii (assembly GCF_049334165.1). Classification (NCBI taxonomy): domain Bacteria; kingdom Pseudomonadati; phylum Bacteroidota; class Flavobacteriia; order Flavobacteriales; family Halocolacceae; genus Halocola; species Halocola ammonii. The sequence continues at coordinate 31,486 of NZ_JBEGHD010000002.1, forward strand.
GAGAATCTTGCGCTCCTGTGATGTCGCCCTGACGGTATTTTCTCGGAGTAAATCGGTTGACTCTGCTGTTGTTTACTACATAAAGTGAATCGTCTTCAGCTTCAGAAAATTCGCTTTTCATATCCGCGAGCTCTTTGCGAATAGCAGCACTGTCTTCTGCCGTTGGAGTTACCTCAAAAGTGATGTAATCGAAACTGCGGGTGTTTTCCTGCTTGTACTTGTCTTCGTTCTTGTGAGCGTTGTAGTATTTTCTTACATCGCTTTCTTCAACGGTGACTACTGAGTCTGGAATGGCGTTAAATCGCTTCAAAACAAAATCGAAAGAGACCGTTTTGTTTTGCATCACGTAGTTGTTCTTCGCTTCCAGAGAGTTGGCGTAAAGGCCTTTATTCACAAGCTCGTTGAACTTTTCGCGCTTTCTGTTTTGGATGATGAATTCCTTGTAGCCTTCCCAGGTAGCTCTTCTACCTTGATACATCTGAGCAAACATTTGGCGTTGCTGTTGAATTTTTTGCGGGTTAGGCTGATTCTGGTAAAAAGTTCTGCTTACGTAAGGCGAGATATTTTCACCGAAGCGAATGTCGTCAAACTCTTCTTTTGTTACCTGAAGTCCGAGGTCTTCGAAGTTATCTGAGAGCAATCTACGCTCTACAAGGTCGTTCCAGGTGTCGTTTGCCAAAGCATCATTGTTGCTCTGGTAAGAGAAAAGGTCTCCTCTTTTTTGAGATTGACGCTGAAATTCCATCGCTGAAACTTCTTCACCGGCAATAGAGCCAAAAGATTGCGTTGCACGTGTTTGGCCAAGAAGGGCCAGCACAGCGTCATAAGGGATGAGAAAGCCGAGCATTCCCAAACCGATCATAATGAAAAGCAGTTTTCTTCTCTTCCTGATTTTATCGATCATCGCCATTTTCCGAAAGCTTTAAAAATTAAGGTTGCGAATATACAATTGTAAAATGATTTTTGAAAGGCCTTGATTCGCATTGAGTCAGTGCATTACGCAAAGAGTTTGGATAAAGTTTTTGCTATTGTCAAAGTGTCTCAACCTCAACCAGTTCAATACGTGTTTCACTTACTTTCTTCACCGTGAGCTTAAGGTCTTCTACTTCAATGATGTGTCCTTCGTCAGGAATATCTTCGTGGTGATGAATGATAAATCCGGCCAGAGTGTCGTAGTCCCCTTCCTCATCAATGTTGAGGTCGTAGTGCTCGTTGAGATAGTCAATTTCGATTCTACCTGAAAAAAGGTAGTGGTCTTCACCAATCTCTTTTTCGATAATGTCTTCTTTGTCGTGCTCATCTTCAATTTCTCCAAAGATTTCCTCTACAACATCCTCGATAGTGACGATCCCTGAAGTTCCGCCAAATTCGTCTACAACCACGGCCAGGTTGCGATTTTGCTTGATCAGCAGCTCCAACACCTCATTGGCTTGCATCGGCTCCGGTACGATGCTCACAGGGAGCAGAATGTTTTTGATTTGTTCCGGTCGCTTAAAAAGCTCGTTGCAGTGCACGTAGCCAATGATGTTGTCGATGTTGCCGCGATAGATCAAAATTTTGGAGAGGCCGTGCTCGATGAATTTCTTGGTGACTACTTCAATCGATTCGTTGAACTCTACAGCGATCAACTCATTTCTCGGGATGAGGCAATCGCGGGCTTTTACTTTGGAAAAATCGAGGGCATTTTGGAAAATCTGAATTTCGTGATCAATGTCGTCTTCCGGTTTGAGCTTCTCGCTGATTTCCTTGATGTAGTGGTCGAGGTCGATTTTTCCGAACTCCACGTTTTCGGTATTGGTGTCGGCTTTCAAAAATACTTTTAAAAACAGGTTTGAAAGTCCGGTGATGAACCAGGCGGGCAGCCATAAAATGATGTAGACCAACAAGAGTGGAAGCGCAAAAATATTGAGCCAGCGATTGGGGTCTGATCGGAAGATGACTTTTGGAAAAAACTCGGCTGTCAATAAGATGACCAGAGTGGAGATTAGTGTCTGAATGAGTAGGGTGAGCGTGGGGTAATCAGCGTGTTTCGCATCGGTCACTCCAAAGATGGCTGTGAGAATGAGCGATCCGGCAAAAATCCCATAAACCACCAAAGCAATATTGTTGCCCACGAGCATGGCACCGATAAAGCGCTTCTGATCTTGCTGAAATTTGGAAAGGATTTTAGAGGTAAAAACACCCTGCTTGCTGTCTAGCTCAATTTTCAACTTATTGGCCGACACAAAGGCGATTTCCATTCCTGAGAAAAATGCTGAAAAGAGCAGCGAGATTAAAATAAACAGGATCGGTTCTGAGTAATCCATTCAATGTGATGTGCTTGAGTAGAGCAAATTTAAGGAGAATTAGGCGATGCGCAACGATTGTTACTCTTCTCCGTTTTCGCGCCTTTGACGAGCTTCCATGCGCTTGCGAATAAACCTGCGGAAAAAATACATAGCCAGCGCTATGAAAGGAATGAGTAGAAAATCCTGAATAGCAACAAATCCCATTTCCGATCTGAAGTATTCGAAGGTCAGCCAAACCACTGATCCAGCAAAGAGCAGCAGCCAAACAATCTCCATTATCCTGTGTAAGTTATTCATCTTCTTTTTCTTTTTCGTCTTTTTCGAGCGACTCTTCGTCTACGTAAATATCACCGCTCATTCCTATAAGTTCATAATTTTCGAACTTCTCATCTGCTATCAATCCGTCTTCCCCGTAGATCACTCCATCTTCGTTGGTGATTTTCACAAGCTGATCGGTGTAGATCATGGCGCTGTCCTGGTCCCAGGTGAGCACTTCTGTGTTAAGTTGGTCGCCATCCTTGTTGATCAGCTCAACATTGTTTCTGGCTACCATCATTCTTTTATTCGGCTCAAAAACCCCGTCAACAGCAGTGAGTTCAGCAGCAAAGTTACCTAGCGAGTCGTAGATGAAAACCTGAAAACCTTCACTCACGACTATTCTTCGATCTTCTCCACCGTACCTGTCCAGTCTGGAGGCGATCAGTCTGTTTTTCAACTGCCCATCTTCGGTATAGTCGTAAGTGGCGTTGAAAGAAGTTTGAAGAGGCTGTTCAGCCAGATCGGCCAGGCTGTTTATCTCCTCAATCTCATTGGTGCATGAAAAAAAAAGCATTCCTCCGACAATGAAAGCCAGAGGAATGCTCAAGTATTTTAATTCGTTTTTGATCATGGGCGAGCCCTGATGGTTGTGGTTTCATTCCATGGGCAAGTTACATCAAAGCTGCTACCTTCGGTCAGACTGTAAACAAAAATGTCTTGCTTAGAAGGAAACTGGCTTCTGGCGGAGGCCATTTTTTGATTGGCTTTTTCAGCAACTGAAGGGTCGATTGACTTCGCTCTTTGGTAGTAGTCGTAAGCCAACCAGTAAACTGCTCTTGAACCAAGCTTGCCGTCATCGCAGCGATCGCTCGCACCTGTAATGGCGTCACCAATCACGAGGTAAGCTTCACCGCTTTTAGCATCGATTTCCAACACCTGATTTGCATACTGCTTTGCAGTAGAAGTTCTTTTGAGTGCCGAAGCTACCTGAGCCGCCTTGAGGAGGTAGGTTTTCTTTTCAACACACTTTCCAGCGCACAGCTCAACGGCTTGTTCGAGATATTCAAGACCTTTTGAGAGCTCGCGCTTTTTCACGTACCCAATTCCAACTCCATAAGCTGAAGGCGCAGTAGGGTTTTCAGCGTGAACAGCTTCTGCAATTTCGAGGTAAAAGTCACTCTCAGTGCAATCTTTTTGATTCATAAGTCTGAGGACTTTTTCTTTAAGTTCCATGTTGTCAGGCTCTGCAGCAACATTTTTCTCCAAAACAGGGACCATATTTTCGCAATCAGAAACGATGGTGAAAACCTGATCGAGGTTACCCATTGCGCTTTCGTAAGCAGCTTTGGCTCTTTCGCTTTCTGCCTCGTTCATGTTGTTGTTAGCGATTTCCTGAAGCACGATGTACTCCGTCAAAAGCTCCTGGTTGTATTTATCTCTTTCTTCACCTTCAGCGTCTTTGTAAAGGTTGTAGAGGTTTACGTAGTAGTAAGAGATCACGCTGGCATTGGCGTCATCGCCCAGGCATTCGATGGCATCTCTCAGGAGTTCGTAAGCCTCCTTGTCTGTGCCAGGAATGTTACGAGCCATGTCAATCGCCTTGTATGCTCTTAGCTCACATCCTTTTTTGGGCTCTTCCGGATCGTTTCCGTACTCCTCAATTCGTTGGTCATAAACCCAAATCAAAGAATCCTGCAGGGCTTTTTTGCGCTCGTCAGAAATCTCTGTTTCCAAAATATCACGGATGAATTTTGCACCATCAGAAAACATGCGCTCACTGGCAGTTGCCGGACAAGTATTTACGGCTTTTTGCCATCCGTTGTAGGCGTCTTTCAAATTGTCCTGGTCCCTAAAACTGCGGTAAACGCTAAGGGCTTCTTTACATTCAATTTGTTGTTCTTCTGTTTCACCGTATTTGTTGCCGTCTTGTGCCGTGGCTACAAATGTGAAGAGGAGCATAAAACTCAGTAAACTGATTATCTGGGTTTTCATTTTATATTGATTTTTTAAAGTTGATTCTTTAGTTCGGTTTGAGCTCTATGGGTTTACTTGTATCTGCGTTGTCTGAACCAGCGGTTTCTAAAATCGGGGTTTAGTGTAAATCCAATAAAGGCTCTAATAAATTCTTCTTCTATTAAATTGTTTTCTGTTGATCCTCTTTTTCCAACTTCCATGCCTAAATGAAATTTGCTCATGGACCTCGAATTCTTCAAAGGCCAGGATAGACCGGTGGAAACAGCCATCTCAGTTAGTTGTTCGCCATTGATATTCAAATAGGTATCGCTAATTCTAAAGCCGAGTCTGTAGCTCCCGAGCTCGTGGAAAGAAAGGTTGAAATCAGTAAAGTTTTCATTAGGCTGATACTGAAAGCCGACAGAAATTTGACGTGCATCTCTCAGCAAATCGCTGTTGATGCTTGGCAGTTCAGTTTCGAAAGTGGACCAGCTCTGCTGCTGATAATCGACTGCGAAAAGGAAAGCACGCTTTTTAACAGAATATTTAAATGCCACTCCAGCGCTGATTTTTTCAGGAAACCTCAGAGAACCGTCAGAAAACTCGGTAAAATTGGCCGTGTCAACTGTGATTGGTCTGCTTCCTATGAATTGAAAAGATTCGTAAAGGTACTCACCGGAGGCGCTAGTCTGACTCTCTATGTCGTAGCTCGCTCCAACTTGCATCGTAAGGTTTTTCACCCTGCGTTCTCCTTTAAACTTTTTGAAGATGTTGGTAGAGTAGTAGATGCCGAAATTAGCACCAGGTCCGCGAATGGAAGTCGAACTATTAATCTGGCTATTGAGAAAATCGGTGTCGTTGAACACAACTTGTTGTGTGTTTTGGATCGTTCCGAAATAGTAGTTCAGATTGGCACCAAAGTAAACCCGGTGTGGAGTAGAAGTGATGGTGTCCAATGGGTTGTTCAACGAATCTCTTGTGATTTTAGTTTGACTGAACTTAAAGCCCTTGCTAAAGCCCAGATAAGCCTTGCTAATGCCGCCATCGCCAACAAATGTCCTGGTGAAATCCCCAGTCTCTTGAGTGTTGTCATCGAGCGCCAGGTTGTAGCTTGTGGAGCTAAAGGGTGAAATTCCGAAAGCCAGTCCCCAGTCGTTTCTCAAGGGAAAACCAAAACTGATGTTGTTTATCGAGCCGGAAGTAGCCGTTTGAGACTGATCTGCGGAGCTCACTTGCAAAACATTTAACCTACCGGAAAACTGGAATGCCGGCCCAACGAGCATCGAGTAAGTTGCAGGGTTTTGTTGGTTCACCACCCAGGGATTAGCAAGAGGAGTAGTTACGCCTCCCATGCTGTAGTTGACAACTTCTCCCTGATCGTGAAGATTGCCGATGCCAAACCTCGAGTATGGTGAGTAGGTAAGTTGTGCCTGAGCTGTGTAGGCGCAAATGAATAAAATAAGCAGCGCGGCTGCCTTAATTAATGTTGTATAGAAGTATTTCATTTAAGCCTTTGAGGGTTAAATCAGAGTCTGCAAAAATGTTACTTTTTAACTCCTTTTCAAAATAGGTCATGTCACCGCCTGTAAGGGCTACTTTTAGCTTCGAATGGTCGCTTAAAAAAGCATTTATAAAACCTTCGATTTCATGTTTTAGGCCAAAAAATGCTCCGCTTTGCAAACTTTCTAAAGTTGACTTTCCGGTCAACCGCGAAGCCGTTGGTTCACTGACCAACGGCAAACGTGCAGTGAAATTATTCATTGCCCGATAGCGCATTTTCAACCCAGGGCTGATGGCTCCGCCTTGATATTCTCCACTGGAGTTCACCAGGTCGTAGGTCACACAAGTTCCAAGATCAATGGCGAGCGAATCGCTATCAGGAAACATTTTGTAAACAGCCACAGCATTCGCTACACGGTCGAGTCCGAGGGTTTCAGGGGTTTTGTAATTGAGGGAAATTGGCAGTGGAGTTTGATGGTCGAAAGCAACACTGTGGAGGGCCAGGTTTTTTAGCGTTTCATCTTCTCCAGAGGCTGAGTAAATAGCCTCTTTGATCTGATATTTTTCAACGACTTTCTTCAGTTCACCGACAAAATCATTTTCAAGGCGACCTTTTTCGATCAAATCTCGCGATTCAAAAACTGCCCATTTCACAAAAGAATTTCCTCTGTCGATCGCGAGTGTTTTCATTAGTTCCAGCTTGTAGTGTTCATCAGGTGAACCACGTCTTTTCTAATGAATTCGAGAGAAGGTGCCAGCGAATCGGCATTGGGAACGCGGCTGAAGTACAGGGCCCCGCGCAAAAAGTGATCGGTGCTGTCGGTCATGTAAAACTGAAGCGGAGATGCTACGTTGCCTTTAAGGTCGTAGATGATTCCATGAACATCGGCAGTGTCGTTGTGAACTACCGTCCGTTTTATTCCCGAAGACTTGATGTTGTGCTGATAGGCAAAGTTGTAGGCATCGTCCATGTAGTCGGCAAGGTTGTTCTCTACCGGCAGGTAAGTGAAGTGCAACTTGGCGTTGATACTCGGAATAACCAGATTAAACCAACAGCTGTCGTTGCCAGTGGCTGATCGAGATTTTTCCACGTAGGAATAAGCCGGACGATCAAAAGAAAAATCGCAGTTGGATTTATACTTTTCGTATGACTTTTCAGGGTGATCGATTCGAAAGTAGCCGCGAGGTTTTGGTACCGGATCGCTCGAGCAGGAGGCTAATCCCAGGACTATCAGCGCTATTATCAATACTCTAATCTTCATTGGCTTCTCTGGCCTTTTCTTCATTTATCGTGAGCTTCACTCGCTTGACTTTTCGCTTGTCAGAGGCATCCACGGTGAACGTAAACTCACGGAAAGTTATTTTTTCTCCCTTCAATGGAATCTTTCCGGCTTGCTCGATAACAAACCCTGCGAGCGTGTCGGACTCACCTTTGGCAGCTTCGAGAGGCGCGCCATCGATATCCAAAATTCTGTAGATGTCGATAAGCTGAGTTTTGCCCTCGAAGATGTAATTGTGCTCATCGAGCTTTGAATATTTTAGGTCTTCGCTGTCGAACTCATCGGTGATTTCACCTACAATCTCTTCTATCACATCCTCCAACGTCACCAGTCCCGAGGTTCCACCATATTCATCCACCACAATTGCCATGTGGATTTTCTTCTCCTGAAACTCTTTCAATTGATCATCAATCTTTTTGTTCTCAGGAATGAAGTAGGGGCTCCGTAGTACCCCTTGCCAGTTGAATGTTTTTCGGTGCAGGTGTGGCAAAAGATCTTTTACATAAAGCACGCCTGCAATCTCATCGAGGTTTTGTCTGTAAACCGGGATTCTGGAGAATCCTGCGTCTATGATGATTTCCACCAGTTCCTGAAAGGACGTTTCAAGCGAAACAGCCAACACATCCATCCGCGATGTCATGATTTGCTTGACATCGATATTTCCGAAATTGACAATCCCCTCAAGTATTTTTTGCTCTTCGTGAGACCTCTGTTCATCATGGGTGAGCTCCAGGGCATGGCCTAATTCATCGACCGAAAAGCTTGAATTTCCTTTTCCCAGCTTCTTCTGGACAAACGAGGTGCTTGCAATCATCGGCTTGCTCAACCAGGCAAATATTTTTTCGCAAAAACTCAGCGGCTTTGCCATGAATTTGGCGAGCTGAACATTGTTGCTCGTGGCGTATACTTTTGGAATAACCTCCCCAAAAAGAACGATGAAAAATGTAACAAGTCCTACCTGGAAAATCAGATTTATGGCACTTGCGGAAATTTCAAATCCAAGCACAATAGTAGTGGCGTCAGATTCGGCCCTCAAAAACGGCATGAGGTAAGTAGAAAGCAGAATGATCCCGATGTTTACGAAGTTGTTGACAATTAGGATGGTGGCTAGAAGGAGTTGTGGGCCATATTCTTTGTCAGGCTCTTCCAGCAACTTTAGGACTGCATCCCCTCGCTCATCTCCATCGGACTTTAGTGACTCTCTGCTAGAAGGGGAGAGAGAGAAAAACGCCACCTCAGATCCGGACACCAGTGCACTGCAAATGAGCAGGATCAACATGGATATGGCCGGTAGTAGAAAATCCGCAGTGAGATACGGAGATTGAAGTAAAATGGATAAGACCGGGTCGCTACTGGAAGGGTCCAAATGCTTTCAGGTTGGTTCTACAATTTTTTAGCGGAGCTCTGGCTCCAATCTAAAACGGAAGATCGTCTTCCTCGCTGCTTTCGTTGAGTGGTGTTGACTCTGGTTTTGGCGGAGTTTTGGCCGATTCTTGCTGGTTGGATCCACCGGCACCCTGGCTTTCTCCTTTTGGAGTGAGCATGGTCATGTTGTCGCCTACAATGTCCACAGCATATCGCTTCTCGCCTTTTTCGTCTTCCCAGGTGCGGCTTCTGATTTTTCCTTCGATAAAAACCTTGTCTCCTTTGTGGAGGTATTTTTCAGCTACCTCTGCCAGACCTCTCCAAAGAGTGATGTTGTGCCACTCAGTAATTTCTCTTCGCTCGTTGGTTTTACGATCGTTGTATGTTTCTGTAGTGGCAATCGGGAAACTACAAACAGTAGCGCCAGATTCTAGCTTTCTCACTTCTGGGTCTTTCCCGAGGTTTCCGATTAAGATGACTTTGTTTACTCCAGACATAGGGCTCAATAGTTTTTAGAATTTGCAAATATAAGGTCTTTATCTGGCTGAAATTACTTAAAAAACTCCCGCAATCAAAACAATGTAAATCAGAACAATTCGGGGTGATCGTTCACAAAGTTTTCGATGAGTCGGGGGATGGCAAATTCATCCAGTTTGCTCTTGTGAACGCGAATGAGTTTCTCGCTGGCGTCCTCTTGGGGCTGTGAATTCACAACGTAAAATCTAGCATGTATTTTTCGGTGGCTCAGCACGTGGGTGTACTCCCGTTCCACCGGAATAGGATTTGAAGAGTCCTTTACCCGTCCATATTTTTCATTGGATTCCTTCACCAGCCATTGCTGTTCTTTTTCTACTTCAGATTCAATGAGTGGAAAGTCGTGCAGGTTCTTCCAAATTCCATTTCCACTTCTCTTTCTCAGCCAAATATGATCGTCCTCCGAAAAGACGAGGTAGTTGAAAAAAACGTGCTTCACTTTCTGTTTTTTGCTCTTTTGGGGTAGGGCTGCCACTTGATTTGTGCGATGAGCGATACAAACTTTGTTAAATGGACAGCTATCGCAATCCGGGTTTTTAGGAGTGCAGTGGGTTGCGCCAAACTCCATCATGGCCTGATTGTGCTCACCGGGGTCGTCATTATCAATCACCTCATCAGCCTTTTGTTGAAATAGCTTTTTCCCGGCAGTGCTGTCTATTGGAGTGAACTCCCCATAGATACGTGCGAGTACCCGGTAGACATTCCCATCCACAACCGCTTTGGCTTCACCAAAACAGAATGAAGCAATGGCCGCTGCTGTGTAAGGTCCAACGCCTTTTAGTTTTAACAAGTCTTTGTAACTGTTCGGAAACTGACTGTTATAATTGTTGACAACCATCTTTGACGTAGCATGCAAATTGCGGGCTCTTGAATAATAGCCCAGGCCCTGCCACAGCTTCAAGACCTGATCCTCTGTCGATTGTGCGAGATCGTTCACTGTGGGAAAATGATCCACGAATTTTTCGTAGTAGCTCATTCCCTGGTCTACCCTCGTTTGCTGAAGGATAATTTCGGAGAGCCAAACTTTGTAAGGGTCGGACGTATTACGCCAGGGTAAATCGCGTTTATGTCTTCTGTACCATTGAATTAGAGCTCGGGAAAAGTCCATGTGATTTGTAATGAGTTAGGGCTGAAATGGTTGAACAAGTAATTTTGCAAAGGTAGAATTTAGTATTTGGAGAAATCCGTATATCTTTGCAGCCCTTTTGAAAAGGAAAATAACCTAATAAACAAATAGAATCATGACAAAGGCGGATATTGTGAATGAGATTTCGGAAAAGACCGGAATCGAGAAGGTTGATGTACAGTCAACAGTAGAAGCATTTATGAAATCAGTGAAAGGATCACTGGAACAAGGGGAGAATGTATATCTCCGTGGGTTTGGAAGTTTCGTTGTGAAAAAACGCGCTAAGAAAACAGGTAGAAACATTTTGAAAAATACGACTATCGAAATCCCAGCACACAACATTCCTTCTTTCAAACCTGCAAAAACATTTGTAGAAAACGTAAAGAAGAAAGTAAAAGTAAAATAAAGTATGAAAGCCAGAACACTTAAGACTCTGGCAGCAGCGGTAGCTGTTTTGATCATCGTTCTTTTATTGATAATGCCGAAACAACCTTCCTCGACAAAAAGGGAGGTTGCTTCGGTTAATTCGGACCCTCTCCACCAAAAAGTGGATAAGGCCGTGGGAATGGTGAAAGGAGAAAACCCCATGGAGGGGATCATGCTCCTTAGAGAAGTGCTCGAAGAAGACTCCACTTACGTACCTGCAATTTATTGGCTGGGTATGTTTTCGGTGGAATCCGGGCAGCTCGACAAAGCTCAGGAACGATTCGAGCAAGTAGTTCAGCTTAATCCGGAGTACGTAGATGCCTATTGGCAACTCGGTCATCTTGCCTTAGAAAGGGCAGAGTACTACGAGGCGATAGATCATTTTAAACGTGTTCTAAAGTTGAGTCCCGAAGAGTACAATGGAGCGCATTTCTTTCTCGGAAAGACTTATGCAACAGTTGGTCAGCCGGAAGATGCGGTTACGAGCTTTAAGAACTACAAGAAACTGGTCACCGACACAGTTATTGAAAAACGTGTTGATGACTTTATTGATGAGTTAGAAAACAATTTAAATAAGTAATCATATGCCAAGCGGAAAAAAGAGAAAAAGACATAAGATGTCTACCCACAAGCGTAAAAAACGTTTGAGAAAAAACAGACACAAGAAGAAAAAATAAGAGGTTGGGATTTTATTGAAAATCCCGCCTTTTCACTTTTTGTGTACAACTGAAAAGACTTCAAATTTCGATATGAATTTGTAAATGGATAGGTATTGCCGCTTTCATTTATTTAATAGCAGGTGCTTGTGAGTATGGAACTGATCATAAACTCGATGCCCAATAAGGGCGTTGAAATTGCCTTGATGAAGGACAAGCAGCTCGTGGAGCTGCACCAGGAGCAAGGTACCAATCAGTTTGCTGTAGGAGATGTTTACCTGGGAAAAGTGAAAAAGGTAATTCCGAGTCTCAATGCTGCATTCGTGAATGTGGGCTACGAGAAAGATGCGTTTTTGCACTATCTCGATTTAGGTCCGCAATTTTCATCGCTCAAGAAGTTTACAAAAGGAGTTCAGGGCGGAAAGCAGAATTCTGCCGATCTCAGCAACTTCAAGACTCTACCGGACATCAACAAACACGGTAAGATCAAGGAGCAGATGGCCACCAACATGCAGATCGTTGTTCAGGTAGCTAAGGAACCTATTTCTGCAAAAGGTCCGAGGTTGACATCAGAGCTCACGCTTCCAGGACGTTATCTGGTTTTGGTTCCGTTCTCGAACAAGATCAGCCTTTCGCAACGGATCAAGAACGAAGATGAGCGCGAACGATTGAGGAGACTCATGCAAAGTATTAAGCCACCTAAGTTTGGCGTGATCGTCAGGACAGTGGCTGAAAACAAAAAGGTAGCTGAGCTCGACTCCGACCTCAGAGACCTCGTGGAGCGGTGGAACATCCTCTACGAAAACCTGAAAACGGCAAAACCTCCTAAAAGAATCCTCGGTGAGCTGGACAAAACGTCCACTATTCTCCGCGATCTACTCACTCCAAAATTCACGAACATTTACGTGAACGATGAGGAGATATCGAGTGAGGTGAAGCGGTTTATCAGCAATGTGGAGCCTGACAAGGAGAATATCGTGAAGTACGTGAAGACGGACGATATTTTCGATCAGTTTCAGGTTCATCGTCAGATCAAAGCTTCTTTTGGTAAGCAGGTAAACCTTAAAAGTGGTGCTTATCTGATTATCGAACACACCGAAGCGATGCACGTCATTGACGTGAACAGTGGTAATCGAAAAGGTGGCGTGAAAAATCAGGAGGAGAATGCGCTCCAAACCAACCTCGAATGTGCTCGTGAGATAGCCCGAATTTTGCGCTTGCGCGATATGGGTGGAATCATCTGCATCGATTTTATCGATATGCAGGACAGAGCGAACCAGCGCAAACTGCACGAGGCTCTGAAAGACGCCATGAAAGACGACAAGGCGAAGCACAACGTACTGGCTCCAAGCCGTTTTGGTGTTGTTGAGATAACCCGCCAACGCGTGCGTCCGGTGACCAATATTACCACTTCCGAAAAGTGCCCGAGCTGCAACGGGACAGGTACCGTGCAAGCTCCAATCCTTTTTACCGATGAGATTGAAAACAACATGCGCTACCTGATTGACGAGTACAAACTCAAGTATTTGCGCCTGGTTGTTCATCCAATTTTGGAAGCCTACATCAAAAAAGGCTTTTGGAACAGCATGCTCAGAAAGTGGAGAAAGAAATTCAACATCAAAATTGATGTTCAGGGATCTGGGTCAGTTGAGTTTCTCGAACACCATTTCTACTCAAAAGAAGGCGAAGAAATCGCTGTCTAGCTTCACAGCTAATTTTCTGATCTATTCCTCTTTTACCGGGTAGCTGATGAAATATTTTTCAACGGTTTCCGAAAGAGCATTCAAATTCAAATTGTCTGATGCTTCTGTGGCGTCTTTGATGGTTCCGTCCTTAAACTGAATTTTGATATTTTCCGCAGCTTTGTTGTAGGCGCGGTTGTCGATTTTTCTGGAGATCACAAAGTAAGAGGCGTCTTCTTCTGACAGATTTAATTGCTTTGCCAGTTCAGCCGTTTTCTCCTCGATTTCACTTTTTGGAATCGGTTCATTTTGTAGCCTGATCTTAAACAATTCCCGGTTCATTAACTTTTTGCTCAAAAGTGCCAGCACTTTGTCCTCATGAGAAGTCCAGACCTTGATGGCCCCCATGATGTCAAAGTCATCGAGCAGCGCAAACTTATCCAGCAGCTCAGGGTTTTTCTGAAAATCATCCTGACCATATCGATTGTAGAGAAACTCCTTGAGCACTGGTGAAGCGAAAATGTCGATGTCATTGTCGGCCAGCCACTTTGCTCGCTTCAGGATGTTCACAAGCATGAATTCAGCACTGAGAACCGTTTTGTGCAAATACACCTGCCAGTACATGAGCCTGCGGGAGACGATGAATTTTTCTATCGAATAGATTCCTTTCGATTCCACTACTAACTCATCATTGGCCACGTTGAGCATCTTAATAATCCTTTCGCTACCGATGTTCCCCTCTGCAACCCCTGTGTAAAAGCTGTCTCTTCGTAAATAATCTAAGCGATCCATGTCGAGCTGACTGGAAACGAGTTGATGTAAAAAATTCTTTGGATAGTCGTTGTTGAAAATGCGAATAGCAACCTCCAAGCGGCCGTCCATCTCTTCATTGAGGCGACTCATGATCAGAGCTGAGATCTCCTCGTGGCTCACGCCTTCAACGAGTGAATGTTCGAGAGCATGAGAGAACGGGCCGTGGCCAATGTCGTGCAGCAGAATTGCGATCAGCACTCCCTGAGCTTCTTCATCTGTGATTTCCTGACCTTTCTGGCGAATGACTTCAATCGCCTCCGACATGAGATGCATCGCTCCAATGGCGTGGTGAAATCGATTGTGCAGCGCTCCAGGATAGACCAATTGGGTTAAGCCAAGCTGATTTATTCTTCTCAATCTCTGAAAAAATCGGTGATCGATCAGGTCGAGCAGAATGTCGTGGTTCAGGGAAATAAACCCATAAACCGGGTCGTTTAAAATCTTCCTTTTATTGGTGGGATGATGTGCCAATTGCAAATCGTTCTACTTGGTTTTACCCGACAAAAGTAAAGTAAATCAACAGAGTGCTTAGTCACCTGTTTTTTCTTTGTTTCTTTGGGGAGAAGTACCACTTTTTCAAACAGAAATTTAACGACAACCGAAAATATGGCAGAAGCAAACATTTTATGGGCCGATGACGAAATTGACCTCCTAAAACCACACATCATGTTCCTTGAAAACAAAGGCTACAAAGTGGTGACTGCAAACAGCGGAAACGAGGCCATCGACCTGGTGAAAGAAAATGTATTTGATATCGTTTTTCTGGATGAAAACATGCCTGGTCTCAGCGGGTTGGAGGCTCTCCAGGAAATAAAATCTGCCGATCCAACACTGCCAGTGATCATGATCACCAAGAGCGAGGAAGAATCGATCATGGAAGAAGCCATCGGCTCTAAAATTTCGGATTACCTCATTAAGCCAGTGAATCCAAATCAGATTTTGCTTTCGGTTAAGAAAAACCTTGACGATAAGCGATTGATTCGGGAAAAGACCACTTCGGGCTACCAGCAGAATTTTCGTCAAATTGGAATGCAGCTGATGGACAACATGGACTCTGCAGAGTGGGCAGAGCTCTACAAGAAATTGGTCTACTGGGACCTCGAACTTTCCGACTCGCAGGACGAGGGGATGGAAGAGATCTTCAACACCCAGCGAACTGAAGCCAATGGCCAGTTTGGGCGATTTATTAAAGACAACTATATCGATTGGTTGCACGATGAGAGTGACGACACTCCTGTGATGAGTCACACGCTTTTCAAGAAGAAAGTTGCGCCAATTCTAAAAGACTCGGGAGACGATCCGGTGTTTTTGGTGGTGATCGACAACCTCCGCTACGACCAGTGGAAAACACTGCAGCCTCAGCTCAATGAGTATTACAGAATGGCGGAAGAGCATATGTTTTACAGCATCTTACCTACGGCAACACACTACGCCAGAAATGCCATTTTCTCAGGTTTGATGCCCACGGAAATGGAGAAAATGTACTCCGACATCTGGAAAAACGAAGATGATCCAGGTGGAAAAAATCTCCATGAGGAAGAGTTTCTCGCTTCACAACTCAAGCGACTTGGATTCGACATTAGATGGAGCTATCACAAGATTACGAACTTGAATGCTGGTAAAAAGCTTTCAGAGAATTTTAAAAATCTTTTAACCAACAAGCTCAATGTGATTGTCTACAACTTTGTGGACATGCTCTCTCACAAGCGTACCGAGATGGAGGTAATTAAAGAGCTGGCGGATGATGAAAGTGCTTACCGTTCGCTCACCGAATCCTGGTTCGAGCACTCGCCTCTGTTGGAAGTAATCAGAAAAGCCGCGGAAGAAAATGCCCGACTGATTATCACTACCGACCACGGAACTATCCGCGTGCAGAACCCTTCGAAAGTGATTGGCGACAGAAATACAAACACCAACTTGCGTTACAAGGCAGGTAAAAACCTCGACTACGACAAGCGCGATGTTTTTGAAATCACCAACCCGGCAGATGCATTTTTACCGAAAGTGAATGTTAGCACATCTTACATTTTTGCGCTGGACGACAGATTTTTTGTCTACCCCAACAACTACAATCACTTTGTAAATTATTTTCGCAACACGTTTCAACACGGTGGTGTGAGCATGGAAGAAATGCTCATCCCGTTTGTTTCACTCAAGGCGAGATAAAAAAGTGACCCACGATATCAGTACACTCGAAAAGCTTGAAGACACTGCGGAGAAGTTCGTCCGGGATTTTCCTTCAGCAGGTGTGTTTTTGCTCAAAGGCGAAATGGGCGTTGGTAAAACAACCTTCATAGGGAAAGTGTGCCGCGCACTCAAAATAAAGGACGAGGTCAGTAGTCCTACTTTTTCTCTGGTCAACGAATACCGCACTTCGGATGACGAGGCAGTTTTTCATTTCGATTTTTACAGAATTGACGATGAAGAGGAAGCCATGGACATGGGAGTGGAGGAGTACTTTTACTCTGGTGACTTTTGTTTTGTAGAATGGCCAGAGAAAATCCCATCACTTTTACCCGAAGGTGCTGTCGCAATTGAGTTTTGGTTTGATGGTAACCAGCGAAAAATGAAATGGGAAAAATGAGCGCTTCAGGTGTCGATCTAATTTTTTATTTTCGGGAGGCTCCAAACGCAGTCAAAGTCGTACCTTCAGTAACCTAATCACACCTGCATGGACAGTAAGAAAGAAGCGATAAAGGCATTGGCCAAAGAGGCGGCACTGATGCCTCAGGAAGAAATGCTTGAGGTGGGAAAAAAGCACCAAAAGCTCACAATTGGAATTCCCAGGGAAACATCTTTTCAGGAACGCAGAGTGGCGCTCGTGCCAGAGGCCGTTTCTGTTTTGGTTGGCCGCGGACATGAGGTTTTAGTGGAAACCAATGCAGGTGAAGATTCCAACTTTCACGATAGAGACTACAGCGAAGCAGGAGCGACAATCGTTTACGACACTAAAGAAATTTTCGAATCCAATATCATTTTCAAAGTTGCCCCACCTTCTGTGGAAGAGGTGGAGATGATGCCTGGGAAGCAAACTCTGTTTTCGGCCCTTCAGCTCACCGTTCAGCCCAAGGACACTTTGCAGCTGATGATGAAAAAGAAGATCACGGCAGTGGCCTGGGACTACATTCAGGATGAGACTAACATTTATCCGGTGGTGCGTGCCATGGGCGAAATTGCGGGCAATACCTCGGTTTTGATCGCAGCAGAATACTTGAGCAATGCAAATCATGGTCAGGGAATGATGTTCGGGGGAATCTCCGGAGTGAGGCCCACCGAAGTTGTGATTTTGGGAGCGGGCACCGTGGGCGAGTTTGCCACACGAGCAGCCCTCGGACTCGGAGCCAACGTGAAGCTTTTCGACAATTCGATTTACAAAATGAGGCGCATGCAAAACGATCTCGGTTGCCGTTTGTGGACCTCTACCATTCAACCAGAAGAACTGAAGAAGGCTATCAGAGATGCCGATGTGGTGATTGGCGCGCTGAGAGCTCCTTACGGCCGCACTCCCTGTGTAGTAACCGAGGAAATGGTGAGCGCCATGAAGTACGGATCAGTGATTGTCGACATCAGCATCGACCAGGGTGGATGTTTCGAAACTTCGAGAATTCGAAACCACGATGACCCGATTTACAAAGAGTACGGAGTGATTCATTACTGCGTGCCCAACGTTGCCAGTCGCGTTTCGAGAACCGCTTCTTACGCGCTCAGCAATATTTTCGGCCCGATCCTGATTTCGATTGGTGATGAAGGTGGAGTGACAAATGCAATTCGAAAGCACAAGGGACTGCGCCACGGAGTTTACATGTACAACGGAACCCTCACCAGCGAAGTAATCGGTGAAGCGTTTGACCTGCCCTACAAGAAGTTGGATTTGTTAATTGCTGCTTTCTAAAGAAGAGTCACAGCTGTGAGACGATGCCAGAGGCATCGAATATTTGTAGACCTAGGGATATCCGCAACGAGCAATCGACCCCAGCGGGGTCGCACCTTTCTGTTTGTTAGCTGAGCAAAGAATATTCGACCCACTCCGGGGTCGGGCTCTTACTTCATAAACTCTTTGCTACAAACATTGGAACCTGCTAGGTTCCTCTTTACATCAACGGGACTATTTCTATTGGCAAATATTGCTGGTCGTACCAGTCAGCAATTCGTAATTGATTAGCTCCTCAATTGCCTACTTCACTTCTTCCCACTCACCATCCTCTTGATCTCATTCAGCTTCATCAGTGCTTCCACGGGAGTTAGCGTGTCGATATCGGTTTGTAGTATTTGCTCGCGCACTTGCTCGAGAACGGGGTCATCCAATTGGAAAAAGCTCAACTGCATTTCGTCTTGCTCAGCCAGCGATTTGGTGCTTTCACCCAGGTCTTCGCTCTTGTGAGACTTTTCGAGGTGCTTGAGAATTTGCTTTGCACGATTCACTACTGCTGATGGCATTCCGGCCATTTTAGCTACATGAATTCCGAAGCTGTGGTTGCTTCCACCTGCAACGAGCTTTCTGAGAAAAATGATCTTGTTGTCGATCTCTTTCACCGACACATTGAAGTTCTTGATTCGGCCAAAAGTGGAAGCCATGTCGTTGAGCTCGTGGTAGTGAGTTGCAAAGAGTGTTTTGGCTCTTGAGCTGGGGTTTTCGTGAATGTATTGAGCTATCGCCCATGCGATAGAAATCCCATCGTAGGTGCTGGTTCCCCGGCCGATTTCATCGAGCAGTACCAGGCTTCTGTCGGTGAGATTGTTGAGAATGCTGGCCGTTTCGTTCATCTCCACCATGAAAGTCGACTCTCCGCTGGAGATGTTGTCCGATGCCCCTACGCGCGTAAAAATTTTGTCGACCAATCCGATCTCTGCAGACTTTGCGGGAACGTAACAACCGATCTGCGCCAGTAAAGTAATCAGTGCTGTTTGGCGCAAAAGAGCTGATTTACCACTCATGTTCGGACCGGTAATCATGATGATCTGCTGGGTTTCGGTGTCTAGGTACACATTGTTGGAAATGTATTCTTCACCAAGGGGCAGGTTTTGCTCGATAACCGGGTGCCGCCCTTCTTTGATATTCAGAACTTTGTCGTCCTTAATGGCCGGCCTCACGTATTCGTTTTTCAGACTGATTTTAGAGAACGATAAAAGTGCATCCAGCCTGGCAACTAAAGTTGCATTAAGCTGCATAGGTGAAATATAGTCGGCAATGCTTAGGACAAGGTCATTGTAGAGTCGATTTTCGAGCACACCGATTTTTTCTTCAGCTCCCAGGATTTTGGCTTCGTATTCCTTTAGTTCTTCAGTGATGTAGCGCTCAGCCTGAGTGAGAGTTTGTTTCCGGACCCATTCTGCTGGAACTTTGTCTTTGTGAGTATTCCTCACCTCCAGGTAGTAGCCAAACACGTTGTTGTAGGCGACTTTCAGAGAAGGGATTCCAGTTTTCTCCATCTCCCGTTGTTGAATCTTAAGCAGATAATCCTTGCCCGAGTGTGCAAGTTGCCTAAACTCATCGAGCTCCTCATTCACTCCGTCACGAATAACATTTCCTTTAGAAAGGAGCATGGGCGGATCTTCGGCAATTTCATTTTCTATCCGATCGCGAAGGATTTTGCAAAGATTGAGTTGCTCACCAATTTTGTTGAGCTCATCGTTTTCAGCTTTTTCACAAAAATCCTTGATTGGCTCAATGGCAAACAATGCACGCTTGAGCTGAACGACTTCCTTCGGATTGATCCTTCCAGTAGCGGCCTTTCCGGTGAGCCTTTCGAGATCTCCGATTTTCTTCAGTTCGCGGCTCAGGTTTTCGGCATCCTCCATGTGGTGGATAAAGTGGCCGACAACGCTGAGTCGTTGCTCAATTGGTTTTTGATCCTTAAGCGGAAGCACAATCCAGCGCTTCAACAAACGTGCGCCCATTGGCGAAACCGTGTGGTCGAGCACATCGATGAGTGTTGTCGCGTTTTCGTTGGGCGAGTGGATCAGCTCGAGGTTTCGGATCGTGAAGCGATCGAGCCACACGTACTTTTCCTCTTCGATACGGCTCAGATTTTGGATATGAGCCGTGTCGGTGTGCTTGGTTTCTCCGAGGTAGTGTAGCACCGCACCGGCAGCAACAATTCCAAGAGAGTAGTTTTCGATTCCAAAGCCTTTGAGAGAAGCTGTACCAAAATGACTGTTGAGAGAGTCTTCAGCAAATTCATCTGTAAACACCCAGTCTTCGAGATGGTGGGTGTAGAACCTATCGCCAAAATGGCTGATAAACTCCTTGTTGCCGTACTTTTTGAAGAGCACCTCGTTTGGTTTAAATCCCTGTAGAAGTTTGTCGATGTAATCGAAACTACCTTCTGCAACCAGGAACTCCCCTGTAGAAATATCGAGGAAAGAAATTCCGGCCTTGCTTTTGTCCATGTGCACTGCAGCCAGGAAATTATTGCTGCGTGTTTCGAGCACCTGGTCGTTATACGAAACTCCCGGAGTCACCAGTTCTGTGATTCCGCGTTTCACAATCTTCTTTGTCGCTTTGGGATCTTCCAGTTGGTCACAGATGGCAACGCGATTGCCTGCTCTCACCAACTTTGGGAGGTAAGTATCGAGCGAGTGGTGTGGAAAACCCGCCAGTTCCACATAAGCTGCAGCACCGTTTTTTCTTTTGGTAAGTACAATGCCGAGGATTTGAGCTGCTTTTACCGCATCTTCACCGAATGTCTCGTAGAAGTCACCAATTCTAAAGAGCAACAGCGCATCAGGATAACGCGCTTTCATCTTGTTGTACTGCTTCATCAGCGGAGTAACAGTCTCTTTCTCTTTACTTTTTGTGGCAGCCATGTGGGTTGAAACGGTTCTGATTAAAGTACAAATTTGAGCTCTCTAAATGAAAACTGTCGCTGGATTTCACTCATGCAGCGACAGTTTTCTAAAAGGAATCTCGTAAGATTGGCACGATCGAAGTAAAGGTAAAAGTTCTCGTAGGGAGCTAACTTACTTTCGATCGTCTTTTTTTCACATTGTATCAACAAGCGAGCTACGCCACCTTGAGCTGGCTCATCTTGGATTTGCCAAACTTTTCTTCGGCATAGCTTCGAGTGATTTTTAGCTCCGATTTGCCTTTTTCCGAAGGCAGGTCGTACATCGCATCGGTCATTATAGCTTCACAAATGGAGCGCAAACCGCGGGCACCGAGCTTGTATTCGATGGCTTTTTCAACGATAAAGTCAAGCACTTTCTTATCAAAGGTCAACTTCACGTTATCCATTTCAAACAGGCGCTCGTACTGTTTCACAAGAGCGTTTTTAGGCTCCGTGAGAATACGTTTCAATGTTTCGGCATCCAATGGGTTGAGGTGCGACAAAACCGGGAAACGTCCAATCAACTCTGGAATTAATCCATAAGACTTGAGATCGGTAGGGGCGATGTACTGCAAAATGTCATCGCCTTGTTGAATTTCGCTGTTGTGAGAACCGTAACCGATAGTGGCTGTTTTTACACGTCTTTCAATGTGTCTTTCGATGCCGTCAAAGGCACCACCACAAATAAAGAGAATATTCTTCGTGTCAACCTGAATCAATTTTTGTTCTGGATGCTTTCTTCCTCCTTGTGGCGGCACGTTAACAGTGGAACCTTCGAGGAGTTTGAGGAGCGCTTGCTGCACGCCTTCTCCACTAACATCCCGAGTGATGCTGGCATTGTCGCTCTTGCGGGCAATTTTGTCAATCTCATCGATAAATACAATTCCACGCTCCGCTGCAGGAACGTCAAAGTCGGCAGCCATCAGCAGTCGTGAAAGCACGCTCTCCACATCTTCTCCCACGTAACCTGCCTCAGTAAGGATGGTGGCATCGGCAATGCAAAATGGAACATTCAGCATTCTGGCGATGGTCTTGGCCAAAAGTGTTTTTCCCGTTCCGGTTTCTCCTACCAGCACGATGTTCGACTTCTCAATTTCGATGTCGTCATCTTCTTTAGACTTCGGTTGGAGAAGTCTTTTGTAGTGATTGTAAACTGCAACAGAAAGCACTTTTTTGGCATTCTCCTGACCGATCACGTACTCGTCCAAAAGCTTTTTGATGTCTTTTGGCTTTTGTAGCGTAAGGCTGGCTTCCACCTGGCTATTCTGCTTTTGTGTCAGCTCTTCCTTTACAATGTTTTCGGCTTGTCCGATGCAGCTGTCGCAAATGTGTCCGGTGATTCCGGCAATCAAAATATTTACTTCGCTTTTCTTTCTGCCGCAAAACGAACAGGTAATTTCTTTTTCACTCATAATTGTTGTTGTGAGTTTGTTAGGTGAAAAAAAGTCGCACCATAAGGTACGACTTTATTTATTTTCATCCCGCAAACCGGGCAGTTCCGTTATTTTTTAGAGGCCGCTTTTCTTCCAAGTACCTCATCAATCATTCCGTACTCTTTAGCTTCTTCTGCTTTCATCCAGTAGTCGCGGTCACTGTCTTCCCACACTTTGTCGTAGGGCTGTCCAGAGTGATCAGCGATGATTTCGTAGAGCTCTTTCTTGAGCATCTGGATCTGGCGAGCAGTAATTTCAATATCCGAAGCCTGACCCTGGGCTCCACCCATTGGCTGGTGAATCATCACACGAGAGTGCGTGAGTGCCGTACGTTTTCCGGCAGCACCTGCGCAAAGCAGAACTGCTCCCATCGAAGCGGCCATTCCCGTGCAGATTGTAGCTACATCGGGCTTAATGTACTGCATGGTGTCGTAAATTCCGAGTCCGGCATAAACGCTACCTCCCGGTGAGTTCAGGTAAATTTGAATGTCTTTATCACTATCGGTAGACTCCAAAAAGAGGAGTTGTGCCTGGATGATATTAGCTACCTGGTCGTTGATTCCCGTTCCGAGGAAAATGATGCGGTCCATCATCAAACGAGAGAAAACATCGAGCTGAGTAGCGTTCATTTGGCGCTCTTCAATAATGTATGGAGTTAGCGATGACTCGATGTAATTATCGAGGTGCATGCTGCTAATTCCCTGGTGCTTTGTAGCGAATTTTTTAAACTCTTTGCTGTTTGGGTCTATCATGGTTTATCTTTTTGAGTCGATTTGTAGATGGTTTGCAAAGTCAATAGTAGCAAAAACGCTAAAAATGAACTGTTGCAAAAGTCAAAAAATGAATTTCGATTTGGCACTGCGAAAATAACGCCACTCTGGTTGATCTGCAAAGGTGGCAGAGCTTTTCTCACTACCGGTGTTTGAAGTCCCGGTTTCACTGCCATTTCATCTTCATGACAGCCTGCCATATCCGGCTTGCAGTGGTGCAGAAAATTGCGAACTTTGAGCTTTCAATTTTTGATTTAGAAAAACATAAATATGGAAGCTGTTCAAAAGTTTATAGATGCCAACAAACAGCGGTTCCTTGACGAACTGCTGGAGCTGTTGCGCGTTCCATCGGTATCTACCGATCCGGCCCACAAAGATGACATTCGCAAAGCTGCAGAAATGATTGCTGAAGACTTGCGCTCATCGGGTGCCGATGAAGTTGAAGTGTGCGAAACCGGTGGTCATCCGATTGTTTACGGAGAAAAAATTATCGACCCTTCTTTGCCAACTGTTTTGGTGTACGGTCACTACGATGTTCAACCGCCAGATCCGCTCAACCTCTGGACTTCACCGCCATTTGAGCCTGTGATCAAAGAAACCGAACTTCACCCACAAGGTGCCATTTTCGCCCGTGGTTCGTCTGACGACAAAGGACAGATGTTCATGCACGTGAAGGCCTTTGAAGCCATGATGAAAAACGATGAGGTTCCTTGCAACATCAAGTTTATGATCGAGGGCGAAGAAGAAGTAGGTTCAGATCACCTCGAGCCTTTCCTCGAGAACAATAAAGAGAAACTTGCCGCTGATGTGGTGTTGGTCTCAGATACTGGTTTGATCAGCAAGGACGCGCCATCTATCACAGTTGGGCTTCGTGGTTTGAGCTACGTGCAGGTTGAAGTGATCGGGCCAAACAGAGATCTTCACAGTGGACTTTACGGTGGAGCTGTGCCAAATCCGATCAACGTGCTCAGCGAGATGATTGCCAAACTGCGTGATGAAAACAAGCACATTGCTATCGATGGATTTTACGATGACGTTGCCGAAGTTCCCAAAGAGGAGCGCGAAGCAATGGCCAAAGCGCCTTTTGATGAAGAAGAGTACAAGAAATCTATCGGTCTGAAAGACGTGGAAGGCGAAGCTGGCTACACCACCATGGAGCGCCAGTCGATTCGTCCGACTCTCGATGTCAATGGAATTTGGGGCGGCTATCAGGGGGAAGGAGCCAAAACGGTGATTCCATCTTCAGCTCATGCAAAAATCAGCATGCGTTTGGTTCCAAATCAGGACCCGAAGAAAATTACCGAACTCTTCACCAAGTACTTTGAGAAAATTGCTCCGGATTCAGTTACCGTGAAAGTAACTCCGCACCACGGGGCAGTGCCGGCAGTGACGCCAATCGACTCACCGGCCTACCAGGCAGCAAGCCGCGCGATGAAAGACACTTTTGGAAAAGAACCCATTCCTGACAGAGGGGGAGGAAGTATTCCAATCGTAGCTTCATTTGAGCAGATCCTCGGTTTGAAAACCGTTTTGATGGGCTTCGGACTCGATTCGGATGCGATCCATTCGCCAAACGAGCATTTCGGAGTTTTCAATTTCTTCAAGGGGATTGAGACCATTCCAAGGTTTTACAAGTACTTCGCTGAAGAAATGGCAGCGCAGAAATAAATTAAAAGGCGGGACAATTTTAGTCCCGCTTTTACTTTTTACTAGCATGAAAAATTTCCGGTTCCTTCCACTGCTCTTGATCGTGTTTCTTGTCACTTCCTGCAATCTCTACAAGGATGTAGAAGTGTCTGAAGTGAAAGACTTGCGCATGACCGAAATCGGGAAAGATGGAATGGAAGCCGAAATCGAAGTGGACATTTACAATCCCAACTTTTACAATGTAAAGCTGGTGGAGTCGGATGTCGATCTTTTTCTCAATGGAAAACCAGTGGGCAAAGTCACACTTTCCGAAAAGGTGGTGATCAAAAAGAAGACTAAGCAACGCTACACGATCATCGTCAACAGCGACCTCGAAGGGCTGAGCACTTCATTTTTCGAAACGCTGCTTTCCGCACTTCTTTTCAGAAAAGTTCACGTGAAAGCAGATGGCGATCTCAGAGCCAAAGCTCTCTTTATCGGCCGCGATGTCGGGATTGAAGTGGACCAGGATGTGGAGTTGAGTAGGTGAAGCTTAGTCGGAAGTATATCCGGTGGAATTCTGCAAGCCAAATCGTAGATGTAAGCCTGTGAAAACTCCTGAGAAATCCAGACTAATAGGATGTTCCCCGAACACTACCCAGTCATTTCCTGAATTATCTTTTAATGTTGACGTTTGCAAATATTGATATCCCGCATGAATTCCTATTGCTCCGAAGAACTTACGATTCAGGAAGGGGTATTCCAGTTTTAGAGTGGTCTGTCCCTGAAAATCTGAAGATGTTAAAATCTGACTCTCTGCATTGGGCGCTGGTGTAGGATATTGAATACTCGAAAGCAAAGATGAATATGCCCATCCAACACCAGCTCCAACTGTTAAAGTCGTATTTCGAAAGATTGATGATTCAGACTCTTTAAATTCGAGCAAATCACTGATGTGTAAGTTGGCGTTCAGTCCAACAATTGTAGAACTGACTTTTAGAGAAGATTCTCCTGTGTAGACATTCGTAATATTTCCCTGATTGTCTGTTTCTCGGAAAGCTGGCGACCCTGTTGAATTACCTTGATTATGTTTAAGGTAAGGTCCAAAATCAATAGGAGCGTGAGTTTTGAAAATTATATTGGCTTGCCCGCTATAACCGTCATTAATTGGAGCTTCAAAATGACCTTGAGGGATTGCAAAAGCTTCAAAATAATGTTGATTCAAAGATGACATTTCAAACTTGTTATAGCTTCCTCCTATTTCCACTGTAAAGGAACTTTCGTCTTGTGCAATTGCTTGCCCAGTTAAAATTAAGAGGCAAAAGATCCAAATGTTTTGCTTCATTTTAATCGAGGTTAATTTTAGTTTCTTCCAGGGTTGAAAGGTCAATCATGTAAATGGAGGAGTTTTCAATGATATTGCCGGTAGGATTTCCGGCCTCGTTTTTTTCGAGGTGCCTGTCGACTCTTTCTGCAATCATCTTTGTACCGTCCGGAGAACAAGAAATGTTTTTGTAGTCCTTGCTATCACAATGGTTTATCAATTTTGTGTACTGCCCACTATTGACAGAAAGTTTATAAAGGCCTTTGTTGGCAACGGTGAAATAGACTGTCTGGTCGTTATTTGACCAGGTTAATCCAGTCAGGCCGATCAGATCACTGTCTGCGAGGTCTATCAACTCAGTAAAGTTGAAATCTTCTAGTGATGCGTAGCCTAAAGAGAGATCATTGTTGATCGAGGTACGGCATATTATTCTATTTTCGATGGAAATATCATTGTGTGTGGCACGCCCATGATTTTCACCGCTAGTATGCATAACTGTGTCTGGGGGCAAGGAACTATGTAGGGGTTTGGTCAATAAGTAGTATGGAATTGCCAAGTTTGGGGAGTGCTGCCAGTACAGATTTTCACCTGTACTGTCCCATGCAGGGTCATAGTTGCCAACATTTTGAGTTACTTGTGTAAGACTATCTCCATTTTCCTTTACCATGAAAATATGATCCACATAATCAGGCGCTCTTGTAAACGCTATCCAGCCTTTTCTGCTCCATTTGGGCTGCCTATATATTTTATAATTGCTACTAATTATTTCAGTGTTAGTGCCAGTGGACAGGTCGTGTTTCATTAAGAGATATTCACCTTGCTCATGATCCATATAAAAATAGACAAATTCATTTCCATTATTAGGGTTAAAATGAGGTGCCTGATACTGAAAACGGCTATCTGAAAAATATGAGATGTTTAGAAATGGAAATTCATAACATTCGGCATCAGTTTCTGGTGAAAGCGGCAGTTCCTTGTCTTTTCGACAAGAAAGTATAGCCAGGGATGCAAATAGGATCGTTAATATTGATGTTTTGGTCATGTTAATGAAAGGCACCTGTACAAAGCTTTAGTTATAGAAAATCGTTTCTAGGGAAATTAGAATATTAATCAGAAAATCCCAAAAAGGGAAGGCCCTACACTTCACATCATAAGCAAAGTTTTGCTTTCGAGTTTGATTTTTTGTTTCCTAGAAATGCCTAATACTTCTCCTGATAACCGCCCAACACAATCCTTTCCACATTACTCCCTCCTTTTCTATTTTTGGAGAAATTAACTTTTCAAAATTCATGAAAAACTTCTCCATTCTCTTAGCTTTTCTTTTAGTTGCCGCAACTGGTTTCGCGCAGCAACCCGAAATGGATTTATTCAAAAACATGAGTGTTCGCCACATCGGACCGGCAGGGATGAGTGGTCGTGTCACTTCTATCGATGTCATTGAAGAAGACCCAAACGTGATGTTTGTAGGAACTGCATCTGGTGGTTTGTGGAAATCAAAAAGTGCCGGACTCACCTGGGAGCCGATTTTTGAAGACGAGCCCACACAGTCGATAGGTGCAGTTGCCGTCTGCCAGAGCAATCCCAGCATCATCTGGGCCGGAACCGGAGAAGGAAATCCACGAAATTCTCACAGCAGCGGTCGCGGGATTTTTAAAAGTATCGATGGCGGAAAATCCTGGGAGTGCATGGGACTGGAAGAAACGAAAATCATCCACCGTGTGATCATCGACCGGACGAATCCGGAGATCGTCTACGCTGCAGCAATGGGCTCTGCCTGGGGAGAAAATCCCGAGCGAGGAGTTTACAAAACCACCGATGGCGGTGAGTCGTGGGAGAAAGTTCTCTACGTAAATGAATCAACTGGCTGTGCCGATTTGGTAGTAGATCCTACCAATCCCAACAAGCTCGTTGCAGCGATGTGGGAGTATGGTAGAAAGCCGTGGACCTTCAACTCAGGAGGGGAAGGCTCAGGATTGTACATCACTTTTGACGGAGGAAAAACATGGAAAGAGAAAACCGAAGAAAATGGTCTGCCAAAAGGCCAACTCGGCCGCATCGGACTGGCGATTTCTCCCTCAGATCCGGAAATTATCTACGCGCTTGTAGAAGCTAAAAAAACCGGACTTTACAAGTCTGTCGATGGCGGATTTAACTGGAAGTTGGTAACGACTGAAAACATTGGAAACCGTCCGTTTTACTACGCAGACATTTTCATTGATCCAGAAAATCCCAACAGACTTTACAATCTCTACTCGGTAGTGTCCAAAAGCGAAGACGGTGGTAAAACCTGGGATGTGATGTTGCCCTACAGTGGCGTTCATCCTGATCACCACGCCTTTTGGATTCACCCAAAGGACCCCGACTTTTTGATCGATGGAAACGATGGAGGACTCAACATCTCGAGAGATGGTGGCGATACCTGGAAGTTCATCAACAACTTGCCACTCGGCCAGTTTTATCACATCAACTACGACATGGACATTCCTTACAATGTGTATGGAGGAATGCAAGACAACGGCTCGTGGAAAGGTCCGGGCTACGTGTGGCACTACGGAGGAATTCGCAACGAAGACTGGCAGGAAATCTTGTTTGGTGATGGATTTGATGTGGTTCCGTATCCTGCCGATTCACGCTATGCCTATGCGATGTACCAGGGAGGAAACGTGTCCTGGGTCGACACCGAAACTGGTGCGAGTCAGTTCGTTCAGCCGAACCACCCTGAGGGAGAGGAGCTACGATTCAACTGGAATGCGGCAATCGCACAGGATCCTTTTTCCGATTGCGGAATTTACTTTGGAAGTCAGTTTGTGCACTACAGTAGCGACTGTGGTTCAAGCTGGAAAATTATTTCTCCGGATCTGACAACCAACGACACCACAAAGCAAAAGCAGGCAGAAAGTGGTGGACTCACCATCGATGCTACGAAAGCCGAAAACTACACTACGATTACGACTATTGCTCCCAGCGAAATCGATCAGGACATTATTTGGGTTGGAACTGATGACGGAAACGTGCAGGTCACTTCCGATGGAGGACAAAACTGGAAGAACTGCACTGGCTCAATGAAAGGCTTTCCCGAAGGAGCATGGATTAATCAGATTGTTCCTTCTAAAGTTCATAAAGGCGATGCATTTAAAAATGAGGCTTTTGTTGTGGCAATCGACTACATGCGCAACAATTGGGAGCCGTTGGTTTATCACACCAAAGACCTCGGTAAGAGTTGGAAACGAATTGCAACGCCAGATCAAATTGACAACCCCACCTGGTGTATTGCACAAGATCATCAGGACGGAGAGGAAAGTTTGCTGTTTTTGGGAACGGAAGGCGGACTTTACGTCTCCTTTGATTACGGAAACAACTGGCAGCTTTGGGAACACGAAATTCCATCAGTGGCTGTCCGCGACTTAAAAATCCACCCAAGAGAAAACGACTTGATCGTTGGCACATTTGGCCGTGCTGCCTATATCATCGATGACATCACTCCACTTAGAGAGTTTGCTTCCAAAGAGCGATTTAATAAATCGAGCTTTACAATTCTTTCAGCTCCGGATGCTTACCTGGCGAGCTACATGCGACCAGCCGGTGAGCGGTTCAATGCAGACTTTCATTTTGCAGGAGAAAACAAAAGCTCAGGAGCAAATTTCTCAGTATTCATTCCGAGAGCAAATGAGGAGAAATCGGATGAAGATGTAGAAGAGAGTGAAGACTCCGAGGAGAAGGAAAAAGATGAAATCGATGTGAAAATTATTGACCAGGAAGGAGACACACTCAGAAATTTCCAGGCAAAAGCCGACACCGCTGTGATGCGTGTTCAATGGGGGTTGGACAGGAAAGGTGTTCGCTGGCCGAGTAGAGAAAAACGGAAGGACGAAGAAAAAGAACCCGGTGGTGGATTGCGGGTAGCTCCAGGAGCGTACAAGGTTGTGATGGAGTACAAAGGTGAGAAAGACTCGACCATGCTCACGGTTCACGCTGATCCACGCCTTGAGTTTTCTCCCGATGCACACCGTCAGAGAGAGATGGCTGTGAAAAGACTCTATGAAACAGTGGAGCTTGCTGATGCCGGTTTCGAAAGACTCAAAGAGGCCCGGAAGACAATCGAATTGATTCAGGGTAATTTGAAAACTGCTGACGATACTGTGGCTCAGGCGCTAATCGATTCTTCAAAAACACTGATTAAAACGCTCGACAGCCTCGAAACGCTCTATATGAACCCACGAGGTTTTGAGGGTTATGATCACGTCACTTTGCGATTGAATAACCTGCTCTACAACGCTCACTCTTACATTAGCTCAGACGAACGTGCTCCTGGCGAAAATGCTATGAACGCACTGCGCAAAGCGGAAAACGAAACCGAAGTGGTGATTGCTCAAGTCAATGAGTTCTTCGCCAATGAATGGAAAGAGTGGAGAGAAGAAGTTGAAAGTTATCAGCTTTCTCTTTTCAAAGACTACGAGCCGCTAGAGCGATAAGCCGAGCATTAGCTGAACCGCAGTATGGTATTGTCCGCTCCTGTAGAAAGGATCAACCGATCCTTCGGGAGCTGGCAACACCGGTAGAATTGACTGAGTGACACGGCCGTTTATAAAAACGGTTTCTGACAGGTGGAATGTGCCATCGAGCAACACGCCAATGTCCTGTTTCTCGTAAGCTTCTGAAATGTCAGCTTCAGCACCTGCTCTGATTTCATTTGCAGAAATAAGGACACCAGCATAAGCACCGCCACCAAGTGAAAAATTTCCAAGGTCGCGCTGAAGTGTAATTGGAATTTCCAGGTAATTAAATTTTAGGGCGTACTCAAAAATGCCTTTTTCATTGTCGGGAATCTGACGACTGCCTTTTTGGACGAAAAGTAGTCCCATTTGCAGACCCCAGTCTTCATTCCAGTTCATTTTTACGTGTGCCCCTCCGGTGAGGCCAAACTTGTCGAAGCCGGCAAGTCCATCACCGCCAACCTGGCTTGTTACAGCACCCGCTTTAACACCTGCTGTAAAAGTGAGCTGGCTGTGAGCAGTAAAGACACTTGCTAAAATGAAAAGGGTAGAAAGAAGAAAAATTCGCATGCTATTCAATAAGTTTTGCATGTGAAACATCGATTATCTCGTAAGTGTTCGCATTGAAAACATAAGCGTAAACGTACATGTGGCTGTGATCGTATTCTTCACTTACCGTGTGAGGAAATTCATTTTCGAAAGTTAGTCCTGGTGAAGTGATCTGATCGGTGGTTACCAATCCGGTACCTTGAACTCCGTTTACAGCTCCTCGCAGAACATGGCGATGCACGTAGTCTGGAATATTCCCATAAGGATAGTTTGGATCTGAAGGTTGACCCCCAGTTCCATTTTTCTGCCAGTCGACTACGCTGTCTTCTACCATCACGACACTGAGTGAGTACATTCCATCCCACTCTTCGATAGCTTCAGTCGTTGTGCTGATGTTGAGCTCACGACTCGTAGTGTCATAATTCAGAATGATTTCGATTTCCGCAATTTTTGGATCGTCAAGAATGCTTTCTACGGTTGACCTCCAACTCCCTACACCGAGCCAGTAAGAGCCGTCAACCTCGATTCCGCTGACTACACCGAGTGGCATAAATTGTATGTCATATTGGTTTTGTAGTTGGAGTCCAAGCGGAGTCCTGAAATCAGTCACAAATGGATCTCCCGGATCACCCTCAACAGGAGTTGAAAGTCCATCAAGGTCTGGATGAACTCCTAGTACAGTCACTTGCTCTGGATAGTCTTCGTAAATGCCTTCAGCGGTCACAGCAGCGTTCGGGCAGTTTGAGCACTGGTGGCCTGTGAAGTCCATTAGTAGGATGTCTCTTTTCATGGCCACAGTGGTATCAGTTCCACCGCCACCGCCTGTATTCGTGTCCTCAGTTGGGTCATCCACATAGTCGCAAGAAGTGAAAAATGCGAGTGTTATAAATACGGGTAGGAATAAAAATCGAAATTTCATGGCAAATGAGTTTTTAGAAACTACTTGTTATTGTCAAAGTTAAGCCATTTGACGCAGGTACCGGTCGGCAAACACCTCCAACACAGAAGATTCCTGCTCTTCGCTTTCCGTATTCCACGCTGAATCGGTTGCCACCGTTGACATACGTGACAGATCCAAATGGGTAGTGAAGCTTGTTGTCTTCCTTCGGGTTACCGAGGTTGTACTGATTGAGTACAGCAAAAATCCAGTGAGGAGAAACGCTATACTCAAAAACTGCAGCTATCCAGTCTCCCTGGTGTTGATCGGTTCTCATGTATTGGAAAACTGAACGCAGGTTGTGTTTCTTTTTCAACTTCGTGTTGATCTCAGCAATGAAAACGTCAGCGTAAACATTTCCTTTTACTGCTGATCCATCCAGGAAGTAAGCACCCTGGTTCACATCATTGTTGTAAACGAAATTGTAGTAGCTGAATTTCGTCTTCCACATTTTCGACCATTTTTTGTCGAGCACAATGTGAAAATCACTGAAGTTTAGCTGATCTCCGGGAGATAGAAAGTTGTTGGTTCTGTAGCCGTTGCGTTGTCCGTCTTCCACAGAGGCAATGTGCGTGGTGTCCGGGTTGTATGCCTGAGCAAAACTTACGATTACATCCATTCCGTATTTGTTCCACTTTGCATCGCTTCGTGGAATTTTAAAGGCGGTTTCGGCCATGAAGGCGACCTCGCCATTAAACTGTGTGGCATACGGGTAAAAAGTGCCAGCCAGAATGTAGGAGTGCTGGCGAGTCATTGCCGGAAGGAAGTTGATTGTAGCGTCTGTAATCTGAAGACTTCTATCTGGTCTAAAGCTGAAATTGTCTATGGACTTGGCATCAAAGGTGAATGAGAAACCTCTTGTAGCGTATGTCAGATTCATCAGCAGGGCGCGGCCATCCTTGTAAATGTAGCCATTGTCTTGCGATGGGTCATTGATTTTGTAAGCGTACTCACCCATCACGCTGATTGGCCCTCGTTGAACCGTCATGCGGCCAGCCCAGGAACCTACGTTTTCGGGGAGCACCAGGTCAGAGCGATTATCTCGTTGATACTTACTCACGAAGCTTCCCCCGAGGATAACCTGTGTTTTTGCCGAGAGCCACGATTCTTTCAGTTGGTTCACGAAGATTTCACCATCGATTCCCCGAACATAGCCATCGGTGTTTATGAGACCATCGTTGAAGTTGTAGCGCATTTTTCCGTAAACACCTTTCAGGTAGACTCCAGCAAGAGGCGAGTAGTTGACTTTCACTCCATCCATTGCATTGTCGAGTCCGAGGTTTCGCTCCTCGTAGCTGCGAAGTACGAGTCCATTTCCAAACTGCTCATAGAAATTCCCAATCGTCACCGATAGGTTTTCCTGAGTAAAAGCTGCATACCGATAACCCAGTCCTGTACCGGTAAATCTATTAGGATAACCGGCTTGTCTGGGGAGGTAGGATTCGTAGCGAATTCCAGCGCTAAATTTTCCTCTTCGATAGTTGAGGTTAGTAAAAGCATTCATGGTAGCCTGCTCGGGTGGAGTGACAGCGCCAATTGCAGAGTCCTCGTTGTATTGCTGGAAAAGGACCTGGACATTTCCAGAAATTTGCCCCAGGTCGTCCGGCAAGTTTATTTGTTGTTGGGCGAAGCCAAAAATTGGCACTGCCAAAAAAACGACAAGGGAGAGTTGTTTCAAAAGTTTCATTTGAAAAACAGGTTTTGGTCTAAAGAGTCAGGTTGAGAGAGTTTTTGAGATGCTAGCCATTGACCAGCTCCATCACTTTTTCGAATAATTCTTCTTCATCTCCGGGAGTGTATCCATTGTGCTGCCAAACGATATTGCCTTCACCATCAATCAGGAAAGTGTGAGGCACGTTGTTAACGTTCATAGCTCTCTTGAAGTCACCATTTGGGTCGAGGTAAACTTCGTAATCCCATGCCTGAGCATTTACGTAAGGACGAACACGAGTAGAGCTTCGGGCGTCATCAATGGAAATGGCAATCAACTTAACTCCGCTTTCTGCCTGCCAATCTGGGTAGATGTCCGCGATGTTGTTCAATTCTTTTTTGCACGGAGCGCACCAGGTTGCCCAAAAGCTAATGATGATCGGCTTGCCGTTGTTCGAAAATTCTTTGGTGTCAACTGTCTGACGGTTGAGGTCTCTGAGTTGAACAGATGGTAGTTGGCTATCCTGAGCCAATGTTGTAGTCGCAAATAGGATACAGAAGAGAGCAAAAAATGAATATCTAAGCATGAATATTGGATTTAGTGAATTCAGTAAAATAAAGAGTCAGCAGCTCGGATGCAATATGAATACCAAACTACTGACTCTTTAAATAAAGGGATTGAATTATGCTTTATCGTGTTCTGGTGATTCGTTTAGTGATAGCTTCACCATCAATCGTAAAGTTCATGATGTAAACTCCTGGCTCAAGCTCGTTCATGTCGATCACATCTCTGTGCTGACCAGCTTTCATGCTACCAAAGTTTTCAGAGATCACTTGCTGACCTACCATGTTGTAAACAGTCAATGTAACATCGCTCGCTTTTGCAAGGTCGAAGTTCACATTGGTGATTCCGTTTGTTGGGTTAGGGTAGATGCTGAGTGATGATTTAGAATCAACTTCGGTAACTGACGCGGTTGGATCTGTGCGGAATCCATTGAAGTCTTCGTCTTCGTAGTCTCCATCTCCTTCTGCGATAATCCAGTTCTCATCAGTTGAGCCAATGATTTCGTAACCATAATTAGCTGGGTTTCCTGTTGATTGAGGGCCGGTGTAGTACATTCCGTCACCATAATCATCGTAAATTGTAAAAGTAAAGCAATCTGCATCAGAGCCTAGGTTTACTTCATGTTCGTGAGTTTCTAGAGCATCAGCCGAAGTGTACTGGTGAGAATCAATAATATTCCCTGAACCATCTTTGATTTCCCAACTACATTCCTGAGAGTAATAATCAGTAATCACACGAACTGTAATAGTGGAAGATGCGAGATCTGAAGCATTGATGAGCTCAGTATATGAGTCGTTTGTTTCAAGGTCATCTGCTGTAGTGATGTTGAAAGTCACTTCCGTGTCTGATGTTACATTCACAGTTCCAACTTCAACGTCTGCAATTTCGTAAGTAGAAAGATTTCCTGTCCACTCTGTACTGGCAACAACGTTTCCGTTGATCACGGCTTCAATACTTGCTGAAGTTAAATCTTCAGATCCGAGGTTTTGAAGACCAACTTTAAGGTCATAGTCTCCACAAGCAATTGGCTCAGCAGTTTGAGAAGCGGTAAGGCCACCATCAGTTCCTTCTGTAGCAACAGGGCACGCCTGAGCAAAAGAATACAGGTTGGCAACAGATTGTTGTCCTACTTCTGTCACTACTCTACTAGGGCAGATACCATATACAGTTGGGTAGTAAGCCAGGTTGTATAGTCCTGCGATTTGGTCATCATTTGCCATAATGTAAGGTACTCCTACTGTCCAGTCACCAATTGAGTTTCCTCCTCCAGTGATAGTTCCAGCAGGTGTAGATGCATCGCTCTCGATACCCATTACAATCACTTCATCAGTTCCTTCAGGACCGTATTGGTTGTAAAGATCCTTAAGTGCACCAGCGTTTGGGTGACCAGTTCCGGTGTTGTGGTAGTTCCAGCAAGGTCCACACCATACAGCGTAAAGGTCAATAATTACGGTGTATCCCTGATCGAGATAGTCGTAAAGTTCGTGTTGATTACCATCTAGATCTGTGATGGTGAAGTTTGGTGCTATAGATCCATCTTCTAGTTGAGCAGATGAGTTAAAGCTCAACAAGAGAGTCGACACCAGGATAGATGTGAAAAGTAAAAGTCGCTTCATAAGAATAAATTTTGGTTGGTTTCTAAAATTCGATCTCGTAAATGTAAGACATACTTTTCTATTTCGTTATCATTTTCTGCCAAACTATCGAAATGCTAATTTCTGCTTGTTTAAGTGATAGGAATTTCATATTGAGTTCCAGGTTTTGAGTTTAATGTTATTAAACAAAGGTGTTTTGTTGGTTAATCCTGGGTTTTGTTCATTTATAGGAATCCAATATAAATCCCGAAGAGTGTATTTGTGAGTTTCAAATGGTCACCGTTGATTGCTCAGTATGTGGAGTATCGTGATAAATGATTATTGAAATCCTACCAATCTCTGGTCTGCATCAGCTGAATTTTGCCTCTCCCAATTTTTCTCCCTCATTTAATTAATACCTTTAGCGCCTCAAAAAAACTAGCTGAAACATGAGCAAAATCAGGAAGCAAGAGGCGCTGGACTACCACTCGCAGGGTCGAAAAGGAAAGCTGGAAGTGATTCCGACAAAACCTTACAGCTCACAAAGAGACTTATCTCTGGCCTATTCTCCAGGTGTGGCCGAACCTTGTAAAGCGATAGAGAAGAATAAAGAAGACGCTTATAAATACACCATGAAGGGCAACCTCGTTGGTGTGATTTCTAACGGGACTGCTGTTTTAGGTCTGGGAGATATTGGTCCTGAAGCCTCTAAACCTGTGATGGAAGGTAAAGGAGTGCTTTTTAAAATCTTTGCCGATATCGATGTTTTTGACATAGAAGTGGATGCTTCAGATGTCGACAAGTTTGTAGAAACGGTAAAAGCGATCGCTCCAACTTTTGGAGGAATAAACCTCGAAGACATCAAAGCTCCTGAAGCTTTCGAAATTGAAGATCGACTAAAGGCGGAGCTGGATATTCCTGTAATGCACGATGATCAGCACGGAACTGCAATCATTTCAGCTGCAGCTTTACTAAATGCACTTGAACTGGCAGGAAAGAAACTGAGTAAAATCAAAGTAGTTTTTAGCGGTGCTGGTGCGGCAGCTATGTCTTGTGTGAAGCTCTACGAAAGCATGGGGGTGAAGAAAGACAACATCATCATGTTTGACAGCAAGGGCCTGGTGCACGTAGATCGCGATGATATGGATAAGCGCAAAGCTGAGTTTGCTACTAAAAAGAAGGTGAAAGACATGGAAGCTGCCATGAAAGGTTGCGATGTGTTTGTAGGTCTTTCTGCCGGAGGAATTGTCAGCGAAAAAATGGTGAAGTCGATGGCAAAAAATCCTATCGTTTTTGCACTGGCCAATCCCGATCCCGAAATTACTTATAATGCAGCGAGAAAAGCTCGCAAAGATGTGATCATGGCGACTGGTCGTTCTGATAACCCAAACCAGGTAAACAACGTTCTCGGATTCCCTTACATATTTAGAGGGGCTCTTGATGTGAGGGCCAAGGCAATTAACGAAGAAATGAAGATTGCTGCTGTAAAAGCCATTGCCGAGCTCGCCAAGGAATCTGTTCCAGAAGAAGTGAACGAGGCTTACGATATGTCAAACATCACTTTTGGCCGCGAATTGATAATTCCAAAACCACTCGATCCGCGACTTCTTTCGAGGGTTTCTACGGCCGTTGCAAAAGCCGCTGTAGAAAGCGGTGTAGCCAGAGTTGATATTCCCGATTGGGAAGAATACTCAAGGTCCCTCAATGAGAGAATGGGTAAAGACAACAAGTTGATCAGGGGAGTTGCCGAACGAGGAAAGAAAAATCCGAGAAGAGTTGTTTTCGCAGAAGGCGACAACTATAAAATCTTAAAAGCTGCAGAGCAAGCTGTGGACGAGGGTATTTGTCAGCCGGTGCTACTCGGTAATTGCGAGAAGATCAAAGAGCTGATCGAAACCCACAGTCTTGAACTACCCGATGTAGAAATCATCGATCCAAAAGATAAAGCGAACGATAAAAGAGCGGATGCCTTTGCAGTAGAACTCTTCGAGAAAAGAAAGCGAAAGGGTATGACTCTTCTCGAAGCATCCAAGCTTATGCGAGATAGAAACTACTACGGTGCATCTTTAGTTAATGCCGGAGAGGCGGATGCGCTCATTTCTGGGATTACCAGAAACTACGGAAGTGTAATTCGTCCGGCTCTGAGAGTCATCGGAATGGAAGAAGGGGTTTCTCGAGTTGCCGGGATGTACATCATTCAAACCAACCAGGGGCCGGTGTTCTTTGCCGATACTACCGTGAACTACGAACCAACAGCTGACGATCTTGTGAATATTACTTTGCTGGTGGCCGATGCTGTGAAAAAATTGAAAATTACACCGAGAATCGCCATGCTTTCTTACAGCAATTTCGGTTCATCTCAGGGAAAAGATGTGGACAAAGTTCAAAAGGCTGTGAAAATTCTTCACGAAGAGCACCCGCAACTTATTGTGGATGGAGAGCTTCAAGCAAACTTTGCATTGAACAATGACTTGCTCAAAGAGAATTTCCCTTTTTCGGTTTTGAAAAACCGCAAAACCAACACGCTAATTTTCCCAAGCCTGGCTTCAGGTAACATTGCCTACAAATTAATTCAGGAGCTCGGTGACAAAGAAGCGATCGGACCAATTCTGCTGGGGATGAAAAAATCTTTCCACGTACTTCAAATGGGTTGCAGCGTGAGAGAGATTCTCAACATGATTAGAATTGCTGTAGTAGAAGCCCAATCCAAGAGTTGATATTTAATCAAACAAAAGTATCTTAGCCGGCTTATGATTAATCACCTTAAGGGAAAGCTAGTAGAAAAGTCGCCAACTCACTGTGTTGTAGAGTGTTCGGGCGTTGGGTATTACGTTCAGATCTCACTCAATACATTTTCTGCCCTTGGCAAGGATGAAAATGTAATGGTGCTCACCCATCAGGTGATTCGTGACGATGCCCATTTGCTGTTCGGATTTATGTCAGAAGATGAGCGCAGCGTCTTTCGTTTACTGATTTCCGTTTCTGGGGTTGGAGCTTCAACCGGACAAATGATTTTGTCTTCTCTCAACCCCGATGAGGTGAAGAGTGCAATTACTGCTGGCGACTCTGCACTTTTCAAAAGTGTAAAGGGTATCGGTGCAAAAACTGCCCAGCGCATAATCATTGATTTACAGGATAAAATAGATAAGGTAGAAGGTGGAGAAGAAAAAGTTTCTCCATTGGGCAATAGCCTAAAAAATGAAGCGTTAACCGCTTTGTCCTCGCTAGGCTTTGATCAAAAGAAAGCGGGGAAAGTACTAGACCAACTGTTGCAAACCGAACCAACTATTAGTGAAGTGGAGGAGCTTATCAAGCAGGCCTTGAAACGTCTTTAGAAATTGTGGGAAAGTTTAAGGCTATTCATATTGTTCAATCTCTTGGTGTTGTCGCGTGTGTGTCCATAATCTGGACTGCAAGTGCCAACAATTCCTATCTGAAAAAGTTCAAATGGGAAAGAGAGAGCGTGCGCGAAACCGCTGAAGAACCAAATGACGAGTCTCCAGAACCTTCCAGTTACGCAGCTTCTCCAGATACTTCAGGGATAGATTTACCTCTGCCTCACGATCAGGACGGCCCGGGAACCACGGAAACTTCGGGGATCAGCTTGCCGCTTCCAGATAATATCAATGATCAGGTTGTTTACGATCCAGAGACGGGGGAGTACATCATCCAACAATCGATTGGGGACTTCGACTTTAGAAGACCATCTTCAATGACGTTAGACGAATACCTCGATTACGATATCTCCAAAAACATTTCAAAATTCTGGTCAGAAAACCAGGCAGAAGAAGACGAAGCCAACAGAGAGCCTTTTGCTCCTTCGATAACTGTTGATAGCGACAGGTTCAGAACTATTTTTGGGGGCGACAAAATTGAGATTCGTCCACAGGGTTCTGCAGAGCTCACATTTGGTGTGAATGTTTCAAAAACGGAAAACCCGCGAATTCCTGAAAATCAGAGGCAGATCTCTACTTTCGATTTTGATCAGAGAATTCAATTGAATGTAGTAGGTAAAATCGGTACGAAACTCGAGCTTTCTACGAGCTACAACACCGAGGCGACATTCGACTTTGAAAACCAAATGAAGCTCGAGTATACCGGTGATGAAGACGAAATCAT
The DNA here is from genome assembly GCF_049334165.1 of Halocola ammonii. Taxonomy (NCBI): domain Bacteria; kingdom Pseudomonadati; phylum Bacteroidota; class Flavobacteriia; order Flavobacteriales; family Halocolacceae; genus Halocola; species Halocola ammonii. The sequence goes on from NZ_JBEGHD010000002.1 coordinate 71,234, forward strand.
CAAAAAGATTGAAGCCGGTAACGTGAGCATGCCACTGCCGACATCCCTGATCACCGGCTCGCAAAGTTTGTTTGGTGTCAAACTCGAGACGCAATTTGGCCGCCTGAGAAACACCACGGTTTTCTCACAGCAAAAAGGTGAACGAAAAGAAATTGAAGTTGAAGGCGGAGCTCAAACAAAGTTGTTCGACATCAAAGCGGACGACTACGAAGCGAATCGTCACTACTTCCTTTCTCAATTTTTCCGCGATCAGTACAACGATGCCCTTTCCAGTTTGCCGGTTGTAAATTCCGGAGTGAACATTACCCGACTAGAAGTTTGGGTGGTGAACAATCAGGCGAATACCGAGGAAGTTCGAAATGTGATTGCCCTCACCGACCTTGGTGAGTATCCTGGGCCACTGCCTCCAGATATCGAGGACGAACCTGGAGATCGATACATTTCTGATGGACTCCCAATTCCTCAGCTCACTGATGGTCCGGAGACAAATGTGAATCCGAGCAGATACCCTGACAACAGCCAGAACGACATTTACTACGACATGGTGAATAATCCTGACGTGCTTGGTTTTACCAATGCCAATCAGGCTATTCAGCAAATGAACATGGGCTACCAACAGGGGATTCACTACGAGCGAGTGGGGAATGCCAGAAAGCTCGACCCAAGTGAGTATTCCTACAACTCTCGCCTTGGTTTTATCTCACTTCAGCAGTCGCTCAACAATGCCGAGGTACTTGCCGTTGCTTTCGAGTACACAATCAATGGAGAAACGTATCAGGTAGGTTCGCTTTCTCAGGATGGACTTGCAGCTCCGAATGCGCTCATCCTGAAGATGCTTAAAAGTAGTATCACCAGTCTTCAGTCTCCAATGTGGGATTTGATGATGAAAAACGTGTACAACATCGGAGCCTACGGAGTGAATCGCGAAAACTTCCGCCTCGGTGTTTGGTACAACAACCCTGCTACTGGGGTCGACATGAACTACATCCCTCGCGAGCCCATCGATGGAGAGCTTTTCCTCCAGGTGCTCAACATGGACCAAATTGACGTCAATAATCAGCCGAATCCAGATGGTGTGTTCGATTTTGTAGACAATGCCGCAACGCAGGGAGGGACGATAAACTCCGAAAATGGACGAGTCTACTTACCGGTGGTGGAGCCTTTTGGGGATTGGCTACGCGAGATTTTTGAAGAGGGAAACCCTAACCCAGAAAGTGTGATCAACAGTGTGGTTTTTGAGCCGCTCTACGACTCGACCAAAACAGCAGCGCAACAGATTCCAGCACTCAACCGATTCAGTCTTAAGGGTGAGTTTCAGTCGTCTTCATCTTCCGAAATTCCACTTGAGGCATTCAACATTCCCGAAGGATCTGTGACGGTTACTGCCGGTGGTGTTCAGCTTGTTGAAGGTCAGGACTACTCTGTAGATTACAATCTGGGTAGAGTACGAATTTTAAATGAAGGTCTGCTCGATTCCGGAACGCCAATCAAGATCTCACTCGAGAGTAACTCGATGTTTAACATCCAGACCAAAACCATGATTGGTAGTAGGTTTGACTACACGGTGAATGACGATCTGAACATCGGAGCTACAATTTTGAATTTGCGTGAGCGCCCATTGACTCAAAAAGTGAATATTGGAGATGAACCGGTGAACAACACGATCATCGGGTCTGATGTGAGCTATCAAACTGATTCGGATTTCCTGACCAGAATGGTCGACAAGATTCCGTTCATCGATACCAAGGCCACTTCGTCTATCGATGCCAATGCGGAGGCAGCTTACTTCATTCCGGGTCACTCCAGGGCCATTGGTCGAGATGGAAATTCTTACCTCGATGATTTTGAGGGAAGCCAGTCTTCGATCGATGTGCGTTCTGTGAATCAGTGGTTTTTGGCGAGCACTCCAAAAGGTCAGCCGGAGCTTTTTCCGGAAGCTACCTACGAGGATTCTCTGATTTACAACTACAACCGCGCTAAGATGAGCTGGTATATCATCGACCCGCTTTTCTTTAGAGATAACAGTTTGACTCCACCAAACGTGGACAACGAAATGCAGAGTGATCACAGAATGCGTGAAATTCTGCAAAGTGAGGTTTTCCCGAACAGACAGCTACCGACAGGAACTCCACCGAACATTCCCACGCTCGATCTTTCGTACTACCCTGAAGAAAGAGGTCAGTACAACTACGATCGACCCAATGGAACCAACGAGACTGCCGGTCTGAATCCCGATGGTACTCTTGCGGATCCTGAGTCTCGTTGGGGCGGTATCCAAAGACCACTGACCACCACAGATTTTGAGGCTAGTAACGTGACTTTCATTCAGTTCTGGGTGATGGACCCCTTCAATGCCGATTCTGAAAACGAAAATGGTGGTGATCTTTACATTAACCTCGGTAACGTTTCGGAAGATGTGCTCAACGATTCGCAGTTGAGTTTTGAGAATGGTTATCCTACACCAGAGCAGGATTATCCAGTGCTTGAGTCCGTATGGGGATTCTATCCCGATCCTTCCACTTTCAACGTGGTTAGTGCATTTGACAATACTTCAGGAACTTATGTCCAGCAGGATATCGGTCTGGATGGATTGAATAGCAACAATCAGAACTTGATAAGTACATCGGAGTCTGAATTCTTTGCCGATTGGCTGGCTGAAGTACAGGGCTTTTCACAGGATGCTTTCAACAACTATGTTGAAGACCCTTCTGCTGACGACTATGCTTACTACAGAAGTTCTGCTGCTGACGATGCCGAGCTAAATATTCTGGAACGCTACAAACAATACAACGGCTACGAAGGAAACTCCAACACGGCTACTCCAGATGGGTATCCGATTGCGGCTACTACCATTCCAAACACCGAGGACATCAATCAGGACCTCACTCTGAGTACTATCGAAAGTTACTACCAGTACAAAGTGAGCATGCGTCCACAGGATATGGGCGAAGGAAACATCGGGCAGAATTACATCACCGACTCTTTTGAAACAACGGTTCAAACTCAAAATAACCAGAACAGAACCGTTCGTTGGTACCAGTTCCAAATTCCAATTCGCGACTTTGAAAAACGTATTGGGCAGATTCAGGATTTCCGTTCGATTCGATTCATGAGGATGTTTATGAAAGGTTGGTCGGAGCCGGTGACGCTGCGTTTTGCACAGCTCGAGCTTGTGCGAAGTGAATGGCGTGCCTATCAGGACGATTTGCGTGAACCGCAAGAGGTGGAGCCTACCGACCCGGAGCCGACTTCGTTCAATATTGCCGCAGTAAACATCGAGCAAAACGGAAACCGCGATCCAATTCCATATGTGGTTCCTCCGGGGATTCAGAGGGAAATTGACGTGGCAACAGCAAACCAGCGTTCGCTGAACGAGCAGTCGATGGCTCTCGAAGTCTGTAATTTGGCAGATGGCGATGCCCGGGCCGCTTACCGGAATATAAACTTCGATATGCGGATGTACGAGAAGCTGAAGATGTTTGTTCACGCGGAAGCTGCAGGTCAATTTGAAGAATTGGAAGACAAAGATATTTCTGTGTTTGTCCGGCTAGGTAGCGACTTTGACGAAAACTACTACGAGTACGAAATTCCGCTGGAAGTAACGCCATGGGGAACTAACGATGATGATGCCATCTGGCCCGAGGCAAACGATGTGGAGGTTGAGTTCGACCAACTTCAAAATCTGAAAATATCGAGACCGCAGGAATTCCCGACCACTCAGGAGTTTTCAGAGATAAATGGAAAAGCCAGGCTCACAGTAAAGGGAAATCCAAACCTGGCCAACGTGGTTACCGTGATGGTCGGGATACGAAATCCGCAACAGGAAAACAATCCGTTTGCCAGCGATGATGGACTTTCCAAGTGTGGAATTGTTTGGGTGAACGAGCTTCGACTAACCGACTTTAACCAGGAAGGTGGATGGGCCGCACAGGCAAACGTGAACGCAAAGTTGGCCGACTTTGCCAATGTTTCTCTTGCCGCCAACATCAGTACTCCAGGGTGGGGAAGTTTGGAGCAGACTGTTCAGGATCGTCAGCAGGAAACCATCAAAGGTTTTGACGCCTCGGGAACCTTCCAGCTCGGTAAGTTTTTCCCGGAAGAATCCGGAATTCAAATACCGATGTACGTGGGATATTCGGAGCAAGTGACCAACCCACGCTTTGATCCACTTTCGCCAGACATCGAGTTTGACGACCAACGAAACTTAACCGGTGACGAGAGGAGAGAGCGTCTAAAAATATCTCAGGAGTTTACAAAAAGAAGGAGCATTAACTTCACCAATGTCCGCATCGGAAATCCCGGTGGTGGAGGAGGCGGTGGCCCGGGTGGCTCTCGAGGTGGTCTCGGTGGAGGCCGTGGAGGTGCCGGAGGTGGCGCTGGTGGCGGTGGCGGCAAAAGCCGATTCTACGACATTTCGAACTTCACGCTGTCTTATGGCTACAACGAGGAGTTCTACAGAGATATCAATACGGCTTTCCGTCTGACGAAGAATTACACGGGTGCACTCGGCTACAACTTCTCGAACCAACCGACAGAGGTTAAGCCATTTGCCAATATCGGCTTCATCAAGCAATCGAAATTTTTGAAGTTCATTAAAGACTTCAACTTTTATACCGGAGTGAAGCAGATTGGCTTCAGAACGGACATGGACCGGTTGTATGAAACTCAGCGAATTCGAAATAACACTGAATATCTTTTCGGAATTGAAACCGATGTGTTGATCAATACGCAGGTGCTGAAGTCCTGGAACTGGAACAGGCAATACAACTTAAAGTACGATTTAACCAACAGCATTTCCTTCGACTTCAATGCGAATAACCAATCGTTGATTAGAGAACCACAGGGGGTTATTAACAGAGACGACCGCGATTCTTACGAAGCCTACCGCGACTCAGTGATGAGCAGCATCATGGAATTTGGAGAGACTACGAATTACAACCATTCGGCAAGGCTCAACTACAAGCTGCCGCTGGATAAGTTTCCTCTTCTCGACTTCCTCGGGGCGGATGCTTCTTACACGGCTTCATACCAATGGGAAAGAGCACCTTTCTCCCAGGATACTCTTGGTAACACTATCCAAAACTCGCGAAATCTGTCGCTCAATGCTCAGGCCAACATGACTACCCTTTACAACAAGTGGAAGTTTTTGAAAGATATCAATACCGGGCAAAGAAATAAAGACGACAAAAAAGAAGAAGAAGTCTCCAATCAGGATAAAGACGGATTTGGAAACGTAGAAGATGAAGAGGAGGACAAAATCAGTATCGATCCGGTTCAGGAATTTTTCAGACTATTGATGATGGTCAAAACCGTATCTGGTACCTATTCCAGAAACGAAGGTTTGTTGCTTCCCGGTTACGGCCGAAGCACCACTGTTCTGGGTATGGATGATAACTTCAATGCGCCCGGCATTGGTTTCATTGCAGGTCAGCAGAACACAAATATTTGGGGCGAAGAAGTTCGGAATATCGCCCTCGAAGCTGGTCAAAATGGCTGGCTTGTTCAGCAGCAATTCCTGAATACACAGTACAGCGAAACTTTCAACGAATCGTTAAATCTTCGAGCAAGCCTCGAGCCGATAAAGTATCTGAAGATCGATCTGGATGCGAACCAAACGACCACAACCGGGCTTACCAGCTTCTTCCGCTACGATCCAGAAACTGACGAGTACGTTTTTGACTCGCCTATGGAAACCGGGAGTTTTTCCAGTTCTATCATCACCTGGGCTACGGCATTTGAAGAGCAACCGGAAAACAACGTGTCGCAGGCTTTTGAAACACTCCTTGACAACAGAAGGCTGGTGTCTCAACGACTCAATGCGGAATACCACAACTTCGGAACAGATTCGCTGCAGAACAATGGATTCTACTCCGGTTGGGGGCCAACTTCGCAGAATGTTGTGATTCCAGCATTCCTTGCGGCTTACACCGGTCGTGATGTGAATGATGTTGCACTCAATCCTTTCCAGTCGAAGATGATGCCGAACTGGCGAGTGACTTACAATGGATTGACTAAAATTGAAGGTATCAAGAAGTTCTTCAAGAACTTCTCGTTGAACCACAGCTACCGTTCAACAATGACCACCAACTACACCACCAACCTCAACTACGAAGAGGATGCACAGGGTAATCCAACTGCGTTTGACCAGTCTGTAGATTTCCCGAATTACATTCCCGAACGAGTGATCAACACAGTGAGCATTAGCGAGCAGTTTTCGCCACTCATCGGTGTGGACATGACCATCAAAACTGCTAACAACAACAATCCGCAACTGAGAGTCGAGTACAAAAAAGACAGAACGCTCTCCTTGAGTTTGTCGAACAACCAGGTGACCGAAAACCGTGGTGAAGCACTCGTGATAGGGATTGGCTACACGATTCCAGAAATTCCGAACCCATTTATCAAGCGTAACAGAAAAAGTCGCCTTGGAGTGGAAATGCTCGAGAACTCACCGCTGAACTTGAGGGCTGACCTCACCATTCGCGATAACCTCACGGTAATTCGAAAAATGGAAGAAAGACAAAACCAGGTAACTGCAGGTCAAAAAATCATTTCGATTAAAACTTCTGCAGACCTGAGCGTGAGCAACAAACTAACAGTGAGAGTCTTTTACGATCAACAGCTTACCCGCCCTAAAATCTCCACTTCCTTCCCCACTTCCAATATCAATTCAGGAATTGCCCTGCGTTTCACTTTGAGTCAGTAACACTGGTTGAAAAAAATGTGTGAGAGCGGGGTCGCGAAGCTTTAGAATGCCACGAAAAGATTTAAGTTTGTGACTCAAATTGCTAATTTTTTTAAGAGAGAGGAATGAATATACCCAAAGATCTGAAGTACACCAAGGACCACGAATGGGTGCGTCTGGAAGGTGGAGTAGCTACAGTGGGAATCACTGACTATGCACAGGGCGAGCTTGGCGATATCGTTTTTGTTGAAATTGACAGCGAAGGCGAGGAGCTCGAAAACGAAGAAGTTTTCGGTACCATTGAAGCAGTAAAAACTGTTTCCGATTTGTTTATGCCATTGGCTGGGAAAGTCATTGAATTCAATGAAGAGTTGGAAGACAACCCGGAGTTGGTCAACGAAGACGCCTATGGCAAAGGTTGGCTCATCAAAATTGAGGTTGAAGATGAAAATCTCGATCACCTGATGAGTGCCGAAGACTACGAGAAAGAAATTTCATAAACCGAAATAACGGATGGGGATCAGTCGTTTTCTAAGACATAACATCCTCTGGTTTTTGTGGATGATCGTGGTGATGGGTTTGTACTCCATTCCCGGAAGCGATCTGGAGAGCATGAGTTTTTGGCAAGCCATGAGCCTCGATAAACTGGCGCATCTCGTTTGCTTTGCCATTTTGTCTTTAACCATGGCCGCTGGCTTTCGCAGACAAAACCTGATAAATGGTCTCAATGCGCACCCGTTTAGATATGCCATTATTATCGGAGTAATTTACGGAGGAGTTCTGGAATTAATCCAGGGTGCTGCCTTTGAAGAACGACATTCCGACATTTACGATTTTGTGGCCAATAGCCTTGGCGTAATTTTTGGAATTGTGATTTTTAGAATTATTTACGGACGTGAATTATCGCGTACAAAGTTTTGACATTCTCAAAAATGCCTACCTTTAGGCACCTCTAAATTATAATCGAATATGAAACCTAGAAAGACGCCAGAAGCGAATTTGGAGAAAAGGAGAAACCTCTGGTTTTTCCTGGGAATGGTCGGCATTTTGGCCATTACTCTTTCAGCTTTTCAGTGGACCAATTACACGAAAACTGAAGTTTACATGGGCAACGTTGACCTCGACCTTCTCGAAGATGAGGTTGTGCCTCCCAACGTAATGACCCCGCCACCTCCACCACCTCCACCGCCACAGCCGACTACTGTGATCGAAATCGTGGAAGATGATGAAGAAATCGAAGACGAACTTGAGATCGAGGACCTCGAGGTGACTGAGGAAACAGAGTTTGAAGAAGTGGAAGTTGCTGAGGAGCCGGAGGAAGAGGAAATCTTCATGGTGGTAGAGGACATGCCGACTTTGCCAGCATGTGAAAACATTAAAGACAAGGATCAGCAGCAGCAATGCACGCAGGGAGAAATCATCAAGTATATCTCTCAAAACACCACTTATCCACGTATCGCAAAAGAATCTGGAATTCAGGGAACTGTTTTCGTTGGATTCGTTGTGAATGAAAAAGGTGAAGTGGAAGATGCTCGAGTGTTGAGAGAGGTTGACCCTCGTCTCGATAAAGAGGCACTGAGAGTAGTAAATGATCTACCGAAATTCGAGCCTGGAAAACAACGTGGTAAAGCTGTGAAAGTGCAGTACAACGTTCCGGTGAGATTTACACTTCGCTAGAAGAGAATTACTGGAAAAAGAAAAAATTTGAAGCTGCTTCCTCTTGGGGGCAGCTTTTTTTATGACCTTAAATTCACAACGGCCTGCATTGCCTCCTCAAGTCTCGTAGGGCCCAGGCCACTGATTGTTGTGAAAGTGGCGTTGGACTCTTTGAGCTGTTTCTCATAGATTTTGAAAAGTCTCTCCCGGTCGATTGGATTTTCTCTCAATCCATCGTCTTCCCATGGCAAGTCGGGGTAGCACAAGAGGTAGAGGTCAAAGGATTGTTCTTCCCAAAGGTCCATAACCAGGGCAGACGGTTCTTGCCATTTTTCTTCCTGCCAGATTTTGATCGTCAGTATCTCGGTGTCGTGAATGAGAGTTTCTGGCTTATCTTCAAGAAATTTTAGTGCTTCGCTTTTTTGGAGCTGGGCAATTGTGTTGACGTCTTTCAGGTTGTAGTTTTTTCCGATTTCACTGAGGTAGTCCCGGGCAATTTCAGGAATAACCGGAGCATTGAACTCTTTTCCCAGTTCACGCGCAAGGGTGGTTTTTCCTGAGCACTCAGGGCCAACTATTGCTATTTCAAAAGGAGTGTTTTTCACAGGTAATGAAAGTAAGCAAGGATTGAAATAACGGTGTAAATCACAAATAGAATCGCACCGTAGTAGAGTTTTCTCTTGTAGTAGAGCCAAACGGAAACCGCGTCAATCACGATGAAATAAAGCCAGTTTTCGTGGACATAGTTCACCATCACCCAGGTGGCAAAAATGCTGAACACCGTAGTAAAGGCATCGAGAAAAGGGAGCGCTGAATCTGTTTGCCTTTTCAGAAAATAGCCAAGCCCAACGTTGATAACTGCTGCAGTGCCAATCAGGAGAAGGTGGTTGCCTACTGTCCAGTAGGTTCGCTCAAATTCTCCAGAAGTTGAAAAGTATCCATAAAAGGCCATGAGGACATAGAAAAGCTGTAGGAAGCTCTCTGCATAAATTCTTCGGACATAGCACAGGTAAACGAAAATGGACGATCCAAGAATTGCGAATGGCCAGCACCATACAACTTCAATGGCGTAGAGATAGGTGTAGGCCAGTCCGAAAATTACGGCAAGAATTTCGAGAACCTTTAGAGTAGATTTTTTAGGCATCTTTCGGTGTCAGGTCTGAGTTAATAAACTTGACGACCAAAATTCTGGCGAGCTCTTCGGAAAATGTAGACTTCATCGCGATTTTAATTTCGTCCATCACCGTGTCAAACTCTCCAAAAACCTGAGTGCTCATCGTGTTGACATTCACAGTGAGTTCAGGATGCGATTTCAGTTTGTCGATAAATTCAAGGATTGGCTTCTCGTACTTTTCCTCTAGCGGATAGAGGCTCATTTCAGCGCTTATTTTCATGCAGACCAGTTTTGGGCCGCATGATAGTTAATTTTCTGCATCTTCAAAAGTGCAATCGCACGGCTGAGACATGTCCACGCGCACACTCGGGCCAACAAGCGAAAGAACTCGTCTCTGTTCAGATTCCGTCATTTGATTGGCGAGGAGATCCAGTCTTTCCAGGTTTTTGAGCTTTGCCAGGCTGATAGGGTAGTAGGCAATGACGTTGCTCCAGAGCGAAAGAACACGCAACTGACGAAGATTGCTGATTTCATCTGGAATTCCACCAATGTAATTATCGCCAAGTTTGAGAACTCTGAGGTTTGGAAGATTACAAATGGCGGGGTTGATGGTGTCGAGCTTGTTTCGCTCAGCGCTCAGGATCTGGAGGTTTCTCAGTGTGTTCAAACTGTCAGGAAGTACTTTCAACTTATTCCTGTCCAGAATGAGTTCGTTCAAATTGGTGAAAAGGTAGATTTCGGAAGGAACTTCTCGCAGTCGCTCACGAGTAAGGTCGAGTCGATAAACGTATGCCGGGTTCTTCATCGCTTCTTGTAGTGAAGTATAAACGCGCGCTGTGTCGAGCTTTTTGAACTCGATGAGTTGTGCCTTGCCTATGGTAAAGCTCAGCACAAACACTAACAGCATCACGATTTTTTTCATTCCAGAATCGATTTTGAATTTTTTTTGTCCTTTTTGAGCTGTTCTTTCAGTTCTTCAATACTATTAAATTGAACCTCATCACGAATGCGATCCATCAAGCTTAACGTCACTCTGCTTCCGTAAATTTCGCTCTCTAGCCCAAATAGGTGGACTTCAATTGTTTGTCTGTCTTCATTAGTCACAGTTGGTCGCGTACCGATGTTCAACATGCCGTCAAACGTCTGTTCTCCAATCTCTGCTTTCACAGCATAGACACCTTTTGCCGGGATTAATTTGTACGACTCTTCAACAGAAATGTTGGCTGTTGGAAAGCCGATTTTTTTACCCAGTCCTTCACCACGAACTACCGTTCCGGAAATCGTATAAGGATGATTCAGAAACTGATGCGCCCGTTTCACATCGCCTGCGGCAAGTGCCTTCCGTATTTTCGTGCTACTCACATTCACATTCTCGATATCGAGAGCTGGAATCTCTTCCACATCAAAGTTATAGACCTGCGCAAACTCTTTTAGTTGCTCAAAGTCACCTTCGCGATTTCTACCGAAGTGGTGATCGTATCCCACAACTACTGTATCAACTCCTATTTGATTCACCAATAAGTCGCGGACATATTCCACGGCAGTCATTCTGCTGAATTCCTCGGTAAACGGATAAACAATGAGATGATCGATTCCGGCTTTTTCGAGCAGTTCGGCCTTTTCATCAGGAGTGCTCAAGAGCTCCAGTCCGTGGTCGTCAGGAAAAAGCACCATTCTTGGGTGAGGATGAAAAGTGAGCATCACTGTTTCGCCTCTTTTTTGACGGGCAATGTCTTTAAGTCTTGAAATAATTTTTTGATGGCCGATGTGGACACCGTCAAAAGTTCCTGTAGTGAAAATCGGTTTTTCTACATTTTTGAAAGAAGAGATGTCTCTGTAAATCTTCAAATTGGCGATGGGGTAAAAAAGGTTACTAATTCCTCAAGTGATCAAATATAACACCTCTGTGAGAAGCCGGAGTTTTTCCTCTCAAAAGGTGGTCACAAAAATACAAACATGCGTTGTTTAATAAATGAATTAGCCGTAGTTTTGCCCCCGATTTTCAGAACTCAAAACAAATTTAAATAAGATGTCCCAGAACACCGGTAAAATCTCACAAGTGATTGGTCCCGTTGTGGATGTGAGCTTTGCAGGAGCAGAGAAATTGCCAAACATCCTCGATGCCTTGAGCGTCACCAATGAAAGAGGAGAAACAATTATTTTGGAATGCCAGCAGCACATCGGTGAAGATGCCGTGCGTACGATTGCAATGGACTCTACCGAGGGTCTTCGCAGAGGGCTCGAAGTTGTGGCCAAAGGTCGCGCTATCACCATGCCTATTGGAGAAAAGATTAAAGGTAGACTCTTTAACGTAGTGGGTGATGCAATTGATGGTATCGACACAATGAACTCGGAAGAGGGCTACCAGATCCACCGTAAAGCACCGAAGTTTGAAGACCTTTCAACTTCTACAGAAATTCTTTACACAGGGATTAAAGTAATTGACCTAATCGAGCCTTATTCAAAAGGTGGTAAAGTTGGTCTGTTTGGTGGTGCCGGAGTTGGTAAAACCGTATTGATCCAGGAGTTGATCAACAACATTGCCAAAGGATACGAAGGTTACTCGGTGTTTGCCGGAGTAGGTGAGCGTACTCGTGAAGGTAACGACCTCCTACGTGAGATGATTGAATCGGGAATTGTGAACTACGGTAAGGAGTTTAGCAAATCCATGGAAGAAGGTGGATGGGACCTTACAAAAGTTGATAAAGAAGCACTCAAAACTTCGAAAGCTTCTTTCGTTTTCGGTCAGATGAACGAGCCTCCAGGAGCACGTGCACGTGTTGCTCTTTCTGGACTTACGCTCGCTGAGTACTTCCGCGATGGAGGTGATGAGGGCGATCAAGCAGGTGGAAAAGACATTCTCTTCTTTATTGACAACATTTTCCGTTTCACTCAGGCAGGTTCTGAGGTATCGGCCCTTCTCGGTCGTATGCCATCAGCCGTGGGTTACCAGCCAACTCTCGCTACAGAAATGGGTGAGATGCAAGAACGAATTACTTCTACAAAAACTGGTTCGATTACATCAGTTCAGGCTGTTTACGTTCCTGCGGATGACTTGACCGACCCTGCACCGGCAACAACTTTTGCCCACCTCGATGCCACTACAGTATTGAGTCGTAAGATTGCAGAGCTCGGAATTTACCCAGCTGTGGATCCATTGGATTCAACTTCAAGAATTCTCACCGAAGATATCGTAGGAAAAGAGCACTACCGTTGTGCACAGCGCGTAAAAGAGATTCTTCAGCGCTACAAAGAGCTTCAGGATATCATCGCCATCCTCGGTATGGACGAGCTTTCTGAAGAAGACAAGCAAGCTGTTTACCGCGCACGTAAAATCCAGCGTTTCCTTTCTCAACCATTCCACGTAGCGGAGCAGTTTACCGGACTGCAAGGTGTGCTTGTGTCTATCGAAGACACGATCAAAGGATTCAACATGATTCTCGATGGTGAAATGGATGAGTACCCAGAGGCAGCATTCAACCTCAAGGGAACTATTGAAGACGTAGTAGAAGCAGGTAAGAAAATGCTTGCAGAATCGAAGTCATAAACAGAGAATATTGAGATAAGATGCAAATAGAAATTCTTACACCGGACGAAACCATTTTTTCAGGAGAAGCGAAGTCTCTGAAGTTACCGGCACTTGACGGTAGCCTGGGTGTGTTGGAAAACCACGCGCCAATGATTACTTCTCTCAAGAAAGGTGTGATCACCCTGAAGGATGAAAAAGGTAAAGAACAAACGATCGAAGTTGCTGGAGGAACTGTTGAAGTTCTCAAAAACAGAGTGATCGTTCTTGCCGAGTAAATTACCGGTGAAATAATTTTATCAGAGAAGCCAACCCGTTAAAAGGTTGGCTTCTTTAGTTTACGGATAGCAAAGGTTTAACCTCTGACAAAGTTGCTACTTTAGTAGCGCAGCTTAAAGCTGACTTTTAATTAGTGAAATTACCCACAACCAGACTTTCTCAATTTAGCTACAGATGCAATTTCCATCATTCATCGTAAAAGTGAAAAGCTGGCACTATGCCTTGTTGCTGCTAGTTCTTTTTGTGACCATCGTTGCTGTGGTATCCGACAAACTTCACCATTACCCCTATGGAGATGGACCGGAGTACATTCTTATGACAGAGGCCTTGCACAATCACGCTAGTCCTGAAATTCGTCAGAGTGATATCGACAGTTATATGGACTATTTACAGAAAAATGATTTTCAGATCCACCGCAAGCGACTTTTTCTGAATTTGCAGGATTCCATTGCTTCTGACAAAGACGAATACAATGGTTTTTTCAGGACTAACCAGGGTGATTATTACTCTTATCATTTCTGGCTTTACTCTTTGGTAAATGTACCGGCCCGTGCTCTCTTGTCAAGTTGGAATGGAGACATCAGGTCAACCTTCTTCATCACGAACCTCTTTATAATGTTTTTCGGCCTTTGGTTGATCTCAAGGTTGAGAGAGGTCACCAAAGGTTATCGCACGGTCCTTTCATTGCTCTTGATTTTCTCACCGATGCTCTGGTATCTGGATTGGGCCCATGCAGAAGTTTGGGGAGGAGTGCTCACCTTTCTGGGCGTTCTGCTTTTCTTTGTGAAGAGGCGGTACAGCTCGTTGTTGGCATTTTCATTGGCGGCCGTTCACTACCCACCACTATTTATTCCAGCCTTAGTGGTTTTTGTGGAGATTCTCATAGTTGAAGACATCAAGTGGAAAGTTCTGGTGAAGCTTTTCTTTTCTAGCTTCTGGATAGTGGTTCCTTCCATTTTTTACCTAATACATTTTGGAACACCGAGTTTGATAGCTGATTCGGGAAACCTGAGCACTGAGGTCGTGGACCTGAGAAGACTGTTCAACTTTTTCTTTGACCTCGACCAGGGTATGATTTTGGTCATACCGCTCATCCTATTGACGATGATCGGAGTTTTTATCTACGATTTAATTCGACAGCGCTTTAACCGTATGTACCTTATGCTGCTTTCTATTCTTTTGATGTCGATCATCTTTATGCAGATGATTAACTGGAGTCATACTCATGCCGTGGCCAACCGTTACACGGTGTGGACTTCAGCGATTGTAATTGTTGTGCTCTTTGCCAGGTTGAGCAAACTAAAAAAAGGCGCATTCTACTCAATTTTTGGATTGCTGATAATAAGTCAGTCGCTAGTTGTCTTTTTGCAATACGACTTTACCAAAATCACCTGGGACGTCAATCGATTCAATTCAATTTCTACCTGGGTTTTGAATAACCATCCTTCCTGGTATAACCCTGATCCCTACGTCTTCATGACCAGAAATAGCGAGTTTGAGTTGTCAACCACCGACTCAGTGATGATCTACACAAACGAAGAAAATAGGATCGTGAAGATGCTGGTTTACAACGGAGCTATTTGGCAACTTGAGTATCGTGGAGTTGATCGGGAGGTACTGGAGGAGCTAAACCCCGGATTTGACTACTATCACGGTTATGCGTATCTAAACCCGGATGATCTCGAAGCTCTGGGCTACGAACAAGACCAGGACACACTAGTTCATTACATCGAGCGAACAAGGAAAGAAGAACTCAAAAAGAAAATCTTAGAAGATATTCTCAATTCACCAGAATGGTATGAGGGCATTAGAGTTTATGCTGTAGAAGAAGGCATTCCACTGGATAGTGCACTAAAGGAAAATGTTGATTATATGTACTGGAAAGGAAAACAAGATGCCCAAAATTGAAAACCGACAACTGATAAGTTTCCTGAAAAATCAGCAACCGTCTGATGCTGGTTTCCTGGATAAATTAAAGATTGCCTACCGACCGGTGATTTGTCCTTTTGACGATCTGTTGGAATTGATTCCCGAGCAGAGTTCGGTTTATGACATAGGTTGCGGTTCGGGGATGTTTTTGAGTCTCGTTAATGAGTTTCGCAATCCCTCTAAGTTGGGAGGCGTGGAGATTTCAGAAGAGTTGATCCGAAATGCAAACGCCCTGTTGGAAAACGAATCAGCACTACCGATCGACCTAAGAGTTTTTGATGGAAGTGAAATTCCAGAAGTTATTTTCGATTTTGATTTTGTGGTGATGATTGATGTCTTTCATCACATTCCCAGGAAAAACCAGCTGCAATTTCTTGAGCAATTGGTGGGTAAAATGAGATCTGGAGCAACGCTGATTTTTAAGGATATCGAAGGATCGTCATTCCTTTCTTTCTGGAATAAATTTCACGACTTATTGCTGGCAGGTGAAGCTGGTAATGAACCCAGAAGCACTGAGTTAGTGAGGTTTCTTAATCAACTTCCGCTCACTTTAGAACACCACAGTGAAAGGAGAATGTGGCTGTATCCACATTTTACATTAGTATTGAAAAAACTTTAGAATGGGCGAGCTGATCAAACTAATGCGACCGAGGCAGTGGATTAAAAACGTGTTTGTGTTTTTGCCGGCATTTTTTGGTGGCGCAATCAATACTTTAAACCTTTTTGATCTCGCAATCGGATTTGTAGCTTTTTCGCTTGCGGCTAGTTCCATTTACATTTTTAATGATTGGCGCGACCTTCAGTTCGACAAACTCCATCCAATAAAAAAACAAAGACCTCTTGCTTCAGGTAAGGTATCTATCCCGCTGGCGCTGGCTGCTGGATTCAGCATGCTCGTAGCGGCTATTGTCGGCATTGTAGTCTACCTCAACAGTCAGTTTGTTTGGATCCTCGCTATTTATGTTGTTCTCAATGTTTTGTATTCTCTGGGCCTCAAGAAAGTATCGATTCTAGACTTGCTCATAGTTTCATCGGGCTTTGTGCTCCGGGTTGCGGCTGGAGCTGAGCTGGTGCAGGTAGAGCTCTCCTTTTGGCTTCTTCTTATGACTTTCCTTTTCTCGATGTTCATTGTAGTTGGCAAACGGAGAGATGACTTTAGAGATGGAGTCGAGAATGCCAGAAGCCTGCGGCCGGTGAATGAGCATTACAATCAGTTTTATCTCGACAGTTCAATTGTGCTGTTATCGGCACTGATGATTGTGTGCTATATCATGTACACCTATTTCTCCCCTTACTTTCAGGGAAAAATCTATCTGGCTTTGCTTTCATCGGCTCTGGTGATGATAGGACTGCTACGCTACCTCCAGGCGCTTTTTGTGGAAAATAGAGGGGGCGCTCCCACCGATCTGGCTTTTCGCGATCGTTTTATCCAGATTGTGGTGCTGTTGTGGTTGAGTGTTTTTGCTTTCATTATTTATTTCAAGTAATGCCATGAGCAGGACAGTTGTACTCTTCGACTTTGACGGTACGATTTCCAAATCGGATAGTCTGCTTCTGTTCCTAAAATTCTATTTTCCGAGGCGAGAATTTATCAAGCTCATGAGCCGGTTCGTCCCTGTGTATGCAAAGTTTAAGCTCGGGCGAATAAAGAATGGAGATGCAAAGGAGCGACTTTTTGAAATGGCCTTTTCGGGCGAAAGCTTTCAGCAATTCGATCGAAAGTCACGAGAGTTCTACGGAAAAGTGCTTAAGAATGATCTTTACCCTGAGGCCCTTGCAAGTATTAAAGAACACTGTGAAAAAGGTCACCGGGTTGTTTTGGTTTCAGCTTCAATTCAGAACTACCTTGAGCCTTTTAGTAAAGATCACAACATGGAATTGATTTGTACCCAGCTTGAAGTGGCTGGAGGCAAACTGACAGGAAAGTTTCAAACTCCAAACTGCTACGGATCAGAGAAGGTCAATCGGATTCTTTCCGTAATTGATCTTTCGGAGTATCGAGAGATTTTGGTGTATGGAGATTCCCGTGGCGATCGTGAAATGATGGAGCTTGCGACCAGGAAATTCTACAGGCCTTTTCGCTAATCATTGTGATAGGACTCTCCTTTGAGTATTGTCTGAGCACGATATATTTGCTCGAGAGCAAAAAGCCGGATCATCTGGTGAGAAAAAGTCATTTTCGAAAGTGAAACTTTTCCATTACTCCTTGCATACACTTCATCCGAAAAGCCAAAAGCACCACCGATTACGAAAACCAACTTCTTTTCTCCCGAAAGAAACCACTGTTGAAAGTATTTGGCAAACTGTCGGGAAGTGTAGGCCTTTCCATTTTCATCCAATAACACCAAGCGATCACCGGCCTCGACCTTGTCCAAAATTTTTTTTCCTTCGGTCTGCTTCACCTGTTCACTGGTCCAGTTCTTACCTTGTTTTACATCGGGAATTTCCAGGTACTCGAACTTGCCGTAGTGCTTGAGACGATTCAAGTAGATTTCCATACCTTGCTTGAGGTAAGGAAAAGCAGTTTTGCCGACAGCGATAAGTTGAATCTTCATGTGAAAGCTCGCATTTGTTTGTTGGGCGGGACTTGAGCAAAGGAAATGATTTATTCTTAAATTGGCTCGGAAATTGTTTACCTGACCGACTAACTCATTAAAGAAGAATTCATGAGATTTTTGATAACATTTTCGCTACTGATGCTCTCTTTTGGAGTCTTTTCCCAAAACGACATTACGAATGAGATTAGCAATGCTTTTGCAAAAGGAGACGCAGCAGCGATTGTGGATCACTTTCAGGCGGACGTTGACATGACTGTTTTGGACGAAGAGGATGTTTACTCCCCTGAGGAAGCCCGCGAGGTACTCGAGAAGTTTTTCGCGGAGCACAACCCAACAGGATTTAAGGTTAAGCACGAAGGAACATCGAAGCTCAACGACCAGTACCGAATTGGAGACCTGACAACGGATAATGGTTCTTTTAGAGTGACTTTTTTCCTCAAAGGAAAGAGTAACGTGATGAAAATCGAACAATTAAGAATTGAATAAGAAATCGATCACCTTTTTCAGACGAACAAAATGAAGCTCGCAGTTGATATCTGCGGGCTTTTTTTATTCAAAGACGACAGAAGTTTTACTTTTGAGTAAAATCCAATGAGCAATGAATAGTGAAGTAAGAGAGCAGCTGCAGCGCTTTTTAAAAGAGGACCTTGGAGATGGAGATCACACATCTCTCTCGTGTATTCCTGCCGAAGCGCAAGGCAAAGCGAAGCTGCTTGTTAAGCAAGATGCGATGCTGGCAGGTGTGGAGATCGCCAAAGAGGTATTTCACATGGTTGATCAAAACCTGGAAGTGGATGTGCACTTGTGCGATGGCGATTTTGTGAAGTATGGAGATGTTGCATTTCACGTCAGCGGTGCGTCACGCTCAATTGTAATGGCCGAAAGATTAGCCCTCAATCTGATGCAGCGCATGAGTGCAATCGCTACAAAGACTAATAAAATTGCGAGCATTATCGAAGGAACTGGATGCAGAGTTTTGGATACACGTAAAACAACGCCTGGCTTGCGTTTTTTCGAAAAGCTTGCCGTGAAGATCGGAGGAGGAGAAAACCACCGATTTGGGTTGTACGACATGATGATGATCAAAGACAATCACATCGATTATGCAGGCGGAATTGATGAGGCCATTTCCCGGGCAAAAACATATCAAAAAAAGAAAGGACTGTCGCTCAAAATTGAAGTTGAAGCTCGAAGCCTGAGCGAAGTTGAAGAAATTTTGAAATCGGGCCCTGTAGACAGAATCATGCTCGACAACTTCAGCTATGAGGATATCCGAGAAGCGGTAAAAAGAATTGGAGACGAAGCCGAAACAGAAGCTTCTGGAGGAATTACAGAAGAAACTGTTTTGGATTACGCAAAGTGCGGTGTTGACTTTGTTTCCATGGGAGCACTCACGCACAGTGTACACAACGTTGACCTGAGTCTAAAAGCGATAGATTGAGATGAGTTGGGTTAAGAAATGGCAAGTTAAAATCGAAAGGAGTCGTTTGGTCCGAAGCACTAAAAAAGTTGCTCGCTCCATCCATCCGCCTGGTTTTGAAGGTCTTTCGTTGCACTATGTGGCCAGGTATTTTATTGAGGGACTACAAAAAGGTGCGCTCACGACCCGTGCTGCGGCCATTTCGTTCCGCTTGTTTATGGCCTTCTTTCCGATCATCATTATTCTGCTCTCACTCATTCCAAAAATTCCTGTAGAGGGTTTTCAGGAGCAGCTTTTTGCCAGCATCGAAGGTTTTTTCCCAGGAGATACTTATCAATTGGTAGAGAGTACGCTCAATGACCTTGTCAATAAAACTCACACGACTTTCCTTTCCATTGGTTTTATTCTTGGGTTCTTCTATGCCTCTAGCAGTATCAACGCTATTTGGCTCGGGTTTAACGGTTCTTACCATCTCGAAGATCGCGGCAACCCAATTCTGATGCGATTGGTTTCCGTAGGGGTACTGATGATTCTCGGTCTGCTTCTTTTCGTGGCTGTCTCTTTGATCCTGTTCAGCGGCTACGCGTTCGATTACTTACACAATTACAACATCATTCCCGACAATGGGATTGTCATCATTCTAGAGGTTGCCAAATGGCTCATCGTTGTACTGCTTATCTACTTCAGCATTTCCATTCTCTACAACATGGGAAACCTCAAGAGATCACACTGGAAGATGTTTTCGGCAGGGGCGACCTTCACTACAGTGCTCTTCATTATTGCGTCTATTCTGTTCGCCTGGTTCGTGAATAATTTCGCACAGTTCAACAGGCTTTACGGTTCGCTGGGGACACTCATTCTATTGCTTATTTGGGTTAACTTCAACAGTATTATTCTTCTGCTCGGCTTCGAGCTCAATACCAGCATCAAAAGAGCGAAGTCGGTTGTTTCGGAAACTGGCGATGGAAAGCCATCTAATGTTTAACATTTCAAAGTATTTCTTGAACAAAGTGCGGTTTGATTTGATTTTAGCTGTGAAATCAAATTGAGAACTTATGTCTAAGAAAGTACTGGTAATTGGAGGAAGAACAGGAATTGGAAAACAGGTGGTAAATGACCTACTGAAAGACGGCTTTGAAGTTATCGCTGCTTCCAGAGAAATTGAAGATGATAGTTTTGAAAATGGCGAAGTGACCACTCAAAAGTTCGATGTCACCGGGTCAGAGGAGTTGGATCTTCCTGATGAACTTGCTGGTTTGGTCTACTGCCCAGGAACAATTAATCTGAAACCATTCGATAGAATCGGTCTCGATCAGATCAGAGAAGAACTCGAGATAAATTACATTGGTGCGGTTAAAGTTCTAAATCAATCCATCAAGGCCTTGAAAAAAGGACAAGGGAGTGCAGTGTTTTTCAGCACAGTTGCCGTGGGTACAGGAATGTCCTTTCACAGTTCAATTAGCGCAGCAAAAGGAGCTGTTGAGGGAATGGTGAGATCACTGGCCGCGGAGTATGCGCCCAAGGTTCGTTTTAATGCTGTCGCACCATCGCTAACCGATACACCACTTGCAGAAAGTATGCTCAACTCTGATAAAAAGCGAGAAAGCAATTCATCGCGCCATCCATTGAAATCAATTGGTGAAGCAAAAGATATCAGCGAAGGTGTGCGCTATCTCATTAGTGACAAATCGCGCTGGGTTACTGGACAGGTTTTGAAAATCGATGGAGGGATGTCGAGTTTGCGATCATTGTAGAGGGTTTTTAACCTATTGGAGCAGAGAACTTTCTCAGTTTAATAGATTACAGAAGGGCACGGTTTCTGGTAAATTGATCGTTTTGAATTAAATTGTGGCGGTCTTCGGGGATATTTTCGAGGGCTTTCGAATCGAACAAAACAATATCTGATCAATGAAATCATTCTTAGCAGCCTTCACCTTCACCCTTTTATCTCTGTCACTTCTCGCTCAGGATGCTACCATCTTCGGGAAATGGAAAACCATTGATGACAACACCGGCAAGGTGCGCTCTATTGTAGAAATTTATGAAAAGGACGGAAAGGCTTACGGCAGAATCGTAAAGCTTTTCCGCACACCTGATCAGATTCAAGATCCGGTTTGCAAAAACTGCGAAGACGACCGCAAAGGCGAAAAGGTGCTGGGTTTAGAAATAATCCGTGGCATGGAGAAAGATGACGATGAGTGGGAAGACGGCACCATTCTCGATCCTGAAAGTGGAAAAATTTACGACTGCAGCATCTGGCTGGACGAAGACGACCCCAACACCCTGAACGTTCGCGGCTACATCGCTTTCTTTTACAGAACTCAAAATTGGAAGAGAGTGGAGTGAGTTAATTTGGCCATTAGCTTTTCTTGAATATTATTCAGTGTATTCGTTCATTTGCGACTACCTTCTTACAAACGAAGCACAATCCGATATTAGAATGAACCAATATTTTGAAGAATGAAACTGATTGACCATCTCAATACATACAATCCTAATAGAGTTGCAATTCCGTATGTCATCGCGGAAGCTGGTGTGAACCATGAAGGTTCAATGGACCTGGCCAAGCGATTGATCGATGAGGCCTTGGAAGGTGGGGCTCAAGCTATCAAGTTTCAAACTTATAAAGCCGAAACCATCGCATCTAAAGACAGTCCGTCTTATTGGGATAACTCAAAAGAGCCTACTACGAGTCAGTTCAAGCTTTTCAAGAAATACGATAAATTTTGGAAAGGAGAGTACGAAGAACTCGCACGTCATTGTGAAACAGCTGGGATAGAATTCATGTCAACTCCGTTTGATACTACTTCAGCAGAATTTCTGAATGATTTGATGACAGTTTTTAAGGTTTCCTCTTCAGATATTACCAATATACCCTTCATTCAGTTTATGTGCGATTTTGGCAAGCCAATCTTATTATCCACTGGAGCTTCATACTTGTGGGAGATCCAGCAAGCGGTGGAAGCCATTGAGCAGAAAGGCAATGACCTTTGTATTATGCACTGCATTCTGAATTACCCTACTCCAAATGAAAATGCTCATTTGGGAATGATCAAAGATTTGATTCGAAAGTTTCCTAATCATGTACCAGGTTACAGCGATCACACCCTGCCGGGAGAAATGGACGTCTTGCAGACTGCAGCTTTACTCGGAGCTACGGTTCTTGAGAAGCACTTCACGCACGACAAGTCTTTACCAGGAAACGATCATTACCACGCCATGGATAAGGAAGATCTCAAAAAGTTCTGGGCGAAATGGGAGGAAACCAGAATTATCTTAGGTAACTTCGAAAAGACTGCGTTGGAGAGCGAAATGATTTCACGCGACAATGCAAGACGAAGTCTTGTAATGTCAACGCCTGTGAAGTCTGGAGCAGTAATTCAAAAAGAACATCTTACCTGGAAAAGACCAGCTTCAGGTATTAGCCCAAAGTATATTCATGAAGTAATTGGTAAAACTGCAGCAATGGATTTGGGTGAGGATGAGGTTTTACAGTGGCAACATTTAAAAGGTTAGTGTCTTGGCTCATCGGTAGATGAAGAGTTCTTGTCGAGTCTTTATGAGGATTTAGAGAAAAATAATTAGTTTTGACGAAAATCTTAACTAATGAGACATGAAATCTAGCTACATATCTACACTCTTCGCAATTTTCTTTTCTTCACTTACAATTGGCCAAACCCCAATGGCAGAGTATCCTCTTGATGGAAATGCCGATGACCTTGGAGCGGGAAGTTATCACGGAATTGTACATGGTGCAGTACCAGCGACTGATCGTTTTGGAAATTCAGCGAGTGCATTGAGTTTTGACGGTGAAGATGATTATATAGAAGTTCCTTACGTGAGTCCGTTCAATTTCGGGACTCAGGATTTTGCAATTTCAGTTTGGATCAAAATTCCTCGTCCAGACCGCTCTTCGGGAGGAAGTGTAAGTCCGGGCATGATCGTGAATAAAGGAGGTGAAAGTGGAGTCTGGCGCCCTGGATATTGGCTGAGAGCTCCGGATTTGTATAATGACAACCACATCGCATGGTTTACCGGTAATGCCCAGCCAGGAGCACCTTATGCGGCTGATGACCAGATCATTTTAGATGACGGTGAATGGCATCACATTGTGGCTCAAAGAGTCGGTACTGTCATTGAATTGTACGTTGACGGTGTTTTGCTCGATACAGATAGCAGCTACATCAGAAATGTAAACGATCAAAATGGACTATTGATTGGTGCTCAAAACCCAAATCCAGACCGCCCATACATTCATCATCACTTCCTTGGTTACATTGATGATCTTGCATTCTTTCCGCAAGCGTTGTCACAAGAGCAAATAAATGAGCTTTGTGAAATTGATCTGAGTTTGGAGACAGCGACCGCGAATAAGCCCTTGGTCATTGCACCAAATCCATTTTCAACTCAATTCGAAATTACTGGAGAATATTCTAAATTCGAATTGTATGACCTCCAAGGAAAACTCATTTTCTCGCGGAATGCTACTTCGGGGCCGGTGCCAAACCTTAATACTCTTCGCGATGGAACATATATTCTGAAAGTCTATTCTGACGGACAGTCAGTTGCTTTTCGCAGGCTAATCAAACAATGACCTCTTGATCGCATTTTCGAAAATGCTCGGAAATGAATTGGCTACAATACTCTCTGTAACAGCTGTGTGAATAAACGGTTTAGGGATGGTGAAACTTTAAGAGCTAATATTCCTCCAGCAAATAGGGCAGTAGTTAGTGAACCCCTTACCAACAGATCCAATGTAGGTTCGTCACAGGCAGGCAAGTTGCTTACGGTCAAATAGGTTATGGCGAATAGAGCTCCAACTATCAAAAACTTGTAGTTGAATGGTTGAAGATTGAGTTTAGTCTTGAGCAAAATAAACCTAAGTAAGTTCACCACGAACATAGAACCGGCTGAAGAGAAAGCAGCGCCAATTATTCCGTAACTCGGTAAAAAGATTAGGTTCGAAACAAAGAGCAGCACAAGTAGCAAGATAGCAAAGTAGGTGTTGTATCTATAAAGGTGAGAAGTAGTGATAATCGATGCATTTTCACCTGTCAGCATGTCAAATAGATAGCCCAATCCAATAAAAAATACAACCCATTTTCCAGGCGTAAACTCGGTACCGATAATTTGAATCATGCTATCTACATTCAGCCAAACCCCTAAAAAGAGTAAGCCGCCTATTATTGATTGGTTGAGGCAGCTTTCAAAGTAGACTTTTGAAATTGTTGTTAGATCTTTTTTACTCCAGGCATCAGAGATCATTGTTCCCGATATTCGTTTTAGTGCCCTGGATGGAATGCTTACCAAAATTCCGAAATAGAACATGGTTGTATAAATCCCCAGGGAAGAAAGGCCTTCAAAATAATTTACCATCAAAGTATCAACTTGAATAACCAAGATGGTTGTAGTACTACTTAAGAGACCAAAAAGACTGATGTTCAGAATGCTTCTTCTGGAGAACTTCCTCAGGAAGGAATGATTAGGCCGTATGGAAAACTCCGGTGTTCTAACGGAATAGAAAAGCATGATTACTCCAGGTATAGCCAGTGCCATGGTATATAAGATTACAAAGTGATCTCTACCAACTAAGCCAAAATAGAAAATAAGAAGAGCAGTTAAAATGGCTATTCTTTGAATGATCTCTTTGGTTACCGCACCAATTATGGCATTGTAACGCATCCTAATGTAGGTATCAGAAATGATATAAATCAAGTTGAAAAAAATGAGGTACGGCAAAAGGAAAATAAAGTCTTCAAAAAGCTTCGATTTTTCTTTACCGGAGAGTAAGAGCCATTCGTAGGTGAGGAAGTACACAGCCAGGGCTGTTAAGAAACCAAGTATCAAGTAGATCAAACCCAGGTAGATATATCCATTGTGTTGCTTTTGAACGTCCCGCAAAGCCGGAAATATACGCAATGAAAGAGCTGGAAATCCAAGGCTAAATACCTGAGCAAAAATTAAGGCGTATCGGTTTAGCAAGTTAATGAGACCGATTTCTGTAGTAGAGAGTATCAGTGGCTGCAAAAGACCAACAGTTACAAAACCAACCAAAACACCTAAGTAGTTGATCACAGTTCCCTTTACTGCTTGCTGCTGGATTATTCCCATATGATTTTATGGAAGGTTTTTCAAAAAGGATTTCATCTCCCCCAGGTATGAGTCTAGCTTTTTGTCGATTCCTTCGAAAGATGGGTAGTCGTTGCTTAGCTCTCTGTCGATCTGCTCAATTACCAAGTCAGATATTGACTTTGGTACGTCAACTACTGGGAGAAACTTGAATATCCCTCCCCTAATCATACCATTCTCCAAATATGGGAGCCATTCTGCAAACAAGCTGTGATTATAAGCCATTTGTCCCGGCAGACCCAAAGTGGTGTAGTGGCCATAGCTCCTCGAGTCTTCAGCAATTACAAAAGAAGGTTTTCGCATGCTAGCAAAATAAATGTGTGAGTGCAACCTATATCCTACATGGAGATCGCAAATCTTTTGATCTTCTAAAGATTGTAAGTCATAGGCGTGATTCACAACTTCGTAGCCGATTCCTTCAAGTTTTTTTGCCGCTTTAGAAAAACGAGCAGCATCTTTGGAACTCGTGTATTTGTCTGCCTTGAGTCCACGATTAAATCCAGCTATTAGCCTAGCATGGGGGAACTCCGCCTTCAATGAGCTAGCCAACTTAAAGGCTTGTTCATGGAAGTAGTGCTTTTGAGGGAAAGAAAATAAAATAGATTTTATTTCTTCTGGCTTTTGGACCCCTTTTTCGGTAAACTCCAGATTATGCCACACGGGGCATCCAGTCATCACTACATTATGTATTCCTTTTGAAGTGATCAGATTTTTTGTGAATACGTCTCTTACGCTGATTCCCTTACATTTTTCGAGGAAGAGCCTTGTTCGACTGCTAAACTTGAACGTTCGGATTGCTTTGGATGTGAAAGGATACATGTAAGAACCTACGCCCATTAAATAAATTGGAGGCTTTATTCTGTCTAAATTATCTACGAAAGGGTACACTTCCGGATAGGACGATTGGCTCACTCCTGGACCACCCATCACGATGATTGCTTCGGCCTCATTAATCGTTTCCAAATGCTCGTCAAGAGGTTTCCAGGATGGAAATGCCTTCAGTTCTCGATCAGGTCTGACATGCCGGATTAGCTTTTCACTTCTATCACGAATCAAAAAGTCACCTACATTTTTCTTTGCTCCGTGAAGAACAGCATAAAAAGGCTTTTTCTCGTTTCCCATGTTATCTTTTCTCTTTCGAAATATCTGATGAAAGGTATGCAAAATCATGCGCCTGTTCGCCTCTCAACAAAGTTTCGATGAGTTGAACTACCCTTTTTCTGCCTGACTTTACATCCTGCGATAGTAGCTGCTGGTGCATTTCTTCTCGCAGTTTGACATTTTCCACTAACGATCTGAAATTCTCAAGAATTTCCTTTTCAGTAATCTCGGCACCAAGCCCAAGAGTACAAAATCCATTTTCTGGGCTTGCAAAAGCGTGGGTCAGTTCTCGAGAGTTCTGCGCCATAACAATACCCGGTATTCCCATGCTGGCTACTTCAAAAGTGGTTCGGCCTGCACTGGTGAAGATCAGGTCGGCACTCGCCATTAGCTCCGAAAGGTGGGCGACATCGCGATAAACGGTGAGGTTTGTCCACTCTCCGAGTGAGTCAATGTTCTCATATCCCAGACCTGCCACAACTGTGATGTCGATTACATGCTGTTGGCAATAATCATAAATGGATGCGACAGTTTTTGCGGTCAGGTTATTCGGGTCAACTCCTCCAAAACAGAGTAGTACGTTTTTAACCTCCTTTTTAATGTTTTTGACTGGCTCAGAATAGAGAAACTCCGGTCTAAGGCAGAAGTATTTTGGACCTGAAAATTGGTGGTGTTCTTCGTCATGTTTTTCTGGATACATCGCGTTGATGAGCATGTCGGCCATATCAGCACCAGCTCCCAGGTCTTCGATGTTAACAATCAAGCGTCCTTTCTTTTGAATGCTGCTCATGTATTGCTCGGTGGTGTCGAGCCTGTCGTTGATGATGAGGTCTGGGTTGATTTTATTAATGTCCTCTGCGATGTCTGTGTGCTCTTGCTTAAATAGTTTGTAGTGAGTTTGAGAAATCTTGTTGAAAGCCAGGTCGCTTTTTCCGTCTACCAAAAACGTGACACCATGAGCGACAAGCTCATCAGCAAGCATCAAAGTGTTGTAGACATGGCCCATTCCAATTTCTGGATAGCCCGAGACAACAAACAGGACTTTTTTTCTCGCCAGGTAATACTCACAGAGATTCCAATCTTCGTGGGAGTCAATGTCGATTTGCTCAGCTCCGTTGAGAAGAAATAGATCAACAGACTCTCCAATTCTTGAACTTTCTGAAATCACGTCCGACCTGCAAATCAAAAAACTTCCCGTTTCCTTGTAAGTTGGTGTGAGTTGCTGGCGATTTACACGCTCGGTGAAGTTTGGCAGAAACATGCCATCTTCCTTGCGCCATGTAAGGTGAGTGTCATTGGTTGCAGAAATGATGGTGTGAAAAGAAGGCTCATCGATCATTCGTTTTATGGCCATGTCTAAGGACTCAACCTTGAGCAAAGGTGAGGTGGGCTGCAAGGTGATGATGAACTGATAGTCCTTTCCACTCTTCTTTGAGGTTTCCTTGTAGGCATTGTAGATGACGGGGTCCAGAGTTGTTACGTCATCAGCCAGTTTTTCGGGTCTTTGATGGATCTGGGCGCCAAATTTTTCAGCCATCGTGAGTATCTCCCGGTCTTCACTTGAGACCACCACGTCCGGTCTGAATCTAGAACGGAGTCCGTTTTGGATTGAATAATAAATGAGTGGCTTGCCGTGAAGAATTCTCAGATTTTTCCTCGGAATCCCTTTAGAACCTCCTCTGGCAGGTATAACTACAAGAATATGTGGGCTATTCAATTTCCTCTGGTTTTATTCTTTCAAATGCATCAATCATTGAGTGCTCAGTGATATTAAAGATCTCTACCGAGCAGTGACCGGCATACTCTTTAATTTTGAAATATCCTCTAAAAGCGTGGACGAATTTAATCAGTATTTCGTGCATTTTTCTCGAACCTTTTCCCAACTTATCCATCGGAGCTGCTTCCTTTTCTTTCGAGTCATAAAAATGTTTCTGAGTTAAGTACACGATATTATCATCTGAGACAAAGATTTCTTTCATCCATGAGTGGTCAGCACCAGCTATGAAAATCTTTTGAAACCCAATATTGACACTCAAGATTAATGAGGGGATAAGGACATTATGCGGTCTTGGCATGCCTAGCCATTTGCTAAAAGCCCAATTTTCAAAAAATCTGAACCCTTCAATTGGAGTTGAAGAAAAATAAACTATTTGAATGTTGGCGTTAGGCGCAATTTTCTTTTTCCAACGCTCGAATTTTCTTGCGTTTTGGGGGATAAACAGAGTCACTGGCCATTCAGTATTTTCTGAAATAGCGGAGAACAACTTTTCACCTTTCCTGAAGTGAAACTCTTCTACATCGTCCATCCACATTTCAGGAGCTGCCAGTACATAATACTTTGGTTTAAGTGCCTTGTAAACATCTGACTCAGCAAAGTGATTGACACACAATAGCTCTTTTTTGGAGACGAGGCTTTTATTGGCCGCTAAGAAGTTTTTTAGCGAAGGGCCATTCCCAAGGATGATAAGTTCTGAGTTTTTAGGAGAAATAATTCGAGAGGTTTTTACGAACCTCGAAAAAAAGATCATTCTCAGGATGGAAAGGAAGGTGTTGACAAGGTTTTCAATAAATACTTTGAGGGATGTCATTTTAAGTCTCCGTCAGTTTATTATCGGTTTAAGAATAGTTGCGACTTGAAAATAGTGTTCAAAATTAACTTTTTCTCAAACCTTTTCAGTTGCTATCTACCTCCCCGTAAAATACCCCCAAAAGCTGAAAAACATAATCTTGATAACCTTGGTTTTGGCTGGTTCGCCTTTTATGAGGTAACCCAGACTGAGGATGAAGGAGGCGAAGACCTTGAAAAGGTAATCGAAAAATTTTTCGATAGCTTTTAATGGTTTGCCTTTAACGAGCTTCCTGTACTCCTTGCCATTCGCTCTGGCCAGGCTGACGATACCTTCTTCAGAAACTCGCGAGCTGGGAATGTGATGTCGAACTGATGCTTTTGGGTAATACAGTGTTTTGTAGCCGTGAGCACTCACCTGATTAAAGATGTAGCGGTCGTCCCAACGATTTTTTGTGCGTTCGGTGTCGAACAGTCCGATGGTTTTAAAAATCTCTTTTCGAAAGGCCATGTTGCAACCTACAGGCGTTTTCTTTCCAAAAGTCTTTGGCTCTTCACCCTGATCGACTTTTGCAACCATTCCCCAGAGATGCGGTGTCAACCATTTCGGCTCTTCGCCATCATAAAATGGAGTTACTTTTCCACCAAGAGCAGCATAATCCGGGAAGTTCCCAAAGGCTTCCACTATCGCTTCTGCGTAACTGGGTGAAGCCACCGCATCGTCATCGATGTAGGAGATAAATTTGCCCTTCGACTCTTTTATTCCGCGGTTTCTGGCGAAAGAAAGACCCTGATTTTTTTCGATATAGTAGCCAAAATTCACCTCCTGGTGGGTTTGTTCAAAAGCTTTCGAAACTTCCTCGGTCTGATCTGTCGAGTTGTTGTTGATTACAATGACCTCGTACCTATCTTTTGAAAGCGTTTGACCTGCTAATGACTCAAGAGCTGCGGGTAAAAAATCGCTTCGGTTGTAAGTGCAGATAACGATGGAAAGCTCTAATGGCATGTGCTGATCTTTGATAACGATTTTTTCGAGCGGCCAAAGATAAAAAGATTGAACCTTCCAGACCTTCTTATCACCGATCGCTACAATCACTCACAATACTCGCAAAAGTTTGCATCGGGATTGTGGACAAATGGCTGTTCGAGAAGGTAGATTTCTGAAAGTAGTTCGCCCAAAAATGCTCTGAACTCGTCCAAAACTTCAGTCGTGATTTTCGGACTGCCATTCACTATTAAGGGCAGAAACCCAGAGCCGATGTTTTTCAGTGAAATCATTCCCGGTCGCAGCTTTTCCAGATCTCCGTCATAGTTTTCGCTATAGGCAAGGCAGTAGCAAAGCAGTTGAATGGCCTTGGGCTTTTTTCTCAGACTTCCCATGTCGGTAACCTTCAGGTCCGAAGGATCGACCTTCCCGGTTTTGTAGTCGATGATTCTGATCTCATCTCCGTAGCGATCGATGCGGTCGGCTTTTCCATTAATCCGCACGGTCTTATCCTCAAACCCAGGAAGCAAGACTTCCGGTCTCATTTCTATTTCCAGCGATTCAATCGTCACAGCGATGCTGTTCTCCTTGACTTTGGCAATCTGACTGCGGTCTTTTGTCAAAAAGCGGAAAATGTACTCTCGAGCAACCTCAAAAGTGAGCAGGTTCTCACCGTGAGAAATATTCTTCGAGTATGAATTTTTGAACTGCCTTTCGAGCTCTTCATTTGCTTTGGCCAAAATTGAAGTGACATCTTCCGGAGCAATCACTTTTTTCTCGTAAGGCTTGTAGAGTTCTTCGAGCGTGTCGTGCACCACTGTTCCAAAAGTCGACAGCTCAATTCGCTCTTCCACTTCTTCTCGCTCCCGGAGTTTGAGGATGTAGCGATAGTAGAAGTTGAGTGGGCAATCGAGATAGAGATTGATGGCCGAAGGGGAAATGCCATAGTCCAAAACTCCATCCACAACCTTGAGCATATCTGCAGTTTTTTCCACCTTCGACTCGGGTTTTACCGTGTCAGAAGGAGTGTTGATGAAGTGGTTAGTGATCTTAACCTCTGAGTTGTAAGCGGGCAACTCACATTCAATTTGTGCAAGAAAACGACTTTTCTCCACGCTTCCCATTTCATCGGCTACGGTACTGTAGACCAAATCGACTTTTTTAGCGCGCTGGAGCAATCGGTAAAAGTAGTAGGCGAAAATAGCATCGCGCTGCTGGTAAGTGGGCAGTCCGTAGTGTTTCTTTAGGTCGAAAGGAATGAAGGACTGGTCAAATTTCGACTGCGGGAGAATCTCTTCGTTTGCGCTCAAAATTACCACGTGCTCGAAATCCACCGCCCGTGTTTCGAGCATTCCCAACACCTGCAGTCCGCTTAAAGGCTCTCCGATAAAAGAAAGATTTTCCTGGCGTAGCAGCTGATTCCAAAGCTTTCTGTAGCCGTTCACAGAGTTTATGAAAGGATACTTCGACAAGTAATTCTCCAGCTTGTTGATCAGTAGAGAAAATCGAAAAGTCATTTCCCTGTGTAGCGGCTCATCGTTCGATTCTTTGAGGTTTTCAGCCAAAAGCCGCTGTTGTGCAATCAGTGTTTCCGTGTCTTTCGGTCTTTCCAGCAAATGAATTACATTTTCAAAAAGTGGAAACTCGCTTGTCAGCTCTTCCGGATCGATCCAGATGAGATTGTTCTGTTGGATGTGGTTCTGAATCTTTTCGGTCAGCTCACCATCTTCCCGATTGACCACAGCTTTCATTCCCGGTTGGGAAATGCATTTAATCAGGTGGCGGTAGTAAATCTTGTTTTGCCCACTCTGGTCTTTGCTGCGATGCTCTATCAACTCCAGATGATTGTCGAATACGACTTTCAGACTGGTGAACTCCAGCGGCAATCCCATGGTCACGTTTACTCTGTCGGTGCCTTGAGGCAAACTACTCAACACAGGCATCAAAAGTGATTCGTCTGTGAGTACAATGGCCGTGTTTTCAGGATTATCGGTTTTTTCTTCGAGAATCGAACTCAGTGCTTTTGCCTGCCCAATGCGACTGG
This sequence comes from Halocola ammonii, assembly GCF_049334165.1. Classification (NCBI taxonomy): domain Bacteria; kingdom Pseudomonadati; phylum Bacteroidota; class Flavobacteriia; order Flavobacteriales; family Halocolacceae; genus Halocola; species Halocola ammonii. The sequence continues at coordinate 103,226 of NZ_JBEGHD010000002.1, forward strand.
CAGTGGCGATCTGACGAATCTCCCGCTTACCGGTTTTTAGCAGCTCGTACTTGTTGCTTAGCTGTCGATTGTCTTTTTCGAGTTCTCTAAAAAAAGTGCCCGCTTCCTGAATTGGATTGTCAGTGTAATAGGCATCAGCATCCCACAGGCAAGTGGCGAGCTCGCGATCTTCTAGTTCATAAATAATTTTTTTCTCCGCTTTCGTCAGCGCATTCAGTCCCAAAATCCAGACGTGGTCGTAGGGCATCTTACCCATCCATTCATTTGGTTTCTCGGCACACCAGCGCTTAACTTGTCCAGTTGTGGTTGTATTTTTTTTCTCTAGTCTTGGAATGAAGTTTTCGTAGAGTTTGCCAAGTCGTTCCCAAAAGGCAGCGAAATTGCGTTGCTCTTGTGTGAGGTCGGGATCGTTGAGGCTCCAACCTTCAATTTCTTTGATATCGGTGATCTGCCTGAAAATGGTTTCAGGAGGAATGAGGTAGTTATCGATCTCGTTGAAATCGCGCAGCGCCATGCTTCCCCACGAACTAAAACTTTCAAAGGGCTCTTGTACGTTGGGATAAAGCTCGCAGTAAGTGTCGAAAAGCTCAAAAATCAGGCTTGTAGAATCGAGCGTGTTTTTACCACTCACTTTTTCCAGAAACTGATCGAATGCAATGATTTGAGGCGACCAGATTGATTTTCCGGCCAGATTTGAGTAATGCTTTTTGAAAAACCTTCCGGCACGCTTGCCCGGCAGCACAACGGCAATCTTTCCTGCATCGGCACCGTGGCGTTCGTAGATCTTTTCAGCGCAGTCCTGGAGAAATGTTTTCAAGCGAATTTAATTTCAAAGTGAGGATCGAAAATAGAAAATTCGCCCGAGCTTGGACTTGCCAGTCAGGCCTTGAACCCTCTGCCTACAAATCTCAAAAACTCTTTGAAACTTTCTTTCTTGGTGAAAACATTGAGCATTTCACGAAAATGAGCTTTTCCGCCAGAGTTTTTTTCTCTTGAAGCTTCGATTTCTTTTTGAAGATTTTCGGGCTTGGGTCTGGTAAAAGATGAGGTACTCTGACCAGAACTTTGCACCTGGCTGTCTTCGAGCATTTTTGCAAGCTCATCGGCTAGTTTGTAGTGATCCTTTGCTTCCTGCTTGTAGCCGAGTTGCTCTTGTAGTAGACCTAGATTGTTAAAGCTGATAGCGTCCTCCGGGTCGAGTTCCACCGCTTTTTTGTAGTCGGCTATTGCTCCGTGAAGATCTTTAACCGCACCGCGAATGTAGGCTCGGCTGGCGTATCGATAACCGTAGTCGGGTTGTAGCTCCACCGATTTGTCCATGTCGGCAAGGGCTTCTTCAAAACGCTCCATGTGGAAGAGGCAAACCCCACGATCATGAAAAATATCGGGATTGGTTGGCGTAGTTTCAATCGCTTTAGCAAACCATTTCATCGCTTCGTCCAACTTTTTGTCGCGATACAAACTCATCGCTTTTTCGTATGCCTTGTTTTCTTCCATATTGCAAAAGTACTTTAATGATAACGTTCGACAGTTGATTTGGTTCATCCGATTACCTTTGTGAAATGGAAGAAATTCAATTTCCTCAGTTCAGAAAATTGTCGAACGATAAATCCTGGTTTCGGGTTGACAGTGCAACTTCAATGACCGAAATTCAAATTATCGGAAGCTCTTACGTGGTTCATGAGCTGGAGGCGAAAATCCTCCCTGAAAGAAACCTGATTTCGGACGTACTGGAGATGGAAGGCGACCGTTGGAAAAAGGTGAACAGCTCGGAGTTTGAAAAATTCCTTTCCGACTGTGAAGCAAATCTCAAAAAGGTTGTTTTTTGAAAATCGAACAAATTCGAAAAGTTCTTCGCCCATGAAAATCCTCGAAAATACTTCTCTCAAGCCTTACAACACCTTCGGGATGGATGTTAAAGCCAGACGATTTGCAGCGTTTGAAAACAGTGATGAGCTTTCACAAATTCTGTCTCTCAAAGATGTAAAGGAAAGCGAAAAACTCACCCTGGGAGGCGGAAGCAATGTGCTTTTTGTCAATGATTTTGATGGGACTGTTTTGAAGAACGATGTGCGTGGAATCGAACTGACAGATGAGGACAGCGACTCCATCCTGGTAAAGGTTGGCGCAGGAGAAAACTGGCACGAGTTTGTGCTTCATGCCATCAAAAATAAATGGGCGGGAATTGAAAACCTGTCACTCATTCCTGGAAATGTAGGGGCCAGCCCGATGCAAAATATCGGTGCCTACGGAGTGGAAATAAAAGATGTGTTTCACAGTCTTCAAGCTTACCATTTGCCAACTGGCGAGGTACATACTTTTCGACACAGCGATTGCGAGTTTGGCTATCGCGAGAGTGTCTTTAAAAGAAAGTACAAAGGACAATACGTGATTCTGTCAGTGACTTATCGGCTGCTCAAAAAACCAAATCTCAGTCTCGACTACGGAGCCATAAAAGCAGAGCTAGAGCGGATGAAAGTGGCTACTCCAGATATTTCAGCTGTGAGCCAGGCAGTGATAAACATCCGGCAATCGAAACTACCGGATCCAAAAGTGATTGGAAATGCAGGTAGCTTCTTTAAAAATCCTGTAATAGATAAAAGTGAGTTTGAAGAGTTGAAGATGAAGTACCCGGATATGGCTTCTTACCCAGTTAGTGAAACCGAAGTGAAAGTGGCTGCCGGCTGGCTGATTGACAAAGCAGGGTGGAAGGGAAGACGCTTTGATAAGTATGGAGTTCACGAGCGACAGGCTTTGGTTTTGGTGAACTACGGAGGTGCTGTTGGGATGGATATCTACAATCTTTCCGAAGAAATCATGGAAGATATCTATGAGAAATTCGGCATCCATCTGGAGCGCGAAGTAAACGTGTGCTAATTAGAACTTGGCGCAAGGCACAATTCGCCTCCTCTGGAACTGGCTCTTGTCGTTGGCCCATTCGTAGATAATCGAAATCTCGTGCGAACCACCGGTGTTTCCAATTCCCAGTTGTGAAACGGTGAAATCGTAGCTGTAGCCAATTTTGTAGGGTCCGGTGTGAAATCCTGCCAGCACCGAAATAGCATCGTGGTTGAAGTATCCTTCCACATTCTGCTTGAAAGGAATTGAACGATACCAAAGTCCGAAAACCATTGGAGATGTTTCTACATACAGCCCGAGGTCCAGTTGCTGGAAATCCCCCTGCTTCTTGTACTGGAAAGCTGCCAGTAAATCACTCCCCTTTTTATTTCTCATGCTTTTGAGGTTGAACCGGTAGCCACCGTGAACAGAGAGTTTCTTGGGAAGTCTTGAAGCACCACCCAGCAAGGACTGGTTAGGTTCATTGAGGTGGTAAACACTTGCGCCAGCCCAAAAATTTCTTCCGTAAATCAATCCTCCTGAACCAAAGTCGAAGTAGTTGACCACTGGTGGAGTGTAGGGCTCAACAGTGGATTCAGCTCCATCTCTTACGAGTTGGTCACCAAAGGTGAGGTCGTTAAAATTGATAGAGCTATTGGTAAAACCGAATTCCATTCCGGGACGGAGGTAAATGTCTTTGAAGATTTGAAATTCGAAGTTGTACTGCAGATCAACTGAGGTAGCTCTCATTGCTCCTGTACCGGCTCTGTCATGCATGGCAGAGATTCCAACGCCACTGCTAATGTTTTCGATAAATCGATCGTAAGAAGCGCGATAAGTGACAAAGGCACCGGGGATTGACGGCCACTGATTTCGGTAATTGGCGGTCAAACGGCTTTGTTCTGCACTACCCGCAAACGCAGGGTTGAGGTAAGTTGGTGCTGCATAAAACTGGCTAAACTGTGGATCTTGTGACCTCAGAACCAAACTCATGCAGAGCAGAAGAATCGATATGAAGATGCTTTTTGTCAACGATTTATTTATTCTTTCGTTATCACCACGTTCTCGATTTCAAAAACAAACTCTTCCTCGTCTTCGGGGAAACTCCTGTAGATTTCACTCGTGGTTGTGTGATAACCGGGTGCCTCAACTACCATCTTGTAGTTGGTTAATGGGTTTACGATCAAAATGAACTTTCCGTTACGGCTATTGGCCTTGTATTTTCCCTGAAGCTGATTGTCGTCAGAGGTGATGAGCGTGATTGTCGCGTCAACCGGCTCTCCGCTGGTGTCAATGATTTTGGATTTTAGAACAAGTTGCGTTTCCTGGCGGTAGATAAACTCTAATTCATAGAGGTCCTGCATTCCAAATCCACCTGTCTTGTCACTGGAGTAGTATCCTTTTCTACCACCGGCATCCACAGTCATAAAAATGTCGTCTTTCACGGTGTTGATAGGATAACCAAGGTTTTCAGGGGTTTCCCAAACTTCATTTTCAGAAACTCTGCTCTTGAACATGTCAAAGCCGCCCATGGTGGTGTGGCCATCTGATGAAAAGTAGAGTGTTCGCCCGTCCACATCCATGAAAGGTGCGTCTTCGTTTGCCTCTGTGTTGATGGTTGGTCCTAGATTTTTGGGTAAACTCCACTCGCCATTTGGCAAAATCTTTACTCGATAAAGATCCTTTCCACCGTAGCCTCCAGGGCGATTCGAAGAAAAGTAGAGCGTTTTTTTATCAGGCGAAAAGCATGCACTGGTTTCCTGATAAATAGAATTGATTTTGCTGTTTAGCTTTTCGGGCTCTGACCAGCCACTGGCCGTTCTTCGAGTGATGTAAAGATCTCCTCCTGTGAGATTTTTATTCGTTCTGAAAATGATCATCTCTGTGCCGTCAGCCGAAAGTGCTACTGTAGCATCGTTTAGGTCGGAGTTTACAGTGGTCCCGGAGTTCTCGGCTTTTGACCATGCACCATCAGCCTTTTTAGACTGATAGATGTCTTCAAAGAATTCTCCGTTTGGGTCTTGTTCACCGCCTGTTGTCCCAGGCCTTCTGGAAGTAAAGTAGAGTTGTTGATTGTCGGGAGTGACGACCGGAACGTACTCGTGAAATGCTGTGTTGATATCGCTTCCGAGGTTTTTGATTTCTACGTCTACCGGGTTCTCCATCATGCGCTTAGCTCTAACTGAACGATCGATAAGCAGATCGACTTCGCGGTCAGGTCGACTACCTACTCTCTTATATTCTCGCAGGTACTTGATCGATTCGTTGAACTGCTCCTGTTGGTGGAGTGCTTTTGCATAAAAAAGAATCGCCTCGCTCTCACCGTTCTGCATTGCTTCTCGGATCAGTCGCATTGCCCTGTCGAGGTCTTTGTTCTCCTCTACCAAACACGCACCAAGCTTGTAGTTGAGCGGCTGGAAATCTGCGTCAATCTCATGAAGTTGTTCAAAAAGAATGAGCGCATAAGCATAGTCACCCTGATCGAAAGCAAAGTCCGCATCCTGATAAGCCACCCGTTCTTTTCTCGAGAAATTATCCTGAGAAAGGCAGATCACCGGAAGCATCAATAGAAGTAAGATGATCCGTAGTTTTTTCATTTTCATTTATCTCAAGAGCGTTACATCTCCAGCTTCTTCGATTTCTCTTCCATCGCTAAACTTGGCTCTAACTTTCCAGACGTAAACGTCTTGCTTGCAGAGCTCACCCTGGTAGTAGCCATCCCAACCGCGATTTACATTGTCGGTTTGGAAAAGCAGTTCTCCCCAGCGATTGAAGATCAACAACTGGTACTCCTGCACTCCCTTTTGAATAGGGAAGAAGATGTTGTTGTCGAGCGCATTCGGATCGTAGTCACCGTCATTTGGACCATTTGCCGAAGGCGTAAAAGCATTCGGGAAATTAATCTGTCCATCACTAATTGCAGTTACAGCTTCTGTGATAGAGAATGTATCGTTACATCCCCACTGATTTTCTGCTGTGAGCGTTATTGTGTAGGCGCCTGGCTCGGTGTACTGGTGGTCCGGGTTTTCGTCTGTGCTCGAGTTTCCGTCTCCAAAGTCCCAGAAATAACTGGTAGCGTTATTCGACAGATTCAGCATGTAAACCGGCTGACTCGGAACAGAGACCTGATTTGGGGTCACAGTAAAAGCGGCTTGAGCATTGGGATACACTTCAATGATTTGCTCCTGAGTGATCTGATCGGTTTGCTGTCCATCAAAACCAGTGACCGTGAGCGTCACAGTGTAGGTTCCAGGCTGGTAGAAAGTATAAACCGGATCGGAGACAGTCGCAGAACCACCGTCACCAAATGTCCATTGGTAGTCGGCTGCCCACTCGGATTGATCTGTGAAGCTCACAGTGAGCGGAGCACAACCAGCTTGTGGGCCATCAAAATCCGCAATCGGAGTGGGAGCATCAATTACTATTGTTCTTTGTGTAGAAGCATCACAGTATCCATTGTCGATGAAAAGATTGATCTGGTATTCACCCCATGTGTTATACGTGTGAGATCCAGGGTCTTCATCGGTCAGCGTGGTGCCGTCATCCATGTCCCATTCGTACATGAGGTCTGCACCGGTGCTGAGGTTTACAAGGTCTACAGTGGCATCAGGAAATACCTGGTTTGCAGGAGTAGCCTCGAAATCTGCTACAGGAACCGGGTAAACATCAATGTCCTTAGTGATTGTTTCTTCGCATCCAAAATACGACTCAACAGTGAGCGTCACTGTATACGTTTCAGGGTCGAGGGTTTCGTTAATATATTGGTAAGATGGGTTTTCGGCCGTACTCATATTTCCATCACCAAACTCCCAGGAGTAGGTAAGGCCTCCGACAGACTCATTTTCAAAATCGATATTGAGAGGAGAGCATCCTCCATCCGGAGCGTCAAAATCTGCGTTCAAAGCAGGCAGAACGTTCACCGTTGTCTGGTCCTGGCTCTGACATCCATGAATCGTGTACACATTGAGTGTCACGTTGTAGTTCACCGGATTCTGAGCATTGTTGTAATAAGTATAAGTGTGCGAAACGGCCGTAGTGTCACCGGTTTCTCCAGTTCCGTAAACCCATTGATAAGTATCACCACCAACTGAATTGTTTAGGAAAGTAACATCAAGTGGATAGCAACCGATCAGTGTGTCGATTTCTACATCTGCTACAGGTGTCGGATGAACCACAATTGGTTGAGTGATGGTATCCGTACAACCATAAATTGAGTTCGTGATCAAAGTCACGTTGTAAGTGGTGTCTGCCACGTTACTAGTGTTGATGAAAGTTGATGAAGGGTTCTCTTGTGATGAAACGAAGCCGTTTCCGAAATCCCACTCGTAGCCGGCATTTCCATTCACCGACTGGTTTGTGAAATTAGCAGTGAGTGGTGCACAGCCATCAGCCGGTCCAGTGAAGTCAGCTGTAACTTCAGGATAAATCGTCACTGGAATATCATCAGATGCAATACATCCACTTGCAGAAGTTGCAGTCAACGTCACGTCAAATGTGGAAGGAGCACCAGTAAAGTTTTCAAAGTCGTGCGTGTGCACGGTTTCATCAGTGGTCGACTGGTTTCCATCGCCATAATCCCATTCGTAGGTGTCACCAAAGAGCGTGTTGTTGGTGAAAGTAATCGGCATGGTACTGCAACCTTCACTTTGATCTGCTGAGAAATCAATGCTCGGTGCAGTTTGGACCACAATGTCATGACAAACCTGATCGACACAGCCGTAGTTCGTTTCAATTGTCAGGCAGGCGGAGTAAGTTGTATCCGTACCCGAGTTGTTCACGAATGTAGTCGATGGGTTCTCCGAAATTGATGTAATGCCATTTCCAAACTCCCAGTAGTAACTATCCGCATTGAGCGAGTTGTTTATGAAAGTAGGAGTATATGGCGAGCAACCAGTGTCTGGTGGTGTGAAGTCGGCCACTGGTTCTGGATACACCTCAATCACTTCGGTGTATTCTTCCAAACAACCGTTCACCGTTTCTGCCTGCAGCGTCACCACAAAGGTTTGAACGTCTCCAGTAGTGTTCTCAAAAGTGTGGGAGTGCACATTGGCCAGTGTGTCCGAAGTTTGACCATCATCGTAATTCCAGGTGTAGCTGTCTGCACCAAGTGAGAGGTTTTCAAACTCTACAGTGAGAGGTGCACAGCCTTGCTGAATATCTGAAGTAAACTGAGCCACCGGACTTGGGTTGATCTGAATCGTACTCGAAGCAGTGTCAGTACACCCAAACCCTGATGTGGCAATCACTGTTGCCTCGTATGTTACCGGATTCAATGTGTTATTTTCGTAAACGTGAGTAGGCGTGGAGGCATTAGAAATAGGACTGCCATCGCCAAAGTCCCACTCAAAAGTTTGCGCTCCCTGAATGAAAGGGAAAGTCACTACTGCTGGTGAACACTGCTCACCAGGGGTGATATCAAAACTAAAGTCGGGCAGTGGATAAACTGTCACTTCAGTAGAAGTCGTGTCGTGACAGCCATTGTTTGCGTAGGCAATCAGCGTCACAGTGTAGGTTGCTAAAAAACCAGTGTTGTTTGTGAAAGTGTGATCCGGACTTTCCTCTGTGGTTGTAGGTGATCCATCTCCAAAATCCCAAAGGTAGCTCGTTGCACCAGTACTTGTATTCGTGAATTCACCATCAAAAGGAGAACATCCCGGAGGAGCGCTGTTGTCGGTGAAAGATGCCTGAGCACCTGGGTAAACAGTCACCGGGATGGTATCTGTGATTGAACAACCGAAAGCGGTTGTAGCTATCATCACCACGTTGTAAATGCTGTCCTGTGCACTTGGATTGTCGAAAGTGTGTGTTGGGTCTTCTTCACTGCTCGATGCTCCACCACCAAACTGCCAGGTGTAACTGTCAGCTCCTGTAGTATTGTTGTCGAAATAAACCTCCAATGGGGCACAGCCTTCAGCAGGTACAGGAGTTACGTTGGGCACAGGAGAATCTCCTACATCCACACTCATTGTGTATGAGTCAGAACAGGTAGCCGTAGAAACAGTCAATGTCACATCGTAGGTTCCCTGAGAGTCATAAACGTGAGTAGTATTTTGACCGTAGTCCACATCTCCATCGCCAAAACCCCATTCCCATGAAATAATTGGGTCTCCGGGGTCGGACGTAGATAAGTCAGTAAGCACTGATTCTGAGCCTTCGCAAACATTGTCGATCACGTAATCGGCATTGGGAGATTCGTAAACATGAATCAACTCCTGATAGGTGTCGAGGCAGCCGTTAAGTCCTTCAACTGTGAGTGTAACTACGTAGTCACCGGGTGAATCAAAAAACTGATCGGGAGGGTTTTGGCCGCTGTAGGTTCCAGAAGGAAAAGTCCATTCCCAACCCATTGCACCGGTTGACTGATCTGTGAAGGAGACGTCCAGCGAATCGCAGCCAGTTAGAGCACTGGCGTCAAATTCGGCAATGGGCGCAGGCAAAACGGTCAGTTCTACGCAGGCTGTATCCCTGCAGACATCGTTAGAGTTTGCGATGTTAATGGTGTTGCAGACATTGTAAGTGCCAGGATTATTAAAAACGTAGGTGATGTTTCCCTGACCCGTAGGTAACCAACCGAGGCCATCGTCAAAATTCCATTGAAACTCGTAGGTGAGATCAGTGGGATTTACGTTTTCATAATCGTTGAAAAAAGTCACTGGGTCGCCAACACAAATAGTGTCTGTCGACTGCGAAATTTCTGCTTGCGGTGGAGGCACAATTTCCACCTCAATGGTGGCGGTGTCAACTCCACAATAGTTACTGTCAACCAACATGACTTCGTAAGTTCCCACTCCGGGAAATGCTACTTCACGATCTTGCGATGGAGGCCAAGGAGTCCAGTCGATAATTGAGTCAGTTCCCTGTCCCCAGTAATCACCGAAGTTCCAGTATTCATATCGCTGAAAAATGTTACCCTGGAAAAGGCAGTTTCTCTCAGTAGTGTTTTCAAAAATGAAAGTCGTGTCGGGGTAGCACAGGACGAGGTCGGACGGTGTGATTGCCGCATCGTCAATGTCCCAAATACGAATCGGGCTAAAGGTCGCGACACTCGGTCCACCTTGCACTGTGTTACAGTAGTTTTCTGCTGTAAGTGTTACCTGGGTTTCGCAGTCGACTGTTCCAGCCTGATAAATGTGGGAAACCACTTGATTCCAATTGGTGTGGTCTGCATAAAGGGGCGGGCTTCCGTCACCAAATTGCCACATAAAGTTGGTCGTCTCCGAAACGTTTGTACTGGAGTTGATGAATTCCATCAGCTCTGGAGCACATGCCTGAGTGAGTCCACCAACGGGCACCTGAATCGAGGCACTTGTAGCCTCTTCCTGAACCACAACTCCTTCAATAACGCAGCCAGTATTTACCTCTGTGATGGTCACCACAAAAGTATCAACCACGGCAGCGTAGTTGTGAGTTATCATGTCAGGTGTGTCCCAGGAAGTTCCTGTGGTAACGGGAGAGCCATCTCCCCAATCGATTTCGTATTCTCCCCAATCGTCAGGCGATTGCAAATTCAGGTCAAAAGCATTTCCATTGCAATTGTACCAGTAGGGTGCGTAAGACGGGTTGCCATTAAAGTCATAGACTTCGGGACATTGAGCCGTCAGATTGCCACTGTAAAGAAGGGCAAAAGCCGCGATCAGGTGGAGAACGCATTTAGTCCTTGCAGATTTCATACTCGATTTATACGGAAGGTTGCGCTCTCGGATACAGTTGGACGAGGCTTTTTTACAAACTGGCTAAAGAGTCATACGAAACGGGAAAAATCCGCGACAAAACGTATTGCGCAATCAATCAGTTAGCTGTTTTACTGAATGTTGGCTTTTATTGACTCTACCATTTTGCTCACAGCTGGACACACTTCAGTGTTCTTTCTGGTGAGACCCAAAATCTGATGCATGTTTTTACGATCCGTGTGGGGGTATTCCCGGCAGGCCCTGGGGCGATGTTCGTAAATTGAACACTTGTTGTCATCTTGCAGAAAAACGCAGGGTGACGTGTTGAGAACGTAGTCACCATCACTGTCCAGGTGCAGGTAGTCTTCGATCAGATTGGTCGGTTTTATCTTTAAGTGACTTGCGATTCGTTCAATGTCAATATCTCTGAAAATGGGACTGGTTGTTTTGCAGCAATTGGCACATTCCAAACAGTCGATTTCCTCAAAAGCATTTTCATGTTCTTCGCGAAAAAGCCTGTCGAGCTCTGCGGGTTTTTTCCGCTTCAGTCGCTGCATGAGTTTTTTGATTTGCTTTCTATTGCTCGTGGCCAGTTTTAGCCACTGCCGATAATCATCAGTCATGCGGATTGCTGAACTTAGGATTGTTGACGAAAGAGGTGTCGGTGAGAGTTTTTAGGAAGGCGATCAAATCGGCCTTGTCCTGATCGGAAAGGTTTAGCCCGCCTTCTTCGAATTTCATAAAAGGATCAAGCGTTTCGGAAGGATGGCCTCCGGAATCGTAGTGATCGATCACTTCTTCGAGCGTTTCAAAACGCCCATCGTGCATGTAAGGTGCTGTGAGCTCTATGTTTCTCAGGGTTGGTGTTTTAAACTTCCCATAGTCCAACGGGTCGTTGGTAACTCCACCAACACCGAGATCCGTAAAATTGGAATCGAGACCGTTGTTATGTGGCAGATAATCTGAAAACTGCATGTCGCCAAAACCGTGACAGTGAAAGCAATCGGCACCAAATTGACCTCCGGGAACCTGTTCCGGAGAACCGCCCTCTGTAATGAAAAGCTCCCGACCGTGATCTTCCGATTGCGTTAGTTCTGCAACCTCTCCTCTTCGCCACTTATCGAATTTGCTATCAGCCGAAATCATGGTTCTTAAAAATTGAGCAATGGCTTTGGTCACACGATCCTGAGTTACTTCCTCATCGCCAAAAGCCGCTTCAAACATTGGAGGATAAAGTGAGTTTTGCTGCAACTCCAATACCGCCTCGTCCCATTCCTGATTCATTTCTATCGGGTCTTGCACCGGATCGATAATTTGCTCTTCGAGCGTCATTGCGCGACTATCCCAAAAATAATCTCTAGCCCAGCCCAGGTTGACCAGGGCCATGGAGTGCCTGTTGCCTTCGATCCCCGTGGCACCTGTAGAAAACTGTGCAGGATCTGAGAAACCGTGTTCGGGGAAGTGACAAGATCCACAAGAGATTTCGTTGTTGCCTGAAAGCTGCTTTTCCCAAAACAGGTGACGACCGAGCTCAATTCCTTCCACTGTCATCGGGTTGTCCTCGGGAATATCCATTGGGGCAAAGAAAGGTGGAATGTCGATTTCGTAAGCAGTAGGTCCGTCATCAGCCGGGTCACCTGGTTCAATTTCAGGATCAGGTTGGCATCCGGGTAGCGCAAACATCCCGACAAGAGCGAAAACGAAAGCAAATGCTATGTAATTTTTGTATTTCAATTCAATCTAAAATCTCGGTTCGTAACGAACTCTTCATCGGTTAAAGTCTTGAGAAACGCGATGAGTTCACTCTGCTCCTCATCAGACAAATTTAAGGGTTTCACTCGCGAGTCCTGGTTTTTGTGATTTGAGCCACCGTTGTTAAAATGCTCTATCACTTCTTCCAGTGTACTTAGCGATCCATCGTGCATATATGGCGCAGTCAGCTCAATGTTTCTTAGTGTCGGTGTTTTAAATTTTCCATAATCTTCAGACTTATTGGAGATTCTTTCTCGACCGGGATCCTCGTATTTTTCGTACAGCCCAATGTTGTGAAAATTGCCGTCCGAAAAATTAAATCCCGCGTGGCAACTACCGCATTGAGTCTTTTCGCTGAAAAATAGTTTCATGCCGCGCTTTTCTTCTTTAGTCAAAACATAACTTCTTCCCTGATGCTCAAATTGATCGTAGCGCGAATTTCCGCTAATCAAAATTCTTTGGAAACTGGCCAATGCTCTGGTGATTACCCAGGCGTCTAAAGAGTCTCTTCCGTATGCTTCTTTCGACTTTTTTTTCAGTTCGCTGTCAGCATTCAACTTAATTACAACTTCGTTGATGTTAAACCCCATTTCTTCCTCATCGTGAATGGGCGCCAGGGATTGCAGGGCTAGAGTAGAAACGCCTCCGTCCATCATGAAAGTCTCTTGATAAGCCACGTTGGCTAGAGTGGGGGAGTTTCGAAATCCTTCTCTTCCGTTGTGACCCATACTCAGCGGTTTGCTATCCGCAAAAGCCAGTTGCTGCTTGTGGCAGGAGGCGCAGGAAATGGCGTTGTTTGCAGAAAGTCGCTTATCGTAAAAGAGATGTTTTCCCAGTTCAACTCTTTCACTGGTAAGTTGATTGTCTTCTGGAATTGTTGGCTCGGGAAAACCAGCTGGAATTTCTAATTCGTAAGACTCTTTACTCACCTCACCCTCGCAACCCCACAGTAGTGCTGCGCCAAAAATGAAAATTGAAAATCTACTCCAGGGTTGTAGCATCATAAAAATTGTCGACAATTTTTTCTGCCAGTGCGAGTCCGGCTTCACCTGATGAGTGAGTGACTGATTCTTCTCTGATGTCAACCGGGTTTTCGGGATTAGTCAGGATCTGATCGACTTGAATGCGCATGGTGATAACCGTATTTTCCCCTTCAGTAATTTCGAAGCTCGTGTCAGAATAGTCGCGCAATTCGTAGAGCGAGTCGTGACCACAATGAAATGCAAAAGGATGATTTAGAGGGGCTCCTTCCGTACCAGTTGTGTCTGCGCGACCATCAAAAGTGGTGAAAATGTAGCCAGTGTTCCAGGTCCAAAACATGCCGTTAGAACCCTGCACACTCAGAGGGTGAGAATTGGGAAACTGAGTTGGGTCGGAGTCGGTGTTCACCTCACTGGGAATTCCAAATGCGAATGAGAAGCCGCTGTAACTTCCTGCTTTTGCATCAAAGCTTACTTCCATGTTTTCGCTTTCGTCTTGCAAAAGGGCAACGTCAACACCTTCCTTTGGGCCGTCTTCACTGTGATTGATAGTTACGTTAGAAATATAAAAGTCCAGGTTTTCAACCCTCAAACGAAAACCGTCAGAGGTGTTGTAAACGTCTCCAATTGCCAACGGTTCATCTTCCCAGTAAGGCTCAAAACGAAGCGTGAATTCTCCCATGTCTGGCGATTGTGGTTCTGGCTTCGGATCTTCTGTGTCACAGGCAACGAAGCCGATTGCTATTAAAAGTAATGCGATGAGCTGATTGATTTTCATTTCCACTTTCTTGGTGATTTTCTCAAAAGTAAAGTAAGTTCTTGTGTTTGTGCATTTAGTACAACACAACACAGTTATTCCCCAAACTCTCAAATTTAAAGTCTTGTTGCTTTATCTAAGTAAAGATGGAACAAAAAGTCAGAAACAGACGTAACATCGATCACTTAAAACACTTTTTTAACGAGCGAAATCAATTCTCATGAAACAGGTCTTAACCACGACACTGGTGGCGGTTCTCGTGATTCTTTGTGCCGATTTGAGCGCGCAATCAGAAACTGCCGATCGCACCTTGCTGCCCGAACCTTCGGGACTAAAAAACGATATTTTTCATCAGTCAGACACTTCCAGATCCGAGGCAGAAATTGTTTCTACAATGTTTGTTCTGAACATGCTGCAGAACTTTGGGCATCCAAAAAATCTTCAATACGACATGAATGAGGATGGCAAAGTAGATGAGATAGACTTGAGATTGCTCATTTTCCAGAGTGAAGAGCAAGAGTGATTTGATTTTTTCATTTGGTGGGTCTCATTTTTTACGGCTAAATTCAAGCCGTGAAACAACCGCAAACAGCTTCAGGAAATTTTGTCGTTTACCGCTCTTCTGCCGGTTCGGGCAAGACGTTTACACTAGTCGTTGAGTTTTTGAAACTCGCACTTTCAACCAATCGCAGCGATCGATATCGTTCAATTCTCGCCATCACTTTCACCAACAAGGCCGCAGCTGAAATGCGTTCCCGAATCGTAGAAAACCTTCGTGGTTTTGCAGCCGGTCCCGGACATCCTGACTACGACAAAAACATGGCACAGATGCTGCTCGATCACCTTCAGATGGACGAGGAGACTTTGAAAGAACGTGCGGGAAACACGTTAAAGCACATCCTTCACAATTTCTCGGATCTGAACGTCAGCACCATCGACCGATTCGTTCACAGGCTCATTCGTTCTTTCTCCCGCGACCTCGACCTTCCGATGGATTTTGAAGTTTCCACGGATACCGAAGAAGTTGTGCAGACGGCAATTGATAACCTGCTTGAGAAAGCCGGTTCGGACAAAGAGTTGACATCTCTTTTGGTGGAGTTTGTGAAAAGCAAAGTGGATGACGAAAAGGAGTGGAATATCAACAACGACCTGAAGGAGGCTGGGATGCAGATCTTCAGAGAAGATTCGAGTCACCACATTGCCAAACTTCGAGAAATGAAGCCTGCCGATTTTTTGGCGGTAAAAGACCAGCTGATTGAGAGAAAAAAGAAGTACGAAAATGCAGTTGCCGGTTTGGCGAAAAGAGGACTCGATCTCATTGACGAAGCGGGAATCGATCACAATCACTTTTTCCAGAAAGGTGGCGCGGTGCCGAGTTTTTTCAAGAAAAGTTTAGGAGAAGTCACTGCTCCGAATTCATATGTGCGCAAAGCAATTGAAGAAGATAAGTGGTTTGCTGGGAACACGACAGCTGAAGCTAAATCGGCAATCGAAAGCATCATTCCCGAGCTTACCCCCTTACTCGAGGAGTTGATCGATTTGACCACTGGTGCAAAAATTCAGGTGTACCACCTCACCGCAGCCATTCTCAAAAATATTTACTCAAGCGCGGTGATCCACGAAATTGAGGCGGAAATCAATCGTGTTGAGGAGGAGCGCAATCTCGTGTTGGTCTCCGACTTTCATAGACTTGTGAGCGAAGTCGTTGTGAACAATCCTGCTCCGTTTATCTACGAGCGAATTGGCGAGAAATTCACGAATTACCTGATTGACGAGTTTCAGGACACCTCGGTTTTGCAATGGCAAAATTTCCTCCCGCTTTTTCAAAACGCACTCTCGAGAGATCAGTTTACCATGCTTGTGGGTGATGGTAAACAGGCGATCTATCGCTGGCGAAATGGCGATGTAGAGCAATTCATCGATTTGCCAAATCTAAAGTCAGTCGGGGAAAACACACTCATTTCTGAGTACCAGCAGAGTCTTGAGCGAAACTATCGCGGTGAGGAACTGGAGTTTAACTTCCGGTCGAAAGCCGAAGTGGTTCAGTTCAACAATGAATTTTATCGGGCACTGGCAGGTCAAAACCCGAGCGTTGCCCCGATTTACGAAACGCTCGCTCAGAAGGAAGTAAAAGGAGAAGGCGGCTACGTCCGCATCGAAAAACTTGAAGGGGCTGAAGACAAGGACGATCTAAAGGAAAAAAACATCGAGCGGGTGATGAGCACAATCGAAAATTGTCTTGCCGATGGATTTAGCCAACAAGACATTGCTGTGATTACCCGCAGCAACAAGGATGCAGTGAGGATTGCCAGCGACCTACTTTCGGCCGACAAGGGCTATCGTGTAATTTCTGCAGAAAGTCTTTTGCTTGAAAACGACCGCGAAGTACAGCTCATTATGAGCTACATCACCTGGCTTTTTAATCCAGAAGATCGCGTGGCACAGGTGAAGTTAGCTGAGAAGGTCGTGGTTTGGAAATTTGGTCATCGAGACCACAGTGAGCTGACCAGGTTGCTCAAAAAAGATGGACTCCATTTCGATCAGTTTAGGACTTTAGGAGTCGACTTGCTGGAAGATAAAAAGCAACGTTTGTCACTCACACCGTACGAGTTGATTGAATCAGTAGTGCGACTTTTTAGTCTCTCCAGTCGACCAAATGCATTTGTTGAGTTTTTGCTCGAATCCGCTTTCAGTTTTGGCCTGAAAAGAGATAACAGCGTTCACAGCTTTTTGGAGTGGTGGGAAGAAAAAGGGCGTTTTAAAAGCATCCAAACCACAGAAGGAACAGATGCGATAAACATCATGACCATCCATAAAAGCAAGGGACTTCAGTTCCCAGTTGTGATTTTTCCTTTTGCCAATTTTTATTCAAAAGCCGACAACGAATTCTGGGTGGATTTGGAAAACGAAGCGCTGCCATCGGCCAGGGTGAGTCTGTCAGAAAAGCGACCAACACCTTTTGATCTCCTTCGCCAACAAGAAGC
This sequence comes from Halocola ammonii, assembly GCF_049334165.1. NCBI lineage: Bacteria > Pseudomonadati > Bacteroidota > Flavobacteriia > Flavobacteriales > Halocolacceae > Halocola > Halocola ammonii. The sequence goes on from NZ_JBEGHD010000002.1 coordinate 120,207, forward strand.
AGATCGCACACTTTTAGACATTATTAATATGTTCTATGTAGCGACCACCAGGCCCCAGTCGCGGTTGTACATGCTTTACGGAGCTGGCAATAAACCCAATCAAACTTTTAAGTTAATCGAAGCTGGATTGAATGCTGCATTTGAAAATTCGGAACTCGTAGAAATCGGAACGCCACAACCGGCTCCAAAAACGGAAGGGGAGGGATCTTCAGAGTCGAATGAAATTGAACTGAATCAGTTTGGAGCGTTTGACTACCGAAAGAAGTTGAGGATTTCACTACAGGCTCCTTTTCACTGGGAAGTGGAAGCTCCACAAAAAGATCGTGAATACGGAAACCTGCTTCACCAGGTGATGTCGTTTGTCTACTCTTCTGCCGACTTGGAAACTGCACTTCAAAAAGTGGAGGAGGAGGGTTGGCTGCGGGCTGGCGATCGACAAACTGTACGGGCGGCTATAGAAGAGGTTTTAACCAACTCAGAAACGGCAAAGTGGTATTCCGAAGGCTGGGAGGTTTTTAACGAAGTGGAATTGCTCACTGCCAAGGGAGACGTTCTTCGTCCGGATAGAATCCAGTACAATGAATCGGGATGTGTTGTAATCGACTACAAAACAGGATCTCAGCTCGATAGTCATCTCAAGCAAATGCGCAACTACGTGCGAGAAGTTGAGTCTGTTCTGGGAAGAAAAAGTGAGGGCTACCTAATTTATTTCGAACCGTGGGCTGTGGTGAAAATCTGAGTTCTACTCGTTGTACTTCATCACCTTGTGGCCACCTTTGAGTAGGTACTGATCTCTTTCAAAAAGTTCGATGTCGGCTTTCACCATTTCGCTCACCAGCTCATCGAAAGAATGGCGGTGTTTCCAGCCGAGTTCTTTTTGAGCTTTTGATGGATCGCCTACTAAAAGCTCTACTTCTGCTGGGCGGAAGTAACGTGGATCGACTTCGATAAGAACTTTTTTCGTCTTTGCATCGATTCCTTTTTCATCTACTCCTTTGCCTTCCCACGCGAGTTCGATGCCGGCTTCTGCGAAAGCTCTGGTGGCAAAATCTCTAACGGTAAACATCTCGCCTGTAGCAAGCACGTAGTCGTCAGGCTCATCTTGCTGAAGCATCAGCCACATTCCTTCTACGTAGTCTTTGGCGTGACCCCAGTCGCGCTTCGCGTCCATGTTTCCAAGGTAGAGCTTTTCTTGCAGGCCGAGGCTGATTTTGGCAGCAGCTCTGGTGATTTTTCTCGTTACGAAAGTTTCTCCACGTAGCGGACTTTCATGATTAAAAAGTATTCCGCTGCAGGCGAAGTAACCGTATGCTTCACGGTAATTTTTAGTGATCCAGTGGGCGTACAGTTTTGCTACTCCGTAAGGGCTTCTCGGGTAAAAAGGAGTGTTCTCCGTCTGAGGGATTTCCTGCACTTTTCCAAACATCTCAGAAGTGGAAGCCTGGTAAAAGCGCGTCTTTTTCTCCAATCCCAAAACTCGAATGGCTTCCAGGATTCTCAGTGCTCCCATGGCGTCTGCGTTGGCAGTGTATTCGGGAGTTTCAAAAGAAACCTGCACGTGGCTCTGAGCAGCAAGATTGTAAATCTCGTCTGGGTTCACTTCCTGCACCAATCTGATCATGTTAGTAGAGTCGGTGAGATCACCGTAGTGAAGAAAGAAATTCACGTTTTCCTCGTGCTGATCCTTGTAAAGATGATCGATTCTGTCGGTGTTGAACAGCGAACTTCTGCGTTTTACACCGTGAACCTCATAGCCTTTTTTCAATAAAAAGTCGGCCAGGTATGCTCCGTCTTGTCCGGTTATTCCAGTGATCAGTGCTTTCTTTTTCATGTCTTTCAGATTGGATGGGCCAAAGGTAGCGATTCAACCGAAGTTCAAAAGCCTAAGTATTCTGGAATTGCAAATCGCTCAGGTGCTTGTACAGTCCGTCTTCGCGGGCGAGCAACTCTTCGTGCGTTCCCTCTTCTTCGAGTACGCCTTTGTTGAGCACCAAAATGCGATTGGCGTTTTTTACTGTCGAAAGGCGGTGAGCAATCACGACAGAAGTTCGATTTTCCATCAATCTGTCGAGCGCTTCCTGCACCAGTCTTTCCGATTCAGAGTCGAGTGAGCTCGTGGCCTCATCGAGAATCAAAATTGCAGGATCTTTTAGCACCGCTCTGGCGATGGCAATTCTCTGGCGCTGGCCTCCCGAAAGCTGGATTCCGCGATCGCCTACCATCGTTTCCATTCCTTCCGGGAAATCGTTGATGAAGTTGAGCGCGTTAGCTTGTTTCGCAGCTTTCTCGATTTCCTGGTCTGTGGCTTCGGGCTTACCGTAAGCGATGTTTTCTTTGATTGTTCCACCAAAGAGAATCACCTCCTGAGGTACGATAGCAATTTGTGAGCGGAGCTCTGCCAACTCGTAATCGCTCGCTGGTTTGTCATCAAAAAATATCGTTCCATCAACGGGTTCATAAAAACGCAAAAGGAGAGAAGCGAGAGTACTCTTGCCCGAGCCCGAAGGACCAACCAGTGCGATCTGCTCTCCTTCTTCAATTTTGAAAGAAACGCTCTTTAACACTTCCACGTCTTTTCGCGAAGCGTAGTGGAAGTTTACCTTGTCGAAACGAATTTTACCAGCAAGTTTCTTCGAAATCTCTGGAGCTTTTTCGAGAGCAACTTTTTCACCATCGCGATCGATAATATCCATCACGTTTTCTATCGAGCCGATACCTTTTTGGAGCGAACCAAGCTGGCTGGCCAATCCGCCAATAGAGCCGGCAACGAGTCCGGTGATGAGCAGGAAGGTGAAGAATAAATCAGAATCAAGCTCACCCTGTTGCATCAGTTTTGCCGCTTGCCAAATCACGGTGATAATGGCGCCAAACACGAATACGATGATAAACATGCTGAAGAAACCTCTCCAAATGGCGCCTTTCATTGCGAACTTACGGATCTGTGCAGCGCTGCTCGAAAAGCGTGTCAGTTCATAAAATTCATTGACAAAAGACTTCACGTTGCTGATTCCCGAAAGTGTCTCCTGAACGATGACGTTTGATTCAGCAACCTTGTTTTGAGTTTCTTTCCCCAGCTTTTTGATGAACCTTCCGAAAACTACTGCTACGATCATAATTACCGGAACAGAAGCCAACATTACCATGGTGAGTTTTGGAGAGAAGTACACCAGGGCTGCGATCCCAAAAACGATAATGATGGTTTGGCGGATCAGCTCAGCCAAAGTGGTGGTCAAAGTTTCCTGAATGGCAGTGATGTCGGAAGAGATTCTGCTGTTGAGGTCTCCCACACGACTTTCATTAAAAAACTGCATCGGCATGGCGATCAGATGCTGGTAGGTTTCCTTTCTCAGCGTGAGCATCATTTTCTCAGTAACGTGTGCAAAAATGTAGACTCTAAAGAAAGAGACGGTTCCCTGTAGAAGTAGAAGTGCGATCAGGACATAAAGAACACCTTCGATGCTACCCCATTCGATGTCGATGTTCAGAGACTGAAGTACACCTGACTGAGCAGCTTCCTGCTTTTGGTCAATGCCGTTTCCTGCAAGCTGACCGAGAAGTCGCATGATCACCAGGGTCATCAAGCTGGACAGGAAAAGAAGAACCAGTCCAATTGAAAAAACAAAGCGGTAAGGTCTGAGGTACTTAAAGATTCGCGTACTCTCTTTAAGAGCCGACAGCGAAATCATTTTCCTTTTCTTTTTTTCAGTTTCCAAATCAACAGGGATTTTTCCGATTTTTGGCAAAATTAAGGCGAATAACCGAGTACGTTTGTCACGGTTTTGTTTTAAAGACAAAAAATTAGCTCAATAGATTTTGCAGTAGGTGAAAATTATCTATTTTTGCCCTCCCTTTTAGAAAAAAGGCACGAACGGTTAAAGAGACAAGAGCCATGAAAAGAACATTTCAACCCTCGAAAAGAAAAAGAAGAAACAAGCACGGATTCCGCAAGCGCATGTCTAGCGCAAACGGAAGAAAAGTGTTGGCCTCAAGAAGAAAGAAAGGCCGCAAGAAATTGTCAGTTTCTTCAGAAAGAAGACACAAGAAAATGGGTGGACTAGTTTAAGTAGTCCTTCCATCTCAAGATATTTGAAGGAGTTCCATGTGGAGCTCCTTTTTTTGTGGTCTCCATTCAATTCTGAGGTATTCACTTTTCAGCGAGCACCAGAACATATTCATCAATTCTGAAGAGCGTCAGATCGAAAGTGAAGTCTCCCCGATCTTTTGATTTAAAGTCTAGCTTTAGACGAGGCTGTGCCAGTTCAAATGGCCGCACAGACATCTGCCTGGCAAAGTGGATATTTTCTCCGAACACTTTAAAGACAGCCTCTTTCGCGCTCCAAATGATGGTAAAGACTTCGATGGGATTCATGCTGTTGGATGCAAAGTCAAACTCTTTCTGATTGCAAAAACGACTCGAAATCTTGACTAGTTTCTCATCAGGTGCCTGGATGTCGATTCCGACCTCTTTTTCGCTGTGGATAAAAGCGCCTACAAGATCGTGGCTGTGAGAGATTGAGATCTTTCGGCCATCCTTTAAATAAGGTTTACCGTTCTCAAGGTACCTGAGTGATTCGTGAATCTGTAGTTCGTGAAATAAGTGCCTTGCCACGAGCCACTCTCTTTGTCTTTTGGGATGGGTGATTTCTCTCCATTCTTCTCTTGCTCTTTCAGTCATTTCAAGAGACTGAAGCAGGTTCTCAGTTCTTTCTGCTACCTTCCATAGGTAGAGCGTTCCGCCCGAGGGAGTATGAAATTGTTGGGTTAGTGGCATATCAAAAAGTAGTGCAAACAAAAGTAAGAGTTAATTGTAAATCAGTTGACTTTTGCCTATATAGTTGGCAAGTAGTATCTTTGCAATGCTTTTGGTTTTAGACCGAAGAACAAAAAAATTATACATTTCATGAAGACATCAACAGACAAAAAAGTGCTTCCGTACAAGGTGAAAGACATCAACCTTGCGGAATACGGAAGAAGAGAAATTGAACTTGCCGAGGCCGAAATGCCAGGGCTTATGGCGCTGAGGGAAGAATACGGTAAAGACAAACCCCTAAAAGGCGCTCGTATTGCAGGATGCCTTCACATGACTATCCAAACTGCAGTACTGATCGAAACACTGGTTGAACTCGGTGCTGACGTTACATGGTCTTCTTGCAACATCTTTTCTACGCAGGATCATGCAGCAGCTGCGATTGCCGCTACAGGTGTGCCAGTTTTCGCCTGGAAGGGAATGAATGCTGAAGAATTCGACTGGTGTATCGAGCAAACACTTTTTGCTTTTAAAGATGGCCAGCCACTGAATATGATTCTCGATGATGGGGGTGACCTTACCAACATGGTTTTGGACAACTACCCAGAATTGGTTGAAGGAATCAACGGACTTTCTGAGGAAACCACAACAGGAGTTCACAGACTTATCGAGCGCCAGCGTAAAGGAACTCTTCCGATGCCAGCGATTAACGTGAATGATTCGGTTACAAAATCTAAATTCGATAACAAATACGGCTGTAAAGAGTCACTAGTGGATGCTATTAGAAGAGCTACCGATGTGATGATGGCCGGTAAAGTTGCCGTTGTTGCCGGTTACGGTGATGTAGGTAAAGGTTCTGCTGCTTCATTGCGCGGAGCGGGTGCTCGTGTAATTGTTACTGAGATCGACCCGATTTGCGCGCTGCAAGCTGCAATGGACGGATTCGAAGTGAAGAAAATGGAAAATGCAGTTTCTCGTGCTGACATTGTTGTTACAGCAACTGGAAACAAAGATATTATCACCGGGAAGGCTTTCGAAGCGATGAAAGACAAGACTATCGTTTGTAACATCGGCCACTTCGACAATGAGATTGACGTAGCCTGGTTGGATAACAATCACGGTAATACCAAGGTGGAGATCAAGCCACAGGTCGACAAGTACACAATCAACGGAAAAGACATCATTCTACTTGCTGAAGGTAGATTGGTAAACCTCGGTTGTGCAACAGGTCACCCATCTTTTGTGATGTCGAATTCATTCACGAACCAGACTCTTGCTCAAATCGAGCTTTGGAACCACAAAGAGCGCTACGAGAATAAAGTCTACACATTGCCTAAACACCTCGATGAGAAAGTTGCAAAACTTCACCTCGAGAAGATTGGTGTAGAGCTTGAAGAATTGAGCAAAGATCAGGCAGAATATATCGGAGTTGATGTCGCAGGCCCGTACAAGTCTGACGATTATCGCTACTAAGATCTAGTTAATAGATCATCATAATTCATACGAAACCCGAACTTGCAAAGCAGGTTCGGGTTTTTTTATGAGGTTGACTCTAATTTCTGATTGTGAGATATGGATCGTTCCAGGTCGTATTGTAGCGGAGTAGCGGCTGACTCGCGGGGCCGTTAATCACCTGACCATCGATAAGCGACCATTGAGAATCGGAACACTCATCCTGAATGCTCGTCTCATCATCACCCACCGAAACCCGACAGTTGTCTTCAGGTTGATAAGGACTGTGACGTTCGTAAGCGAGAAATTCATTTTCACTTTTTCTGTAGACGATAATTCCTTTGGAACCACCGCTAACATAAATCCATCCCGTAATGATGTTGAGTTCCTGATAAGAAGGAAGGTTGAGATTGAGATTCAGGTTTACATTCCGGACCGGAATGTTACTGTCTCTGCCGCAGGCCAAGGCAAGCAGCAAAAAGGGTACTATGAAAATGACTTTTCTCATGCCAGCTATCATACGTTCAAAATTACCAATTAATTGTGCTACTGCGATTTTGCCTTTTTTGGAGGAGGCCCAGCGATAAAGTCTTTGAGGTAGAATGGCTCGAAATACGCCACATCTTCAAAGGCTTCAGCTTTGTACTTTTCGACTGCCAGCTTTGCCACATCCACTGCAGAAGGATGGAAATCTTTTTCGAAAGTGAACTCAGCTTTGGTAAGCACATCAGCACATTTTTGAGCGCCATCGCCAAAGAAAAGCGTTTTTTTACCAGTGAGGTGATCGAAACTATCTGGCTCCACAATCTGAGCGCGGAGGTCGTCAATCCCTTTCGCTTCAGTGTCGAATGCCTGAGTGAAAACTTCCATCCTGCGAGCATCAATCATCGGCACGAAAGCTTCGTATTCACTTTCTTTCTCCATCGCCCCGTGAGCCATTGCCGGAAGTGTTCCAATAGAAATGAGAGGAAGGTTGAGTGCGTAGCACAAACCCTTTGCTGTGGAAACGCCAATTCTCAACCCTGTGTAAGAGCCTGGACCTTTGCTCACGGCAATGGCCGTCAGGTCTGAGAAGCTTTTATTAGCAGCATCGAGAACATTTTTGATAAACTCGTTAAGCTTTTCTGCGTGGGAATATTTTTCACTGTGGTGTTCGCGGTGAACCATGTTGGATCCATCGGAGTTGACGAGCGCCACAGAGCAATTTCTTGTGGCCGTCTCAAGCGCTAAAATCATACTAGAAATTACTTTTTTCTCTTTTGGTTTCGATTTTTGAACCGTTCTCGAGCTTACGCGAAACTGCATCGTACGGACCGGTGATTACTTCGTCACCTTCGTCAATGCCGCTTTGGATTTGAATAAACTCGTTGTCTTGTATTCCTGTGGTAATTACTTCCAAATCTGCCAGCTCACCATTTTTCACAAAGACTACAGTAAGAGGTTCATTTTCCCCATTTGATTTATCATTTTCTGTATCTTCAGAAATCCTATCGCGAAAACTCATTGATGCTGTGTCGGTGCGAGTTGTGACAGCTTTTATTGGAATAGAAAGAACGTCTTTGGCTGTGGCTGTTTCAATCTCAACAGTTGCGGACATGCCAGGTCTTAACGGTGTGAAATTTTCGGAAGCATTAACTTTTCGCAATTCCTGGTAGGAAGACTCCAGTATACGTATTTTGACTGAGAAATTAGTTACCTGATCGAGAGTCATGGTGCCAGTGGCATTCATGGCAGTGTTTGCTATTTCGGTCACGATTCCCACGAATTCGTGATCGAGGTAGGCGTCAACTTCCACACGAGCGGTGTCATCCAGTCCCACTCGCACAATGTCGGTTTCGTTTACTTCAACATTCACCTCCATTGTAGTAAGGTCCGAAACGCGCATTATTTCGGTTCCCTGCATCATGCCTGTTCCGAGGATAATGTCTCCTTCTTCGATGGCGAGGGCTGTTACTGTTCCTTTTCGCGGAGCGTAGATGGTCGTTCTGCGCAGGTTTTCGGCTTGTTCATTTCGCGTAGCTTGTGCGCTGGCGATAGAGAACTCGGCAGATCGAACGCTTTCTTGAGCAGCTTCCACCTCCGATTGAGCAACCTTGTAGTTCGAAGTCGCATTGTCGAACTCGGCTTTGGAAATGGCCCCTTGCTCGAAAAGCTGTTGATTCCTCTCATAGTTGAGCTCTGCTACCTCGAGTTGAGCTTGTGCCTGGGATAGACGTGCTTTGGCGCTCGAAAGACTTGAGCGCGCAGTGTTCAGAGAGGCCTCAGCCCTGTTGAGAGCGGCTACATAAAGTTCGGGATCTACCTTCGCCAGAAGATCACCCTTATCAACCTCTGAACCTTCTTTTACCGGCAACTCAATAACCTGTCCCGAAACCTGGGAGATTATTTTTACTTCTACTTCAGGTTGGACCTTTCCGCTGGCAGAAACAGTTTCGGTGATGTCGCGGTTTTGGGCTTTCTCAACAGTCACTGAAATCGAATCTTCACCTCTGCCAAAGATTAATGCGAGAATAAGCAGAACCACAACTACAGCGGCCAGAATTATGATGAGCTTTTTCTTATTCATTAGTTAAGTACAATGGGCTTGCCAGTGTAAAAATCGATGACTTTAGCTTTAAAGATAAAATCAAATTTGTTTCTGATAAGGTCAGCCTTTGCGTTATCCAGTAAAATTCTCGCGTTGGTGTACTCTACTGTGTTGATTACTCCGGCTTCGTACCTCACCTGTGCGTAATCAAAGGCCCGCTGTTGAGCTTCCACTGACTTTTGAGCAGCCCTGTAGTTTTCCATTGCTGCAAGCATGTCGAAGTAATCGCTCTGCACATTTTGCTTCAGCTGGTTTTTGGTTAGGTCAAGTTGAAGCTTGGCATTTTTTACGTTGATTTTACTACGCTGAATATTTGAGTGAGTAGAGAGACCATTAAAGATTGGAATGTTCAGGCTGAAAAACAGAGATTGGTTGAAGTTGTCACTGATTTGATCGTTGAATGGCTTGGTGTCGAATTCCTCATAAGTTGTCTGTTCCTGCAGACTGAGCACTGTTGATCCCGACCCCTGAACTACTCCGATAGGAACTTGACCAAGGTTCACAGGGTCACCTATAGGAATGTTGTTGGCTCCTGAATAACCCGAACCAATGGAGTAACTCATGCTGAAATTCGGAGACATTTGACCTCTCGAAATGCTCAATCCAGTTTCTGCACTCATCAAATTAGCCTGTGCGCTTTTCACCTCTGGAAGCGTATTCACTGCCTTGCTCAATACAGTCTCAAGATCGGCAGTTACTTCAGTTTCCTGAGCCAGGTTTTCATCAGGTCTTTCTATTTCAAAATTCCGGCTTTCCTCTGGCTCAAGCTGGAGTAGCTGGGTCAGGTTTAGGTAAGAAAGCTTGAGATTGTTTTGTGCCGAAATGACGCTGGCTGAATCTGTAGCCTGCTGTGCCTCGAGCTGGAGTAAGTCTCCCTCGGGGGCGCTTCCAGCATCCACAAGCTTTCTTGTGCGTTCCAGCTGAGAAGATGAGTTTTCCAAATTGTATTCGGCAATGGCCAAAAACTCCATGTTGAATAGGATGTTCAGATAAGCGTTTGCCACGTTCAGTGAAATGTCATTCTTCATCTTTTGAAGATCTGCATTTCTGGCTTCCATGTCGATGTTGGCTTGCTTGATGGAGTTCAGGCGCTGAAAACCGTTAAAAATCGTCAGGCTGGTTCGTGCATTGAAGTTGTTGCTTCGAATACGGTCCGTGGCAAATTCATTGGTAAAAGGGTCAATTGTTTGTCCCCAGTTGTAGCCGTGAGAAGCACTTGCGTTTACACTTGGAAATGCCCCGGCAACTGATTGCGTCTTGTCAATGCCTGCCAGGTCGTAGTTAAGCGCACTTTGCTGAATTTGAATGTTGTTTTCGAGAGCGTAGTCAATACACTGCTTCAGTGACCATTTCTCACTTTGAGCTTGACTAGTGAAAAAAGCAACGGCCAAAAGGAGAGTCCAGAAGTACTTCAACATAGTAAATTGGGATTGGGTTGAAGCACAAACATAAAGCTTCTCGCTAAAAAAGCTCTGAGCTCAAACGAATAAAGATTGTTAAATCAGAGGGAGAGAATTTCGATTTCCACTCTTCGGTTTTCCTCGTTTTCCCAGTCCGTTTTGGGGTCTGGATACTTCATTTCGGTAGCTCCTTTTCCGACTGCAGTCATGCGGCTTTCATCAATTCCTTTATTTACCAAAAAATCGATGACAGCCTGTGCACGTTCGCGTGAAGCTTTTTCAAGAAACTTTTCACTGTAGAGGTTGTCCGGATCGTTAACGTGTCCATTTACTGCGATGGTCACTTCGGGATTCTTCACAAGGAAATCATATAGATTTTGAAGAGCCACTGCCGATTTGTGATAGATTTCTGTTTCACTGCCCAGGAATATTATACCTGGAACATCAGATTTGAGACCTGGGGCAAGCTTCTTTAGAGTGATGTCCTGAACGTGAATCTTTTTTTCTTCCGGCCAGAATCGCTCCGAGTAGAACATGAAGTCCTCTTTGACAGCAGTAACTGTGTATCTTCTGTAAGCTGGAATTTGGATGGTCGTGTCCACTACATCTTCAAAAACAACCGGGTCACGCGGATCAAGTCCCTGGATTTCAATGTCGACAGCTGTTTCACTAGTCTCCTCCATTTCTTCGTTGATCACATGCAGACGCATCATCTGATTTTCATAAGCCATGTCATCATCGGAGATTTTCTTCTCCTCGGTGAATTGGGCATTGGCGACAATCCCCGAAAGTAGGCAGATAGCCAAAAGGATTAGCCTGGATATGTTGAAATTGTTTTGCATAAATTACTTCATTCAAGTTAGCTAAATCAGTAAGGTTCTAGTGTTGACCGATCAAGTCTCGATAAAAGTATGCAATTTTCTTGCGAAAAAAAACAAAGCCAACAATGGCGAACAAGAGGTAAGGCACAAACATGAGGTAAATAATTCCCTTGTTTAATCCTTCTGCTACGTTCTTGTTGTCTTCTGATGCACTTTCCGCAACTGCCTCGCACATAGCGCACTGAGCTTCTACAGATTGACTGATCAACAACAGTCCAACAACTGCTACGCAAATACTGATTGTTCGATTCATATTCACAAATTTAAGCATTAAACGCATAGTATGGACTGATCATTATGTACACCAAAACGCCTGTAATTGTTACGTAGAGCCAAAGAGGAAAAGTAATTCGCGCAATTTTTTTGTGCTTGTCGAATCGTTGGGACAGAGCCCGAACATAGGTGATCAACACCAGCGGAACTATGGCGATGGAGAGTAAAATGTGGGTTATCAAGATGAAAAAGTAAAGTCCCTTCATCAGGCCCTCTCCACCGTAGCGCGTGGTTTCAGATGTGAGGTGAAACGAAACATAGCTCACCAGAAAAAGCACTGAAAGCAGAATGGCAGTGGACATAAAACGCTTGTGGGCCACCATATTTTTGTTTTTGATTGCAACCACTCCTGCAATTAGCATCACGGTTGCGGTGCCGTTGATGATGGCGTTGGTTAGTGGGAGATGATTAAGAAAAGATCGCAAACCGGGTGAAATATTTTCTGCCTGGGGCAAAAAGAAAAGCACTGCCACTACCAGTGGAATAAGAATAGAAACAACTACAATCAATGGAGTGTAGTTTTTCTCTTTACTCGCTGCATTTTCGTTCGGCATCTTCTTTAATTATTGTTAGTTACTAATTTTTTGAGGTCTTCGAAAAGCTTGTCTACATCTCTGGTAGACGTGCCATCGTAGTAGCCACGGATGTGGCCTTCTTCATCGATAAGTATAAAATTGTCTGTATGGATAAATCCACCTGGAGCTGTTTCAGCGGGCAATGCATTTACAAAGTATCCTTCTTCTGCCAAATAGTAGATGTCATCCTTATTTCCAGTGACAAAGTTCCAGTTTGAGAGATCAACACCCAGTTCTTCTGCATATGCTTTCAGTGTGTCGGGCCGATCGTTTTCGGGGTCCACAGTATGCGACAAAAACATCACCTCGCCCGACAGGCCAGCCTTCTTAATCTTGTCCTGAAGTCGAGCCATTTGCGAGCTCATGACGGGACAAATGCTCGGGCATGTAGAAAAGAAAAAGTCGGTGACGTAGATTTTTCCTTCGTAGTCTTTCTGAGAAACTCTTTGACTGTCCTGATTAATTAAACTCCACTTTGGAACGGTGTAAATCAAACTGTCTTCAATTTCCCCCGGTAGTGGATTTTGGGCATTCGGATCACCATGTGTACCGAAGTAGGGGAGTCTTTTGTTGTCAGAAGATTGTTCAGTGGAAGATTGATCGCTGTTTTGGGAAGTGCAGGAAGCCAATCCCAGTAACAACAGGAGTGAAAAGATCAGACTAATTTTCTCTGGCTTTTCTTTCTTCATAAGCTTTGACGTCTATTTCTTTTTTGAGTAGTGCAATCGCTTCAGTAGCATCTTTCACTTCTTCCTCGGAATTGCCATTGAATTTGCCACGAAGGTGACCGTTATTATCTACAAGCCACAAGGTCGAAGTGTTCTTGTAATCGTCAATCAGAAATCCGTTTTGAATGACATCTGCCACCTTTTCTTCTTCTCCGGTGAGAAACTTCCATTTTTCAGGAGCAGATTTTATCTCATCGAGGTAGCTCCTGAGCACTTTTGGCTTGTCGAAACTCGGCTCAGTAGAAAATACCACAAGCTTAATGTCAGACTGATCGTTGTAAGTAAAGTTCAATCCAAGCAGTCGCTTCGTTATTTTCGAAATGTAGGGAGACGAAGTTGTGTAAAAAGCCGCGATCCAGACATCACCTTTCAGCGAGTCGGAGTGGAAAGAGTTGCCGTTTTCATCGGTTAGCTCAAACTCGGGAATGGTGTAAAACGCTGTTGAGTCCATTTCCACAGCTTTTTCTGCTGGAATCTTACCGTCTTTTCCGTAATAAGGAAGGGTGGTGAAGTTGTGATCCATTTTGCTAAAAACAAGCAAAAAGGTCAGCGGAATCAGCAAAAGCATGCAGATTAGAATCACATACTTTCTCGCGTTTTTATTCATATTCGACTATCGGAAAAGATCTCTGATAGTTTCTGTGAAAATACCTTCGGTGAGACCAATGAAAATTAGATAGATCGCAAAAATAGCGTAAGGTACTAGGATGATGTTACGCAAGTTTTTACGCTCATCACCCAGGTGCATAAATGTCATCACAATGTAAGCTGCTTTCACCAACGTGAGAATGATGAAAGTAATTTTTATTGTTTCCCAGGTGAAAGTATCAGCACGTTTGAAGTAGATACCAAGTGCCACTTCAAATGCTGTGATCACAGTCAGGATCAAGGTCACCACCCAGATCTTTTTTCTGATTTTTTTACCCGCCTCTTCAGAGTGGTGGGCATCCATCGAATATTGGTCGTTTACTATGAGGTCGTCTCTTTCCATCTTTAAAAAGCCTTAAAGGGTTTGTTTTGTTGTTCGATCAGATAAGGTAGAAGAAAGTGAAAACAAATACCCAAACCAAATCGACAAAGTGCCAATAAAGTCCAACTTTTTCTACCATTTCGTAGTGGCCTCTTCTTTTGAAAACACCTTTGAGCACCATTAAGAAAACAATGATATTAATGACTACACCACTGAAAACGTGGAAACCATGGAATCCGGTGATGAAGAAAAAGAAGTTGGCATAGCTCTGTGGGCCGTACTCATTTTCGTGCATGTTAGCACCAAATACAAATGAGTTTTCAACGCGATTGTTCCAAAGCTCGAGAGCTTCTGGTCCGTCCACGTGCATTTCGTTTTCAACGTATTTGTTGATGATCAATTTGTCCGGAGCACCCAGTTCTTCCATTGTCATTGGGCCGTGCTCTTCTTCGGCAGCACCGTGACCATGTCCGTGACCACTATCATGACTGCCGTGAATGCTTGCCTCAGTAGCGGTTTGGTTGCTGTGATGAACTACTTCGTAGAGTTCGTTTCCGTAATGGTGATCAAAATGTACGCGATCTCCAGCCGATAGGGTGAGAGTCATCGCCTCTCCATCACGATCGGTTCCGGTAACTGTCATTTCCTGATTCACCTGAAATGCACCGCCACCACCGTGAATGAAGTGACTCCACTCCCAGGCCTGAGAGCCGAGGAAGAAAAAACCTCCGATGATAGTCAGACCGAGCCATTTCAATACGCCTTTGTGGTCGTTTCTGTGGCCAGCTTCTACCGAAAGTACCATTGTTACTGAAGAAACGATAAGGATGAAAGTCATCATCGCAACGTATGCGAGCGGTAAGCTTGCATCGATTCCCGGGAAAGCGTTAAACGCTTGCTCCCCAATGGGCCAGGGTTCAGATTCTGCGTGGCGTGTTAGGCCGTAGGCTACCAGCAATCCGCTGAAAGTGAGGGCATCGGAAACCAGGAAAAACCACATCATCATTTTTCCATAACTCACACTAAAAGGTGAGCGGCCACCTCCCCAAAGGATAGACTTGTCAATTGGTTTAGTCGCTTCTCCAGACATAAGCTTTAAAAATTTGCTGCAATATTAATGAATAAAGAATATAAACACGAACAAATAAAGCCACAAAATCCCCAGGAAATGCCAGTACATTCCGTTCGTGTAGAGGCTTATCGTATTCTTGCTGTTAAATTGTCCTTTGACCGATCGCACCGTGTTCACCACCAGGTAAATAAGTCCCAGAAGAAGGTGAAAGACGTGAGCTAGAGTCAAGATATAAATGTAGTTACCAGCTGTGTTTGCTTGTTCGTTTACCTTGTTGGTTATGGGCTCTGCCAATACTTTATCGGATGGCATGTAGTATTCGCCATCGTCATAAAGTAGCTTTTCGCCACCATAAGTGATGTAGTAGCTTTCATTGTAAGTCCCTTCCATGTATTCAATTCGTGCTCCGGCAATGTGAATTCCCTGATCCATTAAAGTGCCAAACCCAGAAAATTGACTGATGGTGAAAGCCACACCCAAAATAAATGTGGCAATCAGGTAAATGGTCGTGTTTTTTTGATCGTCTCTTTTTGCGGCCCTCAGCGCCAGATAAATCGTGAGGCTTGAGAAAACTATGATCACATTGCTAACCCAAAATGCTGTAGGGATATTGATGTGGACCCAAAACTGTCCCCAATAATTGAAGATGTAGGCACTGGTGAATGCCGCAAAGATCATTACAATTGAAAAGATGATGAAGTACATCAACATCTTTTTGGTTCGAACTTTTACTGCCGGATCGTAATCTTCGTAAACGTCTTTTTTAGGCGCTTTTTCTTCGGCTGTTGCTTGTGCTTTGTTCATGGATTAAAGTTTGTCGATCACATAAATGATTTGAACAATGGGAAGGTAGAAGAAAGATGCAAACATCAATTTCTTTGCATCCTGAACAGCACAGGTTCGGTAAAGTTTGAAGGCTTGATAAATAAAAAGTAAGGTACATACCACAACGGTAACCATGGCGATGTTTCCTACCATTGGATCACCTTGAGGGAATGCCCATGGTAAAAGGCCAACGGGCAATAAGAATAGTGAGTAAAGAAGGATTTGAAAAGCGCTTCTTTTCGATCGTCCTTCTTTAAATGGAAGAAGCTTGTAGTTCACCTTGGCGTAGTCTTTTTCTGCCACCCAGGCAATGGCCCAAAAGTGAGGGAACTGCCACATAAACTGCACGGCAAAAAGGATTCCCGGCTCAAGGCCAAAAGTTCCAGATCCCGCAACGTAACCCAACATCGGAGGGACGGCTCCAGGGAAAGCTCCCGCAAAAACAGCCAAAGATGTGTGCTGCTTCATAGGTGTGTAGACGAATACGTAAACAAAAAGTGAAAGTGCTCCGAGCACGCCACTCAATGGGTTTAAGAAGTACCAGAGAATGGCGATTCCAGCTATCCCGGCAATTGTCCCGTAGACTAATGCTTCCACTACGCTCATTCTTCCGGCAGGAAGCGGGCGATTGGAAGTTCTGTCCATCAAACGGTCGTTGTCTTTTTCCCAAACCTGATTGAAACTGTTGGAGGCGCCAGTTAGCAAAACTCCACCAAGACACAACAAGATGAGAGAAGTCCAGTGTACTTGAGGAACAGCCATCAGATATCCCAAAGCGGCAGAAATGACCACTAAAACCGTAAGGCGCAGTTTGAAAAGCATGGCAATGTCTTTCACCTTGCTACTGCTTGCAGAACGGTCTTGTACAATTGTTTCAGTTGTCTTCAATCCGAAAAATTTCTTGATAAAAACCGGTGCAAAAATAAGTGATTTATCCCGTCTTTCGGGATTGCATTAGCTTAAAATCCTTCTAAATTGAGGAGCTAAAAATCCGAAATCGGAGGTGTCACATTGATCTTAACACCAATGAGTGCAAAATGATTAACATCTCGCAGATCGTCTGTCACTTGCACCCGCCACATGTGACTGAGAAATACTCTGGCTTTGGAATTCCCCACTTTTCTCTCAATGGTGAGCTTATTGAGTAAAACTTCGTTAAGCTGACCCTGGCCAATCTCATTACCATACTGCATAGCGGGATTGGTATAGGAGCGAAAAATGTCTCCACCGAAATTTTGTCCATCCACGTCCCGGCCAAAAATGGCCCAGTTGAATTGCTCTTCGAAGTGCCAGTCTGAGCTTTCGTATTCCAGAATGTTTATCCATTCAAAGAAGTTGGTTCCCAGAGGATGAGCCAATGACTGACCGAGGTGCGTGTAGCTCTGAATAGGACTTCCGTGAGTGTAGGTAAATGGCCTTGCTACGTTCACCTCAGAGCGAAAACTGTAGCCATTTGGGTTGGAAGGTGTTAAGAAAACACCAAGCTGACCCGCAAATTTATTTCCCCACCAGCCGTTGCGATCCATCACTTCGCGGAGCAAAAATTCATCGACAACGAGTTGGCCGTAAAGCGAAACAGTTTGAATTGCCTGCCACTCAAATCCAAGTCCGAGCAGCACGTTATCTGCTGAACCCTGGTAGTATTCTACCGGGCGGTAAAAAATCACTGGGTTGATGTAGTTGAACTCAAAATTTCTCGTGGACATGGAGTCCGTGGCTTGCCACACTACACTTTCAAAGAGGGTGAAATTGAGTTTTGGAGTTGCCTGAAAGCTTAAGGCGTGAGATGCGGTGTACTTGGCTCTGGTGTCGCCCAGCAGCTTGTCTTCAGTGAAGTTCTGCAATCGAGAGTAGAGGTTGGTTAGCTGAAGTTTCCACACGCGCGTATTGATCTTGAAATAAGGGTAAGGCGAGGTGAGGTCACTCAGGATGAGAGACCGATGTCCGCTTCCCCAAAAGTTTTTTCCGTTTCCGAGCTCGAAGCTGAAGTGCTCAGTTGGTGAGTACTTCACACTCCCCATAAACTGGTTGCCAAAGGTCATTTCTGACTTGCTTCTGTTAGGTCCGATTCCCGGAAAGATGTTTCGGCTTTCAGCGTAATTCTCAAAGTAATTTGGGAAAAGAGCAAACCCGGCAATGTAAGAAGCGCGAACTGACCACTGTGGGTTGAACTGATTGTAGTATTCCACTCCAGCCAGGTTTATTGCTGGAATTCTCTGTTCCGGATCAATCTGATAACCTCCGCTTAAGTAGGCCAATGGGCGTAACTTGCTGTTTTTCCCATTCTCCAACCGAGTATTGTAATGCTGGCTTTCAACTGGTTTGTAAGAGTGTTGAACATAAGGCTGAATGGCATCGTGCGAATCAAATGTTTGAAGCTCTTCCGTGGTTCTGGAGTAGGGCCAATCGAGTTGTTGTCCCCAGCTTTTTGATACTGAGAAAAAGGAGAGAATTGCTACGATGAGCGAAATACGATTCATTTTTGCTCAGAGGCTTTTTTCCTGATTCTGCGCTTGGCTCGCCTTGTGAAGATAAAAATTAACTGAGCAATAATCACTGCAACACCGCCAACAACCAGAAACGAAATATTTGGCGAATTGGGTGGCATAAAGAACGGAAGGGCAATCAAAACGATCGAAAAGAGGTAAAGGATGTAGACGACCTTCCGATGGTTCAGGCCAGCAGAGTGCAGCTGGTGGTGAATGTGATTTCTATCGGCCGAAAATGGCGAGCGGCCGCGCAAGGTACGAACGATGAAAACCCGCAACGTATCCAAAAGTGGGTAGCCCAAAATAGCCATTGCCAGAACTGGCCTCGAGATCCCTTTGAAAGTGGCAGGCAGGTGGCTGATGTCGAGTTCTATGCTTTTTACCGCCAGCACGTAGAGCACAATTCCGATGGTGAGTGAGCCCGAATCGCCCATGAAAATTTTGGCCGGACTGAAGTTGAAAAACAAAAATGCCAGCAGCGATCCTCCGAGAGCTACGGCCAAAAGTGAAAGCGGCAAGTCACCGGCTTGCTGAAACCAGTAGGCGAAAGCCATGCAGCTGATGAAGCCTAGCCCAGATGCCAGTCCGTCAATTCCATCAATGAGGTTAATCGCATTCACAATCACGATGTAGACGAAAATCGAAAACATGATACTCGCCCACATAGGGATTTCGTAGACATTGAAAATGCCGTGAAGTCCTGTGATACGGATGTCGGCCATCAACACCAAAATAAACCCAACGAGCAGGTGAGTCATCAGTTTTTTAGATGGGCTAACACCAATGATGTCATCTTTGAGCCCGAGGAAAAAGAGCACAAACATGGAGGCTACTAAAAACTTAAACTCCTGAAGTGCAGAAAGAACGTTGTAATTGACACCGAGCTGCTCATCGCCTTGTGAGGGAAACCACATGGAGTAGGCAAAGATGGTTCCGGCAAAAATCATGATTCCGCCAATGGTCGGGATGCTTCTGTGGTGCAGCTTTCTGTCGTCCGATGGTTCGTCAACGAGGTGCTTGAGCTTAGCCACTTTTATGAGTGATGGCGTGGCGAACAAAACCAGAAAAAAAGCCGAGAAAAAACCTAATGCTAACACCTCCACAGTCAGAAATTTTGGTGGTCAAAAGTATTAAAAATCATAGTACAAGTTTTGCAGACTTGTACCGATTCTCAAGTAAAACCAATGAGTTTTGCTTTCACTTACGGAAAAATTCTGCATTCGGTCTAAATAGCCAGCCGACACGGTGAGGTTGGTAGATGGATTCACGATGTATCCCAGTTGGTAGTCCTGAACCAGCGTACCTCTTTCGGTGGAAGGAAAGAGAAAAGAGTCGCCTTCAATGTTAGGTCTGATTAGGTTCACTTTTGCTTTCGCAAAAAGTCGATTCCACCGATAATTGGCGATCATCACAGCTTCTCTTCTCGAAAATTCGGGCGTGAAGTCCAGCCATTGACCTTGCTGGGTGAACCTTTCCTGGTTTGGGGGCGATCCAATTTGGTAGCCTCTACCTGTTTCGTTGTATTCGATTTGAAAATAAAAGTTTGGAGTGAAAATGTCGTAGAACTTCATTCCGGTTTGCACGGCATAGCGCTGTTCGCCAAACTCATCGACAGCTAACTGGCCGTAAACGTGAAATTGGCGAGTAACTTTCAAATTGACATTCAGGCCGAGCTTGCTGTTGTTCAGATCGTCCATTCCCAAAATTGCCGAGTTGACCCCGATCACCGGAATCACCGATTGCCAGTGGAAGGGTTGAGTACCTTCATCGAAATCATATCTGTTCCAGATCACACTTTCAAAAAGTCCGATTTCAAGATTTGAAGTTGCCAAAAAACTCAGGTAATAAATGCTGGCGTCTTTGCCCACAAAGAGCGCTTCGGGCAGTTCTGTGGACGGCTGGCGTAGCAAGCTTTCGAGTTGAGCGTACATGAAGCTGTACTGGATTTTATCTTTCCACAGCCAGGTTGTTGCTTTTAAGAAGGGATAGCCAAAAGCATTGTCAGAAAGTAAAACAGAGCGATAACCGTGTCCGATGAAGTGCTTGCCGTGACCGAGTTGAAAATTCAATTTGTCGTTTGGCGAAAAGCTCACATTTGCATAGGCGTAGCCAAAATCGTAGCCAACTTCATCAAAGATCTTAAACCGTCCTTCACCCGGCACCACCTGGTTTTGGTCAGCGAAGTTTTTGATGTACAGTGGGAAGAACTTTTGATTCTCATAGAATAGCGATTCGAATGAGACTTTCTTGTTTTTGCCAATGTCGCCTCTCACCCAAAATCCACGGGTGTTTTCATACAATGTTACTGTGTCCTGATAGTCGGAGTTGTCGGCAAAGTCGTAACCGTACTGAAAGTTGAAAAGTGGGTCTACAGTGAGATGAAAATTTTCTTCATCTACCACGAGCAGGTGTTCGCTAAAGATTTTGGCTGCCACTCTAGATTTGTACTCCACACTGTCTTCTTCGTAAGGTATCACGTTGGTGAGGTCGAAGCGACTTTCCAGAAGTGGCTTCATGCCAAGGTGCACAGCGCTGTCTGGCGAAGAAACGCTGCGTTCAACCTCGAGACTCATGGAGCGATTTAGAGGTAGCGATTTTTGCTGCCCGAAAAGCAGTGCCGGAAAGACGAGTAGAAAAAATAGGGTGATATGAAAAATCGCTGATCGCATTGGCAGCTACTGAGCGAACTCCATCTTTTTAAAATCTTCGTAAACGTTGCGAATCCCGTCTTCGAGCTCGATTTCGTGTTTCCATCCAAGGTTGTGAATTTTGCTCACGTCCATCAGCTTTCGGGGAGTACCGTCAGGTTTGTCTGTGTTCCAGTTAATTTCGCCTTCGAAGCCAACAATCTTTTGGATCGTTTCTGCGAGCTCTTTGATCGACAGGTCTTCACCGGTTCCGATGTTCACAAACTGTTTCTCGTTGTAGTTTTCCATCAGGAAGAAACACGCTTCGGCCAGGTCGTCAACATGGAGAAATTCGCGTTTCGGACTCCCTGTTCCCCAGCATTCTACACTTGCACTTCCTTCCTCTTTTGCTGCATGGAATTTTCTGAGCAAGGCGGGAAGCACATGCGAGTTTTGAAGGTCGTAGTTGTCGTTTGGCCCGTAGAGGTTGGTGGGCATGGCCGAAATAAAATTGCAGCCGTACTGCTCGCGGTACGTTTCGCAGAGCTTAATTCCCGCGATTTTGGCAATGGCGTATGGTTCGTTAGTGGGCTCCAGGGTTCCAGTGAGTAAGCTGTCTTCGTTCATCGGCTGCGGGGCCATTTTCGGATAAATGCAGGAACTGCCGAGAAAAAGCAGTTTTTCCACCTTGTGCTCGTATGCCGATTGAATTATGTTAGTGGCTATCATCAGGTTGTCGTAGAGAAATTCAGCCCGGTAAGTGTTGTTGGCCTGAATTCCACCAACTTTTGCGGCAGCCAGAAAAACGTACTTCGGTTTTTCCTGAGCGAAAAAGTGGCTCACTGCTCCCTGGTTTCTCAGGTCGAGCTCGCCACTGGTTCTGGTAACGATGTTGGTGAATCCTTTCTCTTCGAGGTTTCTGACAATGGCCGAGCCCACCATCCCGCGGTGACCGGCAACGTAAATTTTATCCGACTTTTCCATGGCTACAAAATTAAGATTCGACAGCACTTAATGAGTGGTTTCGAGCACTCTACTTTCCACAGGCTTTCAAGGACAAACAAAAATCGTTTTCGTTGGTTTTGTTGTATAAACATTGATTTCAAAAACCCAGCATAAAAATGAAAGTAATTTCTCATCCGGCAGAATCGAGAGGGCACGCCAACCATGGCTGGCTCAATTCTCACCATTCGTTCAGTTTTGCCAATTTTTACGATCCCGAAAAAATACACTTCGGAGCACTGCGCGTACTCAATGACGACACGGTGGCTCCGGGAAAAGGCTTTGGCCGACATCCGCATGACAACATGGAAATCATTTCCATTCCGCTTTCTGGTGACCTGGAGCATCAGGACAGCATGGGAAATAAAGGGGTGATTCGCGAAGGAGATGTGCAGGTGATGAGTGCGGGAACCGGAGTCCAACACAGCGAGTTCAACGCCAATCAGGACAAAGAAGTTAAATTTTTGCAGATTTGGGTTTTCCCTGACAAGAAGAACGTAGAGCCGCGCTACGATCAGATGTCCCTCGATAAAGATGATCGTCTCAATCAATGGCAACAGATCATTTCACCTTTTGAGGACGATCCCGGATTGTGGGTTCACCAGCAAACCTGGTTTTATTTGGCTAAGTTGGAAGCCGGTAAATCGCTCGACTACAAGTTGCACAAGCCTACAGATGGAGTCTACTTGTTCTTGATTGAAGGTGAGTTGAAAGTGGGTGAAAAGGTCCTTGGGAAGCGCGATGCCATTGGCATGTGGGAGCTAGACAACTTTTACGTGGAAGCTACTTCAGATGCAGAGATTTTGCTAATGGAAGTTCCTATGCAGTTTTAATTAGAAAAAGAAAAAGAATAGAATGACGATAGAAAGTAAAAACATAAAAGAAGCAGACACAAAGTACGATTTACACGATTTGATTACTAGCCGCTGGAGTCCAAGGGCTTTTAGCGACAAAGAAATTGACGATGAGTTGATGCAGGAGTTTTTTGAAGCGGCATCCTGGGCGCCCAGCAGTATGAACGAGCAGCCCTGGGCCTACCTCTACGCTCACCGTGGGGATATGAAAAACTTTGAGAGATTTGTAAATTGCCTCGCTGAAGCAAATCAAATCTGGGCTAAAGACGCAGCCGTCCTGATGGTTTGCCTTGCAAAAAAGAATTACGATTACAAAGGAAGGCCGAATGACAAAGCGCATCACGACCTCGGTATGGCGAATTTGCAATTGACCCTTCAAGCGCAGCATCGCGATGTCTACACGCACATGATGGGTGGGTTTGACAAGTCAAGGGCCATCGGTACTTTTGGAATCGACACTGAAGTTTACGATCCGGTTTGCTTCATGGCGTTGGGCTACCTCGGGAGTCCCGATCAGCTAAACGAAAAGCAGCGCAAAAGTGAAACAGCGGAACGCAAGCGAAGAGAATTAAAGGAATTTGTATTCAAAAACGAATTGCCATGAAACGAAAGTTTGAGCACGAAGAACAAGGCGGCAAGGGCCGCTTTTTCTACGTTAAGAAAGAAGAAGAGCAAGGGGAAATTAATTATGAAGTAACAGACAATACCAAACTGACCATTCTCAGTACCGAAGTAGACGATGACGCTCGCGGACTGGGGTTGGGTTCGGATTTGGTAGAGCGACTTATCGACTACGCTGCCGAGAACGATTATGAAATAGAGTCTCAGTGTTCTTTTGCAACCAAAGTGATTGAGAGCAGCAAGCGAATGAAAAAGGAAGTCGAAAAATCAGGCTCTTGAGTCGAGCGCGTCACGCAAACCATTCCCTACAAGCATAAAGGCTAACACGAGGCTCATGATCAGCACACCGGGCAAAATCGCAAGGTAGGCCAGGTCGGTGGTGATAAATGAGTAGTGCTCTTTGATCATGTTACCCCACGAAGGGGTTGGGATCTGTGCACCAATTCCCAAAAAGCTCAGTCCGGCTTCTACCAAAATTGCCGCGGCAAAGTTGGCTGCAGAAATCACGATAATCGCGCTCATCACGTTTGGCAAAATGTGACCGAGGATAATTCTTCTGTCTGAGAATCCCAGAGCCTTCCCGGCTTCAACATATTCTTTTTCTCTGATGCTCATCACCTGACCGCGAACCACACGTGCCACTTCTACCCACATGGTTAGTCCAACTGCCAGAAAAACTTTCCAGAAACCTTTTCCAAAAGCGATGGTGATGGCCATTACCAAAAGCAAAGTCGGGATTGACCAAACTACATTGATAAACCACATGATCAGTTCGTCAATCCAGCCGCGGAAGTAACCAGCAATGGCGCCAAGAGTGAGTCCGATCAGCAGTGAAATGAGCACGGCAATTACACCGACAGAAAGTGAAATGACAGCTCCTGCCATCAGTCTGCTTAGCAGATCGCGGCCATATTTGTCCGTACCGAGGAGAAAGCGATGCGTTTCAATGTGGTTTTCTTTTATTTCAGAAACCAGATCAGTACGAGATTTATCAATTGTATTTCCTTCCTGAAAAATGGTGAAGTTATCGCCACTGGATTTTACGCTGTCCATTTTGAAAGCTACGTCAGCGAGGTGTAAGGATTGTTGGACTACCTGCGACCTGGGTAGCTTGTAACTCGAAAACTGTTGCACCCAAACGCTGTCCTGGCTAAACCAAATTGAATCTGTTGGCACCAGTCGATAGTCGCTCGGCCAGCCACCGTGAGTTATTTTTTCCCAAAAGGAATATTCTAGTGGAGGCTGATTGAGTTTTACCTCGAGCATTTCTACTGAAAAACCAGGCTGTTGTTTTGAAATCACCAGGTGCTGATCGTTGGCATCTGGTGTGTGGTCGGGCCGAATAAATGGTCCCAGAATGGCCACGAGCGCCACCAGTCCGATGTAGATCAGTCCTGACATGGCGAGCTTGTCCTTCTTGAATTTCCGCCAGGCAATTTGCCCGGGAGAGTCGGGATTGAAGTTTTTATTTTTCAGGAGTCGGATCAAGCGCTCAGTTCACTTTTCATTTTTCAAACCTTTCGGCCTTTCCATTTTGGTCGCACAAAAATACCCGCCACTCCGATCACGGCAATGTAAATCGGGTAGAGGATAGCTTCGAGCGGAAAGAGCCAGAGAAACTTTCTCTTGCGGTAAAAGCCAGCCACCAAAAATAGAAACAAAAGATCCGCTACAGACTTTGCTAAAAAACAAACAATGAACACCCACGGGTGCAGTTCTCCGGAAAGCACGAGTAGAAAGAAGGCGACCAACGCCACATGCGTGACCAATACCAAAAGCGCACACGAAAATCCAAAAACATCGGTAAACGATCGCGCTTTACCTCCCCAACGCAATCGCTGCGAGGTGAAGGATGAAAAGTCCGGCTGGGGGGGCGTGCTCACAGTAGCATCGGGGTGTTGCAAAAATTCGATCTGTGCCGGAAAAAGTTCTTTGACTTTGTAGAGCAGAAAAACATCGTCTCCAGAAGCGATAACCTCGTTGCCCTCGTAGCCATGCACTTCCTCAAAAACCGACTTTCGGACCACAAGGCCCGCACCGTTTGCCATGATTGGCTTTCCTGCAGAAGCCGTTGCTGCCGTGGCGCCCATCAGCGACATGAATTCGATTGACTGCAATTTCTGGAAAAGAGATCTTTCACCTTCGAAAGCTACGGGTAGCAAGACCATCATTGGATTGGTGGCTGCGCAAAACCTTCCGATCGTTTCTATCCAATTCGGCCCAACAGACACATCGGCATCCATAGTGATGAGGAATTTGAATTGCGCTTTTTTGGCCGCGATCGTCAAAGCGCTTTTCTTGCCTTTTTCACCGGTGAGTGAGAGCAGCTGAACTTTTTCGTTCTCGCCAAACTCTTGGCGAATGATTTCAGCTCCACCATCTTCACTGTGGTCGTCAACTACTAAAATTTCACCGATCAACTCTCCACTTTGTTGATTCAGCAAACTCCTGACGAGGCCAGGCAAATTTTCTTTTTCGTTTCTGAAAGGGATGATCACTGAGAACCTCACATCACCCGTACCTTTTGGTAGAGCTGGTCGCTGTAGTCGCACCCAATTGACGATGAGGTAGGTTACGAAAAGCACGTAGAGCCCGGTGATCGCCAATATGGTTTCGGCCATTATCACGACCTAACACGAATGAGCCTGTGGGGCGATGAGTTGAAGAAGTAACCACCGACAACGGCCGGCACAACCAAGTTGATTATCCAAAGAGCGAAGGTAGCGGCAAAAATTCCTGCTGGCTCGTTGGTCCAAAAACCAAAGACAAAAATGGCCACCGACTCACGGATTCCGAGTTCACCCAGGAGCGCGGTGGGCACAACTGCCGAAACGAGGTAGATCACAGCGATGCCGCTGTAGAACTGTAAAAGGCTGAGCTCTATGCCAAAAGCCTTAAGCAAGATTACAAACTGAGTAGCAAAAACCGCATAGCGCAAAAAGCTCAGTAAAAGTGTTTTGGCTGCCACGGATTGCTCAAAGCTTGTGTGAAAATGTTTTTCCATGTTCCACCGTGCCGGCAGAATGGAGAAGAGTCTTTTGGAGATTTTTTCGAGATTGAAGTAGGCAATAGTTGCGGTGATGATTGTAGCTATGAGCAAAACGGCAGTAAATGGTTCAACTCCCTCTATCTCAGCATAAATCCAAAACGAAGCGATTGATCCGAGCAGCACGGTGATTGTCAGCTGTGCAACACTCCCGTAAAAAGAAGCAGTAGCAGCTTTTTTACGCGCAGGTGGTGGAGTGAGAAAAACTCTGCCGGCCATGTCGCCAATACGGTTGGGAGTAAAGAGAGAGAGGTAAGTTCCTGCGAGCACGGCTTTCAGCGAATCGGTTCTGCGGAGGGATAGAAAGTTGAAGTTGAGCAATCTCCATTTGCGCGATTCGAGTAACCAGTTGATAGGCATCATCACAATGGCTGTTGCAATCAGGGTGGGATGATTGGCCAGGGAAGAACCCATTTTTTGCCACTGACTGAAATCCACGGACGCGAGGTGATACCACAAAAAGGTCACTGCCAATAAAAAGAAGACTGTTTGTAACAGTCGGACCACGTGCCGCTGGGAGACTTTCAAAATCTTTACTTTTGATTTCAAACAAAGGTACGCGATTGGAGACAGAGAAGATAATTTTAGGAATTGACCCCGGAACCAGCATCATGGGATATGGGATAATTTCTGTGCGAGGGAAGAAAATGGACCTGATCAGCATGGGCGTGATTCGCATGACTTCGATGAGCGATCACGCGGTAAAACTCCAGCATATTTTTAAGCGATGTGTGGGGCTAATTGAAGAGTACCATCCTGATGAACTGGCTATCGAGGCGCCCTTTTTTGGAAAAAATGTGCAGTCGATGCTCAAGCTTGGGCGCGCTCAGGGAGTGGCCATAGCCGCAGCCTTAAGCCGCGATATTCCAATGACCGAGTACGCTCCGAAAAAAATCAAGCAATCGATTACTGGAAATGGAAATGCCGCCAAGGAACAGGTCGCGAGCATGCTGCAGTCGGTTTTGAAAATTCCCGCAGGAGACATGCCCAAAGATCTCGATGCTACAGATGGATTGGCAGCTGCGGTTTGCCATTTTTATCAAAGCAATTCACCGCTAGGAGCTGCCGGATATTCGAGTTGGAAGGCTTTTATGAATAAGAATCCGGGGCGGGTAAAATGAAAAATTAAACCACCTTCAAACTACTGTAACCCTGGCCGTTTCTCTCGAGTTGTATTTGTGTGCTGATGCGTTCTTTCAGGGCTTCTACGTGGCTGATTATTCCGATGATTTTTGAAGATTCCGTTTGGAGTTTCTCAAGTGTGTCGAGGGTTTGATCAAGCGTTTCCGGGTCGAGGGTGCCGAAGCCTTCATCGATAAACAGGCTGTTGATTTCTACATTTTTCGAAGCCAGGTCTGAAAGGGCCAGTGCCAGCGAAAGACTGAGTACGAAAGTCTCACCTCCGGAAAGTGTCTTTACCGAGCGCCTTTGTCCACCCATGTGATCATCGATGGCGATGAGGCTGTCGTCTTCGTCTCCCTGCGGTGAGGCAACGCGGTAACGATCGGTGAGTTGAGAAAGACGATTGTTGGCCAGTGCAAGTAGCTGTTGAAGAGTAAGGTCCTGGGCAAAGTCGTTGAACTTCTTGCCAGTCGCGTCTCCAATCAATTGATTCAGCAACTCCCACTTGCGGCCGGTTTTTTCCTCTTCGGCAATTCGTTTTTGCACGTTTTCCACACGCTGCAAGTTCTCGGTGTGGTTTTTCAGTTTTCGTTTTACTTCCTCCCAGTTTTCCAGGATCTCAGTAAGTTCGGATTTTAATTCACGATGAAATTTTTCCAGCTGTTCGTCTTCTTCCTCTGTCAGCTTTGCCTTCAGTTCATCCAGCTGTCCAGCGGTGGACTTAAATCCGGTCTCGGAAGTTTTAAAAGCCTCCTTCAGATCGCTGAACTGACGGTTGAGTTGGTGGTACTTTTCCTCTGGTAGTCTTTTAGAGATTGCGTCTTCAATTCCATCAAAGCCTTTTTCTCGCAGGGCGGGAGAGAGCTCATTCTGCAGTTGTTTCTTTTCCTTTTCCAGCTTCGCCTGCTCTTGCTTTAGTTTTTGGGATTGCTCTTCCAGACTTTTCAATCGGTGATTGATGTCGGTCCACGAGTCACGCAGTTCGCCACAGGTTTTGCTGATGTCGTCTCCCGTAAAAAGTTTGTTCTTCTCGGCTGCGAGCTTTTTTCCTTCTCTGGAAATCGCGATCATCGATTCCACAATCGGAAGGCAGCTTTCAATTCCTTTCGCCTGCTTTTGAATATCTCCAAACTCTCTGAGCGACTTCCGCTGTGTTTCGGTCTGTTCGATTAGCTTTTCCCAGTCGACAGGTTCGTCTTTCAGCCATTCTCCGCATTCACTTTTAAGTCGCTGGTTGAGGTTTTCAATTTCCTTTTGGAGATTCTCAATGCGAGATTGCAACTCTTCGAGCTCTTTGAGAAGGTGCTTCAGGTTTGCCTCTGAATTGCTCAGTTCCTTACCTACAGACTCAAGATCTTTCTCAGCTTGCTGTAGTTTTTTCATCAACTCGTCATCGGCTTCGGGCGCATGATCAGACCATGGATGCTCTGTGGAGCCGCAGAGAGGACAGGGTTTTCCGTCTTGAAGTTCTGCTCGCTTCTCTTTCAGGCTGGCGCGGAGCTTTTGATTTTCCAACTCAAGACGAAGCGACTTTACTTTTAGCTCTGACTTCTCCTTCTGGCTCTCCAGTTTCTCGATTTTACCGGGAAGCATTTTTTGGTCTTCTGCCTTTTTCTCGAGCTTTTGCTTCTCTTCTTTGAGGTTTTTCTCAAGCTTGGTAAGCTCAATACTCCAGTCGGCTCCTTTTCTCAGGGTAAACAGTTTTTTCTCAAGACGAGCGTCTTCACTCTGTGGATTTTCGAGGTTGATTCCTCCAAGCTTTGCCGATAGTTCCTCTTTTCGCCTGGCTGTTTCCAACTGCCATGATTGTAGCTTTTCCAGATCTTCTTCCGGGTCTTTTACGTTTGGCACAAAGTCCCAATTTTCCCCTTTGGCAATGAGTTCATTTTTCTTGCTACGATACTCCTGTTGCTTTTCGGAAATCTGTTTTTCAAACTTTTCTACGCGATTTTTGAATTTCTCGAGCTCCGTTTTCACTGCATCTTCACTGACTTCTGATAGCACCAGATCCTCTACCTTTTTCAACAGAGATTCACGGTTTACAGCCAGTTCTATCTTTGATTTGCTGAGTGCTACAGCTTCCTTACTGGCTTCGGTGATTTTTTCTCCGATTCTTTTCCATTGTTCCAGCTTTTCAGCAAAAGGTGAAGTCGCCTCGTGTTTCTTTAGACGCTTGCCGTGCTCTTCTTCGAAATCACCAAG
Organism: Halocola ammonii; assembly: GCF_049334165.1. Taxonomy (NCBI): domain Bacteria; kingdom Pseudomonadati; phylum Bacteroidota; class Flavobacteriia; order Flavobacteriales; family Halocolacceae; genus Halocola; species Halocola ammonii. Next base: position 149,680 of record NZ_JBEGHD010000002.1, read on the forward strand.
TTTCTTTTTTTGAAGCTCGACCTCTTCTTGCTTCTGTTTTTTTAAGAGTTGGATTTTCGCGAAGTCTTCTCTCAGTTTAAGTTGCTCTTCGAGAGCTTTGAGATTTTTTTCCTTTTCACTCGATTGTTTTTCGAGCTCGGTGTTTTGCTTACGAGTTTCTTTGAGTTCGTCTGCGCTCAGTAATGCATTCCTGTGAATGACTTCTTCCTTCCTGAGATCTTCGAGCGATTTGGCAAACTGCTGTTTTTTCTCAAAGGCCTTTTGTCCGAGTTTGCGGTAAACTCCGGTGCCGGTGATTTTCTCGAGAAGCTCTCCACGCTCACTTTTGTTGACTTTTAGAAATTGAGCAAACTCACCCTGCGCAAGCATGATAGACTTCACAAACTGGTCGTAGTTGAGGCCGATGAGTTCTTCGTTTTTGCCGGGGACATCACTTTTCTTGAGGTCGAGGTTTTTGCCTGAAACGACATCTGCCAGTTCCATTTCATAATCGCGGAGCGTGTTGTTTCTGGTAGTAGAAATACTCCAGGACGATCGGAAGACACCTTTTCCACACTGATACTCCACGCTGGCAAAAGCTTCGTCAGTGTTGCGAGTGAGGAGGGCTCCGCTTTGGGCTACAAAATTTTTGCTGACTTTACCTAGCCGAGGAACGCGATTGAAAAGAGCAAGTGCAATTACATCCAGAATCGTACTCTTCCCACTTCCTGTTGGGCCAGTGATGGCAAAGAGCCGACTCTCTGCCAGCGGGTTTTTTGTGAAGTCCACCTCGTGCTCTCCTCGCAGCGAGTTTATGTTTTTGAATTTTATTTTTCTGATTTTCATTTTGACTAGAGTAGCTCTTGTAAGTTAGAGTTTACCTCGGTTAATTGTTCTTTGTGCACTGTTTTTTCTCGAGAAACGACCACTGTGCGTGAGCCGCTTGTCGAGCGGAGTCGAGACATAAGGGAAGGTTGAGTTAAATATTCTCTCATTTATTACAATATTCTCTATTTTCAAAATGAGATTTATTCTGACATTTCGCCAGTAAAGGAAGTTCCGAGTGTCTACCTTCAATCAATGCTTCTTTTTTATCTCTCCCCCATTTCTTTACTTGATGTTCTCTTTCAAAAGCCTCATCAATCCTGCTAAACTCTTCGTAATAAATAAGCTCAACAGGCAGTCTGCGACTAGTGTAACTTGAAGCATGTCCCTTTTGATGGAGCTCAATCCTTTTGAGTAGATTCCTGGTGGAGCCTACATAGAATTTATTATCAATACATTTAAGTATGTACATGTAGCAAGTAGCCATCAAGCTTAGATCAAAAGTGTTTTACAATCTTGTTTTGTCCCCTTGCGCACTCTCTCGACTCCGCTCGAGAACCTTCATTCGCACCGAATCTGTTTTTATTCACCTTTTCCCTCCAACTCTTCCAAAATTTCATCAAAGGCCTCACTTACCAGTTTTCTGGTTTCTTCGTCAAAATCTTCTCGATCCAGACGCTTTTCAAAAACCTCTCGGGGCTTCAAGTCTTCCAGTTGCTTTGAGCTGTCATATAGTTCTGATGCTCCGTGGATCTGGTTTTTGAAAGATGCGCGGTGCTTGACAATTTCTGCTCCCTCGGTCTCGAATTCTTGCACCAGCCTGTCGAGGTCGAAAATCTTTCCAGGATCGTACTGATCCTCTTTAAGTTCCAGCTCCAGCAATGTGTCGAGCTTTCCCGTGGGTTGAATTACACCTAGTTTTTCTTTGAGTTCTTCCAGAGTGCCGCTGATTCGTTTCAGTTGACGAAAAACTGGGATTTTCACGCTTTCCGTTTCAAAATTTTCGGTGTCTAAAATCAGTAGTCGCTTTTTGTCTTCACTTTCGCTAAACGAAAGGGGGAGTGGGGAACCACTGTAAAAAGTCGGTACCAGCGCATTCACTTTTTGTGGGCGATGGATGTGGCCTAAGCCGATGTACTTAAAGTAGTCGCCAAACTTATCTGCCTCAAAGCTTGCTTCATTGCCCACCTGGATATCTCTCTCACTTTCGGAAGTGCTCACTCCGGCAGCAAAAAGGTGGCCCATGGCAATAGCCGGAACGTTGGGGAAATGCTCTTTGCAGCATTCGGCCGTATTTTCAAAAACCTTGGCGATGCCCACGCGGATGGCTTCTACTCGACTTTCATAACTCACTTCTTCGGTGGCATTTCGCAAGTCCGGGTCACGCAGATAGGGAAGAGCCGCTATTACCACTTGGGTTTTACCTTCGGCATTTTTAAGAGGAATCAGACAATCTTCGAGTCTCTCTGGCAGACTGCCAATCACGTGGATGTCCATCGCCTGAAGCAATTCCCGTGGGGCGTTCAACACAGCTGGAGAATCATGGTTTCCACCAGTTAGGATGAGTTTGCATTTGAGCGCATTGAGTTTTAGCAAAGCCTGAAAGTATGCCCTGCGCGATTCGCTCGAAGGGTTGGCGAGATCGAAAATATCTCCCGAAACCAAAATTGCTTCTATCTGCTCTTTCTTCACCAGTTCTACGAGCCAGTCGACAAAAAGCTCGAAGTCCTCACTCAGGTCGTGCTTGTGAAGTTTCTTGCCAATGTGCCAATCTGCAGTGTGTAGGATTTTCATTTCTGAGCTCAGTTCGTTCTTTGTCAAAAATAGGGTTTCGGAGGGATTTTTCTTTGGCAACGAATCGATCCCAGCACAAACAGTACTTTCAAATACGGTCGTCCTGAACTTGGTTCGGGACCTCACAAAACTCAACTGAATGGAACTCGGAAGTAGAATCCCTTACTCAATCCTCGGCCAATCTAAAAGCACCCTTCAATCACCATCGTGATCAGCTCCTTTTTGGAGATGTTGGCGTGGGCGGCTTGCTGAGGGATGAGGCTGGCTTCGGAAAACCCGGGGACGGTATTGACCTCCATCACGTAGATGTCTTCACCCTTTACGAAGTAATCTACGCGGATCATGCCTTTGCAATCGAGCAGGTCGTAGATGCGTTCCGACATGCGCTGTACATCGTTGTAGTGGTGTTCTTTGATGCGGGCAGGAGTAATTTCTTCAGACTGGCCTTCGTACTTAGCGGCAAAATCGAAGAACTTCCCTTTCGCTACGATTTCGGTAATCGGCAGGGCAGTGGTTCTTCCGTAGGGACGGATCACTCCGCAGGTCACCTCAGTTCCGCTGAGCAGTTCTTCGATCAGCACTTCACCGTCTACGTCCAGCGCTTTTTCGATGGCTGCCGGCAACTCTTCAGCTTTTTCCACTCTCGAATCACCCAGAGAAGATCCACCGCGGTTGGGTTTTACAAAGCAGGGCAGCCCCACGTTGTTGATGATGTGGCGCACGGAATAGACATCAGATTTTTTGAGCATCACCGAGCGGGCACAGAGAAAGCCCTCGTGGCGCAGGTAAGTGTTGGTCATGCTTTTGTTGAAAGTGAGCGACAGGTTGAGCACGCTTCCTGTAGTGGTAGGCAAGCCGATCAGGTCGAAATAGCCCTGCAAAATCCCGTCTTCACCGGGCGTACCATGAATGGCCACGAACACCCCGTCAAAGGTGTGTTTGCCTTTTTTGTGAGTAAAAGTAAAGTCGTTTTTGTCGATGGGGAAAGTGCTGCCTTCCCAATGTGCGAACCAGCCGGACTTGTCCATTACGACTTTCACCGGTTCGTATTTTGTCCGATCGATATTGTTCATCACCATCTCGGCACTCTTCATTGAGATCACTGCCTCTCCGGACAATCCCCCGGCAATCACTGCGACTTTTTTCATGTTTGTTTGGGTTTAATTCAATTCCTAGAATAATCGTTGTCGTCACTTTCGAATCCCTAAACTTGTTTCAGGGTCTGTTGATTCAAACTCGATTGTCTTGAAGATTTTCTGAGGACCTGCACTTTTTTTCAAGTACTAATTTCCTCATTTCGTTTTCTCTTCACCCACACTTTTCACCTTTGTTTTAACACATACCAGTTGACAAGCCCGATGGATATCGCTAAACTTGTCGATGCAATTTTCAATCTTAATCCAATTCCAATGAAAAATCTGAAGTGGGCTGCGCTGGCTCTTGCGCTTTGTGTTTCAACTTTTGTCTCTGCCCAGGACGAGCAAGTTTATGAGTTTACCGTGGTGAAGGAGATCGATGCCACAGAAACCAAAGACCAGTGCAGAACCGGGACCTGCTGGAGCTTTGCCACGATTTCCTTTTTGGAATCCGAAGCGCTGCGACTCGGCAACGGAAAACACGATTTTTCGGAGATGTTCAATGTCCGTGTCACTTATCCGCTGAAAGCTGAAAAGTACGTTCGCTATCAGGGTAAGTATCAATTTGGCCCGGGAAGCCTTAGCCACGATGTGATCAATGCTGTGGCCGAGCACGGAATTGTTCCCGAAAGTGTTTACAAAGGTTTGAACTACGGCCTCGAAGAACATAACCACGCTGAAATGGATGCGATGCTCGAAGCGATGGTGAAGGCTGTTGTAGAGAACAAAGGACGCAGACTCACCAACAAGTGGGAAGATGCGGTGAACTCAGTTTTGGACGTTTACCTCGGGGAAATTCCAACTACTTTTGAATACAGTGGAAAGATATACACGCCAGAGGAATTTAGAAATGCCATGGGAATCGTTCCCGAAGATTACCTGAGTTTTACTTCGTTTACACACCACCCGTTTTACGAACCGTTTGTTCTAGAAGTACCCGACAACTTCAGCCAGGAGCCTTTTAACAACGTGCCACTAGAAGACCTTGTGAGCATTGTCGATAATGCAATCGAAAAAGGATTTACAGTTGCCTGGGATGCCGATGTGAGCGAGCGTGGATTTAGCTTTAGAAACGGAATGGCCATCGCTCCGGAAGAGTCGGTTTCTAAAGATCAGCTTTTCAAAGAAGTAGTGGAAGAAGTGGAAGTGACTCAAATGCTTCGTCAGGTGCAATTTAACAACTTTCAAACCACTGACGATCACCTGATGCATATTGTCGGAATGGCACTTGATCAGGACGGCAAAGAATACTACATCGTGAAAAACTCCTGGGGTGCAGACAATCCTTATGGTGGAATCCAGTACGTATCAAAAGCTTACTTCATGCTCAAGACTGTGGGAATTCTGGTTCATCAAGATGCTGTGCCAAGTGATGTCAGCAAGGAATTTAAACGATAGAGATTGCGATTACCACTCATTCTAATTTGAATCCTTCAGCCTGAGATGATTAAAATCCTGAAGAAGATCCTTCGCTGGATTTTGAAACTAGCGATTTGGTTTTTAGTGCTGTCGGTGCTTTGGGTATTGGTTTACAAATGGGTGAACCCTCCGATCACTTTCCTTCAGGCGCGCGAATATTTTCGTGCTCCCGATGGCGATGATTTTCACAAAGAGTGGGTCGACATCGAAGAAATTGCCCTACCGATGAGGTTGGCGGTAGTGGCTTCTGAAGATCAGAATTTCAAACGCCACAGCGGCTTTGACTTCGGTGCAATCCAAAAAGCAATAGAGTACAACGAGAAACACAAGAAAACTCGCGGTGCCAGCACCATCAGTCAGCAAACGGCCAAAAACGTCTTTCTCTGGCCTGGCAGAAACTGGGTGCGAAAAGGCCTGGAAGTTTACTTCACTTTTCTGATCGAATTGCTGTGGTCAAAAGAGCGCATTCTAGAGGTTTACCTAAACGTGATTGAAACGGGTAAGTACAAATTTGGTGTGGAAGCTGCAGCGCAGGACTACTTCCGCACTAGTGCAGCCAAACTGAGTAAGAGTCAGGCAGCACTGATTGCCGCTGCCGTTCCCAGTCCTCGGAAAAGCAATCCCGGAGCACCATCTGCCTACCTTAGCCGAAGGAAAGATCACATTCTCCGTCAGATGCGGTTGATCGGAAGTAACTACTTTGAGCGAGAGGAGTAGAACTTTATCTTCTCCAAACCGGCTGACTTTCCTAATTTTGACGCCATGTCGAATCCTCAGGCCACAGACCTTTCTTCGTTCAACAACGACTGGTACAATCCAGGTAATCCGCTGAAGCGGTTGCTGTGGTACTACACCAACCTCGTTTTTTTTAACAGTGGTTGGCTGCCGATTGGTGGTTTGAAAGTGATTTTGTTAAAGATCTTTGGGGCCAAAATCGGTAGAGGAGTAGTGATCAAACCGTACGTAAATATTAAGTATCCCTGGAAGCTCGAGGTCGGCAACCACGTGTGGATCGGTGAGAAAGTATGGATCGACAACTTAGATGAAGTGAAGATAGGTTCAAACGCCTGTCTTTCGCAGGGAGCGATGCTGCTTTGTGGAAATCACAACTACAAGAAGCCCACTTTCGATCTGATCGTAAAACCGATTACAATCGAAGAAGGAGTTTGGATTGGTGCTCACTCAGTGGTGACGCCCGGCTGTGTTTGCGAAAGTCACAGCATGTTGGCCGTGAAGTCTGTAGGTATCGGAAAGCTCGAGGCGTTTTCCATCTACCAGGGGAACCCAGCAAAGTTTCTTCGAAAAAGAGAGTTCAAGGCATGAAAATTTCCATCATCACCATCAGTTTCAACAGCGAAGATACGATCGAAGACACCATTCGATCTGTCGTTTCTCAGAGCTATTCCAATGTGGAGTACATCATCGTGGATGGCGCTTCCAAAGACGGTACGATGGAAATCGTGAAAAAGTACGAAGACGGAATTTCGAAAATCATTAGCGAGCCCGACAAAGGGATTTACGATGCCATGAACAAAGGCGTGAAGGCCGCCACGGGTGATATTGTTGGAATTCTCAATTCTGATGATGTTTACGACAACAGCGATGTGATTGATAAGGTCGTGAAGAAATTTGAGTCAGAAAACTGCGATGCCGTTTACGCAGACCTTGTGTACGTAGATCGGAAGAACACAGAAGATGTTAAGCGCTTCTGGAAGTCTGGAAATTACAGTGAAGGGATTTTCAAAAAGGGCTGGATGCCTCCTCACCCGACTTTCTTCGTGAAGAATAAGTGCTACGAAAAGTTTGGCGTCTACAACACGGATCTCAAATCTGCAGCCGACTACGAGTTGATGCTTCGTTTTTTGCACAAGCACAAAATTTCGGTGTCTTACCTGCCGGAGGTTATTACAAAAATGAGAGTGGGAGGGGAAAGTAACGTCTCGTTGAAAAATCGCATTCGCGCCAATAAGGAAGATCGCCTCGCCTGGAAGCTCAACGGTCTTAAACCCGGTCCGCTGACGCTGACGAGAAAGCCACTTTCCAAAATCAGCCAGTTTTTCAAGAAAAAAGGCTAAATCGATTTCATAATTTAGCCTTTTCAAAAGTCTTCTATGATTTTCTAGAATTTCGCTCTGGATCTTCTGATACCTCTACGTTGACGGATCCAGTTGTACTTGCGCTTGTAGAAAGAACTTCTTCCACGGAACACGTAACCGACACTGAAGGTCATCGTGAGGTAGTTGTCGTTGTTTGAGGCTTCACCACGTGGAGCTGTTTGATTGCTTCGGGTGTCGTACTGGTGCGACCAAACTGTTCCGGAAGCTTCAGGGTCGTTGATGGCATCGATAATTTCCTGGCTAGTCTGACTGGCAAACTCTGCCGCTTCAGGACTAAGGTCCTGCGGATTGGCGTAGTCAGTGCTGATGTCATCGAGATAATCGGTAAAGGTCATTCTCCAGCTCATCTCCCAACCGAGTCTCCAGCGGTTGTTGAAAGTGAAGTGAAGTCCGATTCCCAATGGCACTGCCATGGCAAAAGTTTCGTACTCAGAGTCCTGACCTTCTGTTCTCAGCGGACGCAAATCCACCCACTCGCCAGTCGGTTCACCGGCATCTGGGTTGTAAAGCTGCGCTTGTGGATTGTGGCGAAAAACGCTCAATCCGGCATGACCATATAATTTGAATTTCGGGTTGTAAAAACCACGTCCGCCCACATCGTTGTGGTAAAAGATGGTGACCTCACCGCGTCCGCCAAACTCAACCATTCTGTTTCTGAAGTGAAGGTTTCTGGCTCTACGGGCAGGATTGGTAGATTCTGAATCGTAGTCGTTGATCTGAAGGTAAGTGATGTTGGCAGCAACAGAAATCAATCTGGAAAATCTGTATCGGCCATAAGCTCCGATAGCGACATTCGTCTGATTGAGGTGCATGTCCCAAATGAAGTCTCTTCTCGGAAGGGATTTTCCACCGATGTCTCCGAGATAGTTGGCACCACCGAGTTTGATTCCGGCCTCAAAGTCGTACTGTGCCGCAGACTCCTTTGGAGCCGCAAACAACAGAACACCTACGAAAAGACAAATAATGGAAATGTATTTCATGCCGGGCAATTTTACCTTGCTTTAAAACAGGCTAAAATAAGTTGATCTCAGCGCTTATGCAAAATAAAGTATTCAAACATTAGCTTTTACCTGATTTTCGGTAAAAAGTTTCTTACTTCGCTGCTGTTCAAAAAACATTTTTCATGAACGAGAATCGCATTACTTCGCTTTTTGGAATTGACTTTCCGCTGATTCAGGCGGGAATGGTTTGGTGTGCCGGTTGGGAGTTGGCTTCAGCTGTCAGCAATGCCGGTGGGTTGGGCATCATCGGCTCTGGGTCGATGTATCCCGAGATCCTCAGAACCCACATTCAAAAGTGCAAAAAAGCAACAGGCAAACCGTTCGCAGTAAATATTCCACTGATGTATCCACAGATTGAGGAGCACATGAAGATAGTTGTGGAAGAAGGTGTAGAAGTGGTTTTTACTTCGGCTGGAAATCCCGCAGCCTGGACCAGTCAACTGAAAGAGCACGGAATAAAAGTAGTTCATGTCGTTTCCAGTGTGAAGTTTGCGCTAAAAGCTCAAAAAGCCGGAGTAGACGCGGTTGTTGCCGAGGGTTTTGAGGCAGGTGGTCACAATGGCCGCGAGGAAACCACAACTTTTTGCCTGGTGCCGATGGTTAAAGATGCTGTTGAAATTCCGGTGATTGCCGCAGGTGGAATAGGTGATGGACGTGGAATGCTGGCAGCCATGACACTTGGAGCAGATGCAGTGCAGATTGGAAGTCGATTCGTAGCGTCCGTAGAATCTTCGGCTCATCAAAATTTTAAAAACCTGGTAGTGGAGGCGAACGAAGGAGACACGCGATTGACCCTGAAGGAGCTCGCACCGGTGAGGCTTTTGAAGAACAAGTTCTACGACAATGTTTTGGAGGCTTACTCGTCTGGAGCAAAAGTAGAGCAGCTTCGTGAATTATTGGGGAAAGGCAGAGCAAAGAGAGGAATGTTTGAAGGTGACCTCGATGAAGGAGAGCTTGAAATCGGACAGATCAGCGGGATGATTCGTGAGGTGAAACCCGCAGCGGATATTGTGAAAGAAATTCTGAATGATTTTGTTGAAGCACAGAAAAACATCTGTAAGGTGAACCTGTTCGAAGCAACGAAGAGCCCAAAATAACTGTACTTATAAATACGTTACCCTGCCGATTTCCGTTATCCACCGGCAAGAATTAACTTTGTAAAAAACTAGAAGTAACGGATGCTAAAGATATTTCCGAAAGTTTTTATTGTTTTTCTACTCAGTCTGGTCGCTGGTAGTGCTCTTACTCAAAGCCCGACCTTGAATTGTGTTTCTGTTTTGCCTGGAGGTGGAGCAGTTCTCAATTTTCAGGGAAATGCTTCTGAGCCAGAGTTCCTCAATTACGAAGTCTATTACGCTGCCACTTCCGGAGATCCTTTTTCGCTTTTGACCACAATTAATAATGCTGGTTCTGTTTCTCAGTCTATTGCTCCTGGCAGTATGGATAACCCACTTGATGCAGGAACAGGATGTTTCTACATGGTCACCAACTACGATGACGGCACAAACTCAGTTGTTTCGGACACTCTTTGCAGCATGTTTTTGGAAGTGGGGCAATCCAATCCCGTTGGTGATGCCGAGCTCGACTGGAATTCGCCTTTTGTTGGAGATGCACCAGCTGATGCGGTGGAGTACGAAATCTTGATGGAATATCCTGCTGGCACCTGGAATCAGATTGCTACCGTTCCCGTGAACGGACCGACATCTTACTCTCACGAAGTTTCTGTTTGTGGAGATGATCTCAACTTCCAAATCCGATTGGTGAGAAATAGCTGCACGATGGTTTCCAACATCGATGGCGACTTTTTTACCGATACGTCTCACCCTGGTGTTCCTGAAGTGACTTCAGTAGATGTGGATTCTCTTACCGGAAATGCTGTCGTGAACTGGGAAGGGACGGGAGCTGGAGACACCGATGGCTACATCGTTTACTACTGCGACAATGGGAGCAACATTTTTCTCGACACCGTTTGGGGAATCAACAACGTGCAATACGAATACCTCGACTCACAAGCGAGCCTCACGGGATCGGAATCGTTTCTGGTTGCTTCATTCGATACCTGCCTGAGTGGAAATCCTCCTCAGCCAAATATTAGCCCAACTTCGGGCGATTGCTTCACTAGTATTTTCCTTGAATCGCAGTGGCAAGCTTGCCAGGATTACGTTTTCCTCGAGTGGAACGCAGTGAATGGATGGGAAAACGGAGTCGACATGTACGAGATTTACGCGTCCCAGGATGGCGGAATTTGGGAGCTCGTTGGTGCAGTGGAAGGCACGCAAACCAATTATGAGCACGAGCTCGATTTCGATAGCTTCACCGATGATGTTTCCATGAGGTACCACATCAAAGCGTACGCGAACGGACAGCCCTATGATCAGATTTCGAATATCAGAACGCAGGACTTGCCCTACGATGCGGCTCCAGAAGACTTTTATCTCTCTACAGCAACTGTGATTGGTCCGGATCAGGCTCAGGTGGATGTTTACCTTTCGGCAGTGAACTACCCATTGGTTCTCATCCTCCAGCGAGAAATCGATCCGGAAGATGGTTTTGAATCGATTTCAACGCAGATTGTACAAAACCAAAACAACGCTACGTTCAACGATTTCGACACCAGGACCTCAGAGCAAAGTGTGTCTTACCGCGTGATTTCACAAAATTCATGTGAGGATTACCTCGACACTACGAATGTGGGGACAACAATTTTCCTTAGTGGAATTGCAAATTCTGAGGAAATGAGGAATACAATCATCTGGAACGAATACACTGTTTGGGATGGTGCAAAAACAGAGCACGTGATTTTTAGAAGTCAGGATGCGCTCGAAATGCCTCAGCAGTACGACCAGGTTGGGCCGGCCAAGTACAATTATGAGGATGACGTGTCGCAACTCATCGAGTCCGAGGGCGAATTTTGCTACTACGTGGAAGCGGTCGAAACAGTTAACCAATACGGTATTTCAGCACGGAGTCGCTCCAACACTGTCTGCGTTACTCAAGAACCAAAAATCTGGATTCCAAACGCATTCATTGTAAACGGCTTCAACAACATTTTTAAACCCACTATTTCATTTGCCGACTTCAACAATTACCAGTTGATCATCTACAACCGATGGGGTCAGCAAATTTTTGTGAGCACTGACATCGACAATGGCTGGGACGGGAGAAAAAATGGCCAGATTCTCAAGGAAGGCCAGTACATGTACTACATGAGTATTTCGGACGGATTCGGTAACTTTTACGAACGAAGAGGTCCGGTGATGTTGTTAGTAGGTGATCGCAGGTAGGTTCAACGCTCCGAATTCAGTAAAATTCTAATTACATTTTTTAACCAACACTACACCTTATTAAGAGTTGATTCTGTATGCTATTTTGTATTTTTGCACGAATTTATTTGAATCGATAAATTCAACCCACACTCTATGTCATTGGAAACCAAAAAGATCGTAGGAGAAGGACTCACCTACGATGACGTGCTTCTAATTCCGGCACAGTCAGATGTCCTCCCGAGAGAAGTCAACATCGGCTCGAGATTTTCTCGAAACATCAAAATCAACACGCCCATAATTTCGGCTGCGATGGATACAGTCACCGAAAGTGAAATGGCCATTGCAATTGCCCGTCACGGTGGAATTGGTGTGATTCACAAGAATATGACCATCGACCAGCAGGCGGTTCAGGTGCGCAGAGTGAAGCGTTCGGAAAGTGGAATGATTCAGGATCCGATTACGCTCAATAAAGACGCCACCGTTGGGGAAGCGCTTCAAATCATGGCTGAGAATAAAATTGGAGGAATTCCGATTGTCGATGATGAAAATAATCTCAAGGGGATTCTGACCAATCGCGATTTGCGCTTTCAGAAAAATATGAAGGAGTCGATCAGTGGAATTATGACCAGCGAGAATCTGGTGACTACCAAAAAAGGCTCCGACCTCGAAAAAGCTGAAGCCATTCTTCGCACTCACAAAATTGAGAAGCTGCCGGTTGTTGACGATGACAACAAGCTGGTTGGATTGATTACCTACCGCGACATCATCAAGCTTCAGCAATATCCGATGTCTTGCAAAGATGAGTTCGGCCGCTTGCGTGTGGCTGCTGCCATTGGCGTTACTGGTGATTCTGTGGAAAGAGCAGAAGCGTTAGTGAAAGCAGGTGTGGATGCGCTCGTTATCGATACTGCACACGGGCATCACACCGGAGTGCTCAAGGTTTTCAAAGAAATCAGAGCCAAATTCGACACAGTGGATTTGATTGTAGGGAACATCGCTACCAAAAAAGCAGCTCGCGATTTGGTAGAAGCCGGAGTGGATGCCGTGAAAGTTGGGATTGGCCCGGGCTCGATCTGTACCACACGAGTGATTGCAGGAGTGGGAGTGCCTCAACTCACGGCCATTCTCGACATTGCTGAGGAGCTCGAAGGATCGGACGTGCCTTTTATCGCTGATGGAGGAATTCGCTACACAGGTGACATCGTGAAAGCTTTGGCTGCCGGTGCTGACACAGTGATGATCGGTTCGATGCTTGCCGGAGTGGAAGAGTCTCCCGGTGAAACGATCATTTACGAAGGAAGAAAATTTAAGGCTTATCGCGGAATGGGATCAGTTGAAGCCATGCAAAAGGGCTCAAAAGATCGCTACTTCCAGGATGCCGAAGACGATATCAAAAAGTTGGTTCCCGAAGGGATTTCCGGGCGTGTGCCTTACAAAGGAACTGTAAAAGAAGTGATTTACCAGGTGATGGGTGGACTACGAGCCGGAATGGGGTACTGTGGTGCAGGCTCTATCGAAGCGCTCAAAAAAGCGCAGTTTATCCGCATCACAAATGCCGGAGTGAGGGAAAGTCATCCGCACGATGTAACAATCACTCGCGAGGCTCCAAACTACAGCCTGTAAATGGCCTTTAATGGTTTGATGATTTAATTACATTTGCCTTTGCCTAATTCAAAATTATCCTGAAAATGAAATTGAAATTTTCTGCTTTTATTCTTGCCCTGCCATTGCTTTTCTCAAGCTTTGGAGCTGAGGCTCAAGACAAGCAAGTTCTGATGACCGTTGGTGGTGAAGATGTGACGCTACAAGATTTTGAGAGTATCTACCGCAAAAACAACAACGACTCAGCAATTACCAAAGAAGCGCTCGATGAATACCTCGAGCTTTTTGTCAATTTCAAACTCAAGGTGCATGAAGCTCGCCAAATGGGGCTCGACACGATGAAGAGTTTCAAGAGGGAGCTTTCTGGCTACAGACAGCAGCTTGCCCGTCCTTATCTTACAGATGAAGATAAACTCGATGAACTGGTTCGCCAGGCTTACGAGAGAATGAAGCAAGAGGTGAAAGCCAGCCACATTTTGGTAAAGCTCGATAAAACTGCAACACCGCAGGATACGCTTGAGGCTTACAGCAAAATCATGGAAATCCGCAAGCGAGTGACTGAGGGTGGTGAAGACTTTGGAAAAGTTGCAAGCAAAGTTTCCGAAGATCCTTCAGCCGCAAGAAATCAGGGAGACCTCGGCTACTTTTCGACTTTCCAGATGGTTTATCCTTTTGAGGACGCAGCCTATAGCACCGAGGTTGGTGAGGTTTCAAAACCGGTTCGCACGCAGTTTGGCTACCACATTCTAAAAGTTCACGATAAGCGCGAAGCTCGTGGAGAAGTGAAAGTGGCTCACATCATGATTAAGGATGACGAGAAGACCAAGCAGGAGGAAGGCGAAAGAGCAGAAGCCAAAATCAAAGAAATTTACGATTTACTCGAAGCTGGTGCTGACTTCTCTGAGTTGGCGTTGAAGCACTCCGAGGATCGTTCAAGTGCCAGAAAAGGCGGAGAGCTTCCGTGGTTTGGAACCGGGAAAATGGTTGAAGAATTTGAAGATGTTTCGTTTTCTCTGGAGCGACCAGGCCAAATCTCAGAGCCTTTCAAAACCTCTTACGGATGGCACATCGTGAAGAAAATTGACGAGAAGTCGGTACCGAAATTTGAGGATGTTAAGAGCAACATCAAAACGCAAGTATCACGCGATGCCCGTGCAGAGATCACCAAGAACTCATTCCTCAGAAACCTGAAGGACGAATACAACTTCGAAATTGATAAAAAGCGTCTCGATCCTATCTACGATGCGGTTGACTCCACCATTTTTGTGGGCAAGCTGAACGTGAAGAAGGAGAAGAAGCTCAATAAAGATCTTATCACTTTTGCCGACATGACTTACACGGCAAAAGATTTTTACGAGTGGGTACAAAACAATCCACCACGAGACAAAAGTCTCTCGCCAAAAGACGCCATTGACGAGCGTTTGGAGAAGTATGCAGATTCTCGCCTGATGATGTACGAAGAGGCTCACCTGGATGAGAAGTACGACAAGTTCCGTCTTTTGATGAACGAATACCGCGATGGGATTTTGCTCTTTGAGCTGATGGAGCTGAAAGTTTGGAATCGCGCGGTAAAGGACACTGCAGGCCTCGAAGCATACTTTGCCGATAATCGTGAAAACTACCAGTGGCCAAAACGCATCGATGGCAAAATCTACAAGGTTGCCAACGAAAAGCTGGCTGGTCAGTTGAGAAAGATGATCAAGCAAGGTGCTGATGAGGAAGCCATTTACAATGCACTGAACAAAGAAAGTGAACTCAACGTGAGCATTGACAAAGGAGTTTGGTCAGCAGATGATAAACCCGTTCTTGGTGAAATCGATTGGGAAAAAGGCCTAAGCGAGAATGTGAACCACGATGGACAAATTATGGTGGTGCAGGTTGATGAAGTGCTTGAGCCAGCTCCAATGGAACTCAACGAAGCCCGAGGCCGTGTTATGGCAGATTATCAACAGTACCTCGAGAAACAATGGCTCGAAGAGCTTCGCGACAAATACGAGGTGACTATTAACAAGGACGTTCTCTACTCAATTTTGTGATCACAAGGCTTAGCAATCTCAAATACTCGTCTTTCGGTGTTGCATTGCTCATTGCAGTGTGGGCTGCCGGTGTTTTGTCTGGCTGTAAGCCAAAAACAGAAGAGCAGGTAGATTACGCTGCCAAGGCTCACGATAAGGTTTTAACCTGGCAGGAGGTTTACGATGTGATTCCCGACAACGCCACCGATCAGGACAGTATTTATGCGGCTGAAAATTTCATAAACAATTGGGTGCGACAGCAAGCCATTGTGCATCACGCACAGTTGAACTTGTCTGAAGAGCAAAAGGATTTCACCAAGCAGCTTGAGGATTACAGAAACTCCCTGTTGACTTTTGCTTTTGAAGAGCAATATGTCCGCCAACGCCTCGACACAGCTGTTTCCGAAGAGGTGATCGAGCAGTACTACGAAGAAAACCAGGATAATTTTTTGCTCAAAGACTACATCGTCAGAGTGAAGTTTTGCATTCTCGACAAGGAAACTCCGCGATTGCGAAAATTCGAAAAGCTCTTTTACTCCGATGATGCGGAAGATCTCACGAGGCTCGAGCAGTTTTGTGTGGAGTACAAGGCCCGCTATTTTCTAAAGGAAGACATGTGGATCTATTTTGACGACCTCCTAAAGCAAGTTCCACTTGATGTGGTAGACACCGAGAGTTTTCTTAAAAAAAACAAACAGGTCGAGTTTGAGCGGGGAAATAACCTATTTTACCTGAACATTTTAGAATATAAGATCAAAGACAGCGTTTCGCCTCTGAGTTTCCAAAGAGACCGCATTGAAAACATTATCATCAACCAGCGCAAAGTTGCCTTGTTGAATGATCTCCGCGATGGCATTTATCGCGAAGCGCTTGACAACAAACAGATCGAAATTAATCTCGAGAAATGAAGAAATTAACTGTTCTACTACTCATCTGCACATTCGCTTTTTCGGCATTTTCTCAAACTGAGGAGGAGAAAGGAAAAGTGATCGACAAGATCGTGGCTGTGGTAGGCGATGAAATACTTTTGAAGAGTGAAGTAGAAGCACAAAAACTTCAGCTCAAAGGCCAAAAAGGTTACCCAACAGGCCAGGAGCTACACTGCATGGTGGTGGAGGAAATGCTGCGCGAAAAGCTGCTTCTCCACCAGGCCAGAGTAGACAGTCTTGAAGTTGGAGAGGCCGAGGTAGACGGGGAAATCGAGAGAAGGCTTCAGTACTACATCGGCATGTTGGGCGATCAGAAAAAATTTGAAGAATACTACGGAAAGAGTGTTGCTCAATTTCGCGAAGACTTTAAAGAACCAATTCGTGAGCAGTTACTTGCAGAGCGAATGAAGAGGCAGATTTACAACGATGTCAATGTTACGCCAGAAGATGTAACCAAGTATTTCAATAGCCTTTCGAAAGACAGTCTTCCGTTGATTAATGCGAAGGTGGCTTACTCCCAAATAGCTATCGAACCAGAGGTAAGAGAAGTGCAAAAGGAAAAAACACGCAGGCTACTCGACTCGATCCGAACAGAAATCATGAAAGGCAACACTTCGATGATGATCCAGGCTGCTCTTCACAGTGAAGACCCGGGATCCAAATACAAAGGCGGTTGCTACGATTTGATGCAGCGAGGAAGCTTCGTCCCGGAATACGAGGCCGCGGTTTTCAATACCGATGAGGGAAGTTACTCTCCGGTGTTTGAGTCGGAATACGGCTTTCACTTTGTTTATGTGGAAGAAAAGCGTGGGGAGTACTACAAGGCCTGTCACATTTTGAAAAGACCAAAAGTGACTGATCTCGACATTAAACAGGCGAAAATGAAGCTGGACACAGCGAAGCAAATGATGAAAGATTCACTCACTTTTCAATCAGCTGCCTCGCGTTTTTCATCAGACCTTAGAAGTGCAAAAGCTGGCGGTAAAGTGATGAACCCACGAACCGGTTCGATTATGCACGAAGTAGATCAGCTCGACAGACAGATTTTCTTTGTTCTCGATAAACTAAAGGTTGGCGAAGTTTCAGAACCTGTAAAAATCGAAACCGAGAATGGAGACGTTTATTACGCGATTTACAAACTGGACAAGCGAGTAGAAGCGCACCGCGCCAATTTGCGGGACGATTATCAGATGATCCAAAAAGCAGCCGAAGGTGAAAAAAGGGAAGAGGTTTTCGATGAGTGGATCGAAAATGCGTTGATGAAAACATACGATTCGGTAGATCAGGAAATACTCGATAAGTGCGAGTTTTCCCACAGCTGGGGAGTTGATGACGTCAGTAAATTCTGAAAAAGGACAAAGGGCAAAGAAAAGACCTCTTTAATTCCTATTTTCGTCAACCTCGCTTAAACCATTTACTCAAAAATGAACATGTCCGAAACAAAATTTCACTCCGATAAAGAAGCTCTCGACAACTTAAACGTTCGATATAAAAAACTCACCGATGAAATCGCCAAAGTGATTGTCGGCCAGGATGAGGTGATCAAAGAAGTTTTGATCAGCGTTTTTAGTGGAGGTCACAGCCTTTTGGTTGGGGTTCCGGGTTTGGCAAAAACGCTTTTGGTAAACACGATTGCAAAATCTCTTGGTCTCACTTTCAACCGGATTCAATTTACGCCCGACCTGATGCCTTCGGATATCATCGGTTCTGAAATTTTGGGTGAAGACCGGAAGTTTAAGTTTGTAAAAGGACCGCTTTTCTCCAATATCGTTTTGGCAGATGAGATCAACCGTACACCTCCAAAAACTCAGGCAGCTTTGCTTGAGGCGATGCAGGAGCGCGGAGTTACAGCTGCAGGACAAAATTATCCACTTCCGAGCCCATTCTTTGTGCTTGCTACGCAAAACCCCATTGAGCAGGAGGGAACCTACCCACTGCCCGAGGCACAGCTCGACCGTTTTATGTTCAATATCTGGGTAGACTACCCAACTTTTGAAGAAGAAATTAGCGTGGTTAAAGCCACCACAGGAGATAGCGTTCCTCAGGTCGAGAATGTGATCTCTTCAGAAGAAATTCTCTTTTTCCAGCAGCTCATCAGGAAGATTCCCGTTGCCGACAACGTAGTGGAATACGCGGTGAGACTTGCCGGAAAGACCCGTCCTGGTGGCGACCTCGCTCCTGAGATGGTCAACAATTTCCTCTCTTGGGGTGCCGGTCCACGTGCATCTCAATACCTGGTAGTAGGAGCCAAGTGCCACGCAGCACTCAACGGAAAGTACAGTCCAGACATTGAAGACGTGCAAGCGGTTTCACTACCGATCTTACGCCACAGAATTGTCCGCAATTACCGCGCTGAAGCCGAGGGCTACACGATCGAAAAGATCATCGGGGAGTTGCTCTAACAATCAATCCCTGGGAATTTGGTCAGCTTTCGTACGGTCATAGGGCGTCTCGATCACTTGCCTACAACAAGGTATCTACTCGTGCCCGAAAAGTATGTCCAGAAACTTGGTGGACTAAAAACCCGTGTCATTTGCACCGTTGAGAATTCCGTAACCTATCGATCTGGACTTGTTGCTCTTGGCGATGGCGATGCGTATTTACCTATCAACAAGAATCAACTTGAGATTATTGATGCTGAAGAAGGTGACGAGGTAGGAATAAAACTAGAGAAGGACCCGGATAAACTCGGAGTGGATATTCCTGTAGAATTCGAAGAAGCACTAAGCCAGGATGATCAGGGTAGAGTTCGATTTGAACAGTTGTCATTGAGCAAGCAGCGATTTTTGATCGGCTTTATTTCTAAGGCCAAAACAGTTCATACAAGGGTCAATCGATCGGTGAGTATCCTCAACAAGCTACAACGCTATCCAAAAGGAAAAGAAGACTTGAGGGATGTAATCAAATCCCGAAAGTAGTTTTTAGGAGTGGTCTGGTAGTCTGGTGGCTTCTAACATCTCTTTCATCTAGAACGCGAAAATTACGACCCTTCTGGTTCGATTTTACTACCGGAAATCTGATGTAACCATAAATTTAGATTTCTGAGAGACGTGAATTGTCGGCCATGTCTACGACCTTTTCTTTCGTTGGGTGGTCATTGATCCAACCGTTGAAACCGTTGGCTATTCGCA
Source organism: Halocola ammonii (assembly GCF_049334165.1). NCBI lineage: Bacteria > Pseudomonadati > Bacteroidota > Flavobacteriia > Flavobacteriales > Halocolacceae > Halocola > Halocola ammonii. The sequence continues at coordinate 168,894 of NZ_JBEGHD010000002.1, forward strand.
ATCCCGAAGGGATGACACTATTGTAGGTAAAAATGCGAAAAGACACCAGAACCCCGAAAGGGGTGACATTAAAACCGCAAAACAGTTTCGCTCCATTTCTTTGGGGTGATTTTTTGGGAAAGCTGGTTGGAATGTTTTCCCATTGCCAAAAGCTCTTCATCGCTGAGGTTGCCCAGCCTGTCAAATGCTTTCAGGATACTTTCTGAAGATCCCGATTGAAAAGAAAATCCGTTTTTGGCTTCTTCCAAAAAAGCAGTGGCTGCACCGATTTTACCGGAACAGAGAAGTGGTAATCCGGCAGCAGCCATTTCGTGGACGGCCACGCCCCAGGGCTCTCTGTGACTTGGAAGAACGAACGCTCCAACTTTAGGTAGAATCTTAAGAAGTTCCGCAGGTTGCAAAAATCCGAAGTGTTTGATGCCTTCCTGCTCGGGTCGTTTTTCCCAGTCATCACCTGTGCCCACGCACCAGAGCTCCCAGTCGTTCTCAGTTTCTATTTTCCACCTGCTGAAAGCTTCCCACATCTCGTAGATTCCCTTGAAAGGGAGGTAACGTCCAAGGTAGAGAATGCGGTGAGGGTAGTCCGCTGACTTTTGATCAGCAGATAGTTCGAAGGCCTTTTGGAAAGCGGTGGTGTCGGCACAGTAGAAGCCCTCGGAAATGTGAGCGTCATCGAAGCCTAGTTTTTGAGCGAAAGATTTTTGTGGCTGGCCGGGAATCCAGGCATCGGAAAAAACTGACTTGAATTTCCATTTTGCAAAACGCACCAACAATCTTTGTTTGAGGGAGTTTTGCCACCAGTTGTCGAGTGTCAAAACTGTAGGGCATTTGCCGTAAAACATCTCGCAAACGGCCAGGTAGTCTTTATCGACCCAGCCAGAACAGACAATCACATCAGGGGTGATTTCTTCTGAGAGCTTCAGAAGTGCATTTCGATCAAAGTCGGGCTTATCGTAAATCTTGACACCATCGATCTGGCGGAATTGAAAAGGCGCTTCTTCGTTCACCGGCCACCGCACGATGTGGATTTCCTCTACGTGATTACTCAACTCTTCCACACAGGCCATGAAATATTCTGCCAGTTCGGTGTATAGGAAAAGGACGCGCTTTTTCATGAGGGCAAAAATAGAATTATCAGTTGTCAATTATGAATGGAACAATTATCAATTATGAATCGCACTTGCCTACCGCTGCCCCCCTGCCTACCGCTGCCCCCGACCCCTGAAGGGGCGAGCTGTAGCGCGCAGATTAAATTCACATTCTATTTATTTTAACGGGATACTGTGTGTCCGCATTCTCTGCGGGGGCTCGCTCAAGCCAAAATGTCGATGCACCCTACATCGAAAGAGCTCAGCATTCTCCGCCAGCGGGGGATATGGCGCTGGCCAAATTCAATTGGTTTCGAAATAAGGTAACTTCATCCAATGACAAGATTTACCGATGAGTTTCAGGTCGCTCGACCGTTGTCCCCCTTTGGAGGGGGTGCCAGAAAGGCGGGGGAGGACTTTCACAAAAAGAAAAACTTTTAATTTAGAATTATGCCATCTAATGAGAACTACAATAAACATCTGAGAGATTTCGCAAGGGAAAACCGCGATCAGATGACCAAAGCGGAAGCATGTTTGTGGAAATGTGCCTTATCGAGAAGAAAAATGCTCGGTTACCGTTTTAAAAGACAAAGACCTGTGGATTGGTATATCGTAGATTTCATGTGTCCGAAATTGGGTCTAATTATCGAGGTAGATGGATACAGTCACTCTTTGGAGGAAATTCAGAAAAAAGATAAAGTTCGCCAGGGTAGCTTAGAAGCCTTGGGGTTCACAGTCATCAGGTTTAACGATGAAGACGTTTTAAGAGATATTTCTCATGTTAGATATGTTATTCAGAAATGGATTGAGGAATTGGAAAAAGGCAAAAACTGAATTGTCCTCCCCCGCCTCGTACCTCGGCACCCCCTCCAGCGGGGGAGATAGCGTTGACCAACTTCGTTCGGGGAAAATCAAAATATTTCTGTGCAATTACAGGATTTACAAATAAGATATAGGGCGCTCGACAGCTGTCCCCCTCTGGAGGGGGTGCCTAAAAGGCGGGGGAGGACTTGATATGCAAAAAAGGTAATCTGATTTCGAAACCGGCTCGCTCTCAAGACTCACAATCCGACTCAAACTGTTCTGGCTCACAGACCATCGCTGCCCCCCTGCCTACCAGCAGGCAGGCGACCCCTGAAGGGGCGAGCTGGATCGCGCAGATTAATTATGAGTGACTAGTGTAGTTGAACGACCGCGAAACTTCAACTCCGAAACAAATCGATGTTTTGCTGGATGTGCTCTGGGTCGGAGGTGATTTCTCGGGCAAATTCCCAGGCTCCTGCTGTTAGCTGCTGGTATTCTTCGTCATCCATTTCGATGCATCTGGAGATCGTTCGCTGCCACTGCCCGGTTTCGTTGAGGTCGATGTCCCATCCGGCTTGCTTTTGTTCCAGGCCGCGCCAAGGTGTGTGAACCGAAAGCATCACCGGCAGTCCAGCTCCGAGAGCTTCTACAATCGAGTGGCCGTAGTTTTCATGGAGAGTTGGCAAAATGTAAAAGTCGTGTTGCGCCAGTCGGTCTTTTATTTCCAGCGGGTTCACCGGTCCGCGGTAATCGATCGAAACATGGTTTTTCTCCGCCAGAGATTTGCACTTGCTCCAGTACTCTTCATCTTCAATCGGGCCATAGACGATGAGTTTAGCCATTTCCCTCTTGTCGACTTGTCCAGCTTGCTCAATGAAAAAATCGAGATTTTTCTTCTTCGAAATTCGCGAGAGAAATGCGAATTCAGCTATTCCGCTTTTTTTCTCCGACTTCGGAATTTCCGAAACAGGCGAAGCCAAATTCATGGCGACTCTTACATCGGCCTTTTGTCCAAAGTGCTCTTTGATTTCAGATTCTTCCTGAGGAGTAGAAGCATGCCAGGTGATGCCCTTGAAGAGATTGAAAATCCGGGAAGCACCGAGAAAAATCTTCTTTTTCAGTGGTTTTATTGAAAGCGCTTTTTCACCGAGCATTCCCCTCGGAGCCAGGATGGCACGGGCGGGAGACTTTCTCTTTTTGTTCACCCTGAGAGGTGTGATCGAGAAATTCATCGAAAACAGGCTGTTCAGGTAGAGCACATCCGGTTTTTTCTCGTCCAAAATATCTTCGAAAGTCGATTTAGATTGATTTTCCGGGTTGAGGTAGATGATCGAGTAGTGGCCCCGATTGATCCACTTGTCAGTTTCGATCTCTGCGTACGGCTTGTCATCGTTCAAATCGCGATCCGAGGTGACCACCAAAAAGTCGAACTCACCGTGAAGCTGATCGATGATGTTAGCTACTGATTTAATTGGCCCTCCGGCTTTGAACCCTGGCAAGAACCAGTCGATAGAAATGAGGATTTTAGGTTTTTTAGACATCAATTTTGTTTTTATCCAGCCAGTGAGAAAGCACCACGAGCGGCCATATGCGCGACCACGTGATTTTAGGGTCGTTGCTCAGAAAGCGTTTCCAAAGATCATCAATAGCTCTGGCGTTGAACTCTTTTCTCTGGCCCAGCGCTTCAAGGTAAGAACTACAAAATTCCCTGAGCTCGTCTTTCATCCAATTTTCCCACGGAAGCACAAATCCCATTTTGGGACGGTCAACGATTTCGCGAGGCAGCAGATCGCCCATGGCGTCAACGAGCAGTTCTTTTTGCGTGTGCGGATATTTTTGTTGATCACCAATGCCCATCACGTATTCCACCAGGTTGTGGTCGAGAAAAGGAACACGAACCTCCAGGGCGTGAGCCATACTCATCTGGTCACTGTCTCGAAGAAGCACATTTTGCATGTATGTGTTCATTTCTGCCCAGGAGATTTTGCTCAGATATGGCATGTCGAAACCGGGATTTCCAAATGCGATATTTTCGTGGAGCAGCCTGTGCGCCTCGTTTGGTGGGAGTTTCCTGCTGGAGATCAGTTTTTTCACCTGCCTGTCGAAGAGCACGAGTCGATTGATCGGAAAGGTGTAATCGATGTCGAGGTAATCTTGTTTGAGCACCTCTGCAATTTTATCGGAAGCAATCGAAGGCTTTGCTGCCCGGTAGAAAGTCATTGCGAAGTTGCGCATGAACTTTGGGAAACTCATGAGCCATTTTTTATCCGACAGGCGAGCCAGTCTTTTGAAAACATCGTAGCCTGCGAAGAGCTCATCACCTCCGAGCCCCGAAAGGGCCATGGTGATTCCCGCCTGCTTGGTCATTTTGGAAACCACAAACGTGTTGGGCCCATCACCGCTGGGGTGATCCATAGCGTTTAGTGCATCGGGAAGAAGATCTAGAAAATCCCTGGGGTTGAGTTGTATTTCGTGGTGGTCGGTTTTGAATTTATCGGCCACCATTCGGGCGTATTTGGCTTCGCTAAATTCGGCTTCATCAAAAGCGACATTAAACGTGCTCACGCGTTTGGTAGCCACTTCACTCATCAGTCCCACAATGGCGCTAGAGTCGATTCCCCCTGAAAGAAAAGCACCAAAAGGAACATCTGCACGAAGCCGGAGATCTACGCTTTTCAACATCGATTCGCGAATGTCGGTGAGGATTTCACTGCGCGACTGGCCTGCAGATTTTCTCGAAAACTGCTGCGTGACGTCCCAGTATTTTTTGAAAATCGTCTCGTTGTCGTTGAGCACCACGTAGTGTCCGGGCATCAGCATTTTGATGTCTTTCACAATGGTGTTGGGCGCGTGAACGGTTTGGTAACGAAGGAAGTCGGCAATTGCTGTAGTGTCTGTTTTTCGCTCCACAATTCCACTTTCGAGTATCGGTCGCACCTCAGACGAAAAGACGAAGTGGCTGTTGACGTCAGCGTAGTAAAGCGGCTTGATACCCAGTCGGTCTCTGGCGATAAACAGTTCGCCTTTCGACTTGTCCCAGATAGCGAAGGCAAACATGCCATTGAATTTCTGAAGGCATGCGCGTCCCCATTTCTCGTAAGCCGCCAGAATCACCTCCGTATCCGAAGAAGTGCGGAATGGGTAATCGCTAAGCTGGTCTTTGAGTTCGCGGTAGTTGTAGATCTCACCGTTGAAAACAATCACCAGATTGCTGTCGTGACTGTAGAAAGGTTGGTTGGCCGCGTCTGTAGTGTCAATGATGGAAAGTCGCTGGTGGCCCAGCACGAGTTCGCGGGCAGCGAAAGTCCCGTTGGCATCCGGCCCTCGATGGGACAGTGTCCGGTTCATTTTTTTGACAATCGCTTCGGGTTGATCTAACCTGCTAAGCCCAAATATTCCATTGATTCCACACATGGAGGCAAAAATAGAATTATCAATTATGAATGTGTGAATTACGAATTATGAATTTGCGGAAAGGGCTGAAGGTCGATCGGCCGTTGTCCCCCGCTGGAGGGGGTGCCCGTAGGGCGGGGGAGGACATTTTGGTCTAATGGTGATTAAGTAATCTTAGTTAACTCAGGTAACTGAGGGTGTTTGATCAACGCGATGCTCTCAAGACACACACTCACACTCAAACTGAGCCTGCCGCTGCCCCCGACCCCTAAAGGGGCTATCCACGTTCGAAGGTAATTGAGTGGATTAAGGGTATTTGTGTAATTGGAGAGTGTTTGATCAACGTGATGCTCTCAAGACTCAAACTCCAACTCAAACTGAGCCTGCCGCTTCCCCCGACCCCTAAAGGGGCGATCCACGTTCGAAGGTAATTGAGTGGATTAAGGGTATTTGTGTAATTGGGGAGTGTTTGATCAACGTGATGCTCTCAAGACTTAAACTCACACTCAAACTGAGCCTGCCGCTGCCTGCCGCTTCCCCCGACCCCTAAAGGGGCGAGCCACGTTCGAAGGTAATTGAATGGATTAAGGGTATTTGTGTAATTGGGGAGTGTTTGATCAACGTTATGCTCTCAAGACTCAAACTCACACTCAAAACTGATTTGCCAATCACTCAAACTCACTGCAATCTTCCGAAGGTTGATGCACTCCGCCACCTTGTTGGTAGACTACGCTTGCTCCGAGGTGGCCGGAATAGCTGATCGTTGCAGCACCACCAAGCAGGAGCAAGACAACGATGACAGGCAGGATTTTGCCGGCCTTATTTTTTAAAATTCTCGCGGCCACATCTAAAACAGTGGCTGCCGAAAAAACCCAGGCTGAGAGTTGTGCCCACCACAGATGATCTTTCAGAACAAAAGGATCGCAGATTGTGCGCACCACCTCATTGTAGGCTTCCTGGCCGGTGAAAAAAGTGATCCAGAAAAAGACGATTCCTGTCCACAACAAAAGTGAAAGCGTGAATCGCAGGTTGGATGCAAAAGATTTCTTTTGGAACACGAGCCAGGCCAGTCCCACTGCCGAGGAAATGATTAAAATGCCAATGGCAAAATGGACGAACAGAGGATGCCACAGCTCCGTTCGCCACATTGATGGGAGTTGATCCATGATTTAGTTGAGAATCTTCACTGTGATCGGATCCAGTCTTTTACCTTTTTTCTCAAGCTCAACTTCCACGCGGTCACCTTTTTGGAGAGCAGAAAACTCCACCTTGGCATCGTTCTCCATCAAAACCGTGTTGTCGGTGAAGTACAGCTCGAGGGTCTTGCCATCATCGGTTTTAACGTAGATTTCTTTCTTTTCAGGAACCACTTCATCAGCTGTCCCCGTGTAGGTTCCGGATTCCACGATGTCTGTTTCTTCGTGCTCAGAGTGTCCTGATTCTGATTCTGAACCACTGTTGCAAGATTGAATGGCAAACATCGAAAAGACCGCCAGTGCGATCGTAAAAAATGACTTTTTCATGATTTGAGGTTTTTGTCGTGAAATACAAGTTTAGGGTTTTAGCGCGTGACTTCGAAAATCGACACGACTGAATTGATAATTTGGAAGAAGTCTAAGCGGAAGTGTGAGTAACTTTTTAGCTGGCTATTCAAAAGACCTTTTGCCTAAAAGCGAATTAATCCTCCTCCGAACTCTACTTTTTATCGATCGATCCCAAGGTTTTGGATTGTCCCTAAGTTCAAGATCGTTAGGTTCAAGCCTGATTACTTGATAGTCATAGTCCATGGAGCTTAAATTGTAAGACTGAAGGAACGTTATTCTTAATCCGGAATCCCGAAGGTTTTTAGCGATTATATCCGTGTGTATTGGCTGATCAATAACCTGAAGTGTTTCTTTTGACGTTTCGATCTTGAACTCCAAATATTCGGGGTCGGGAATGTGAATAAGAACTACACCGAGGTCCTTCAGATGTCTGCGTATTGTTTTGAAGAGATCGTTGTGTTGATCGATAGGAATATGTTCTAATACATCGGGAAGAAGCACTAAGTCAAATTTCAAATCATGTGAGAAATCAGACATGTCTGTAACATGAAATTCAATGTTATTCACATTTGAATGCAGTTTTTTAGCGAACTCAATATTCTCTTCGCTAATGTCTACAGCCACAATCTTGCCTTCTTTGATTCTGTTTACAAAGTTCAAAGTGCTATGACCCGGTCCACAACCAATTTCAAGAACATTACTTGAAGAGTTTAGGTTTCCGAGTTTATCTAGCCATTTAGCTATTTGATAATGTCTGAAATTGTAACCAGATACATTCAGGTGATTACTGAATGTATCATAGAATGTTTTAATGTGCTTATTCTCTTGCTTCATTAATAATGGCTTAGTGTATGAGGTCTGTTTGCAAACATAGAAAGAGTTTCAGTTCGGCTTAGACGGTGCGAGCATATTTCCATAAACTTTGTTTGAAATAGCCGCGAACTAGTGATTGGATGACAAATTATTTGAACCTTTGGAAGCAATAATAATCTGGGATTTTGATCAACCTTTTTCTACCTGCAAAAACTACATCATTCATTGATCTTGAGATTGACAACTTGAAAAAGATCAAGGAGTCATTTCGAGTTGTTACATATGAAGGAGCTGGGCTACACTTGGTAGTGTCGAAAGGAATAGAAATTCCCAGGAGTTTCACGAACAAACAAATTCTACATCACCTTCTAGCGAATTTTCGAGAGTTGACCTCACTCTTCTTTAAAGACCTTTTTTACTCAGGCATTTCTCTTAATTACTTGATGAATTGGAGAACCAATCTAAAGGTTCTAGTGATGGCATCAAAGAATGCAAATCTGTTGTACTCAAAAGGTCTGTTTCAGGGGGATTCACTGAACTACACTTACTTCATGAATGAGTTTGCCTTGATTCTAGCATTCGCAAAAAGGAGAAAGTACACAAATAGTTTTTTCGGCAGGGGACACGGAAGAGATGTAATTGACAGCAGAGAAAGTAGTGGAAGGTTGCCGTTTCAGTGGCTGAAGTATAAATACGCAAATCGAGTTTATGCAGTTAGCGAGGCTACTAAAAGGTATATTCAGAATAGATATCCAAAGTTTCAAGGAAAAATCGAAGTCTCCTACCTCGGGATCGAGGAACCACCCTACCAAACTCCCGAATTCGAGAGTGAAGTTTACACCATTCTGAGTGTCGGTAGAGTGAGGAATATTAAACGCTATTATCTAATTGCTGAAGCCTTGCTTCATGTTGATGCTCAGATCAAATGGGTACACATCGGAGGGGTGAGTGAAACCGATCCTACCACCTCAAGATTCTACCGCGCACTGAAAAATCTGATGACAGCAACAAATATCGAAGTGGATTTAAAGGGGGAAATGACAAACGAGGAGGTTTTTGACTTTTATCGAAACACTCCAGTCGACTTACTCCTAAGCGTGAGTGAAGATGAGGGTTTGCCTGTTTCTATGATGGAAGCGATTAGTTTCGGAGTTCCGATATTGGCAACCGATGTCGGAGGCAATTCGGAAATTGTGAATGAAAAAACTGGCAAACTCATTCCTAAAGATTTTTCATATGAGGAATTCACGAGCATCCTAAGTGAATTGCTTTCGAAATACAGCCGTGACCTGGCAGTGAGAAAGGAGATTCGGATGTTTTGGGAAAGAAATTTCGAAAACGAAACAAACTTCAAACGGTTCCTGGAAAAAACCCTTGGACTTTGATAGCTAAGCTAATTTATTTTGAACCTTCGAAATTGTAGTGGTCGCTACTTTCTCCCATAAGAATCTTTCTCTTACTTCATTAAGGGAGTTGATTTTTTTCTCAGTGAGGTTTTCTTGCTTTAAACCTATGATGCGCTCCAGCTCGTCCTTCAGGTATACAGGTTCAATTGAGCCAATTAGCCAGCCGTTGTTGGAAATAAGTTGAGAAATCGCTCCTACATCAGTGGCGAGTATTGCCAGTCCCTTTGCCATTGCCTCTAATATCACTGTTGGCATTCCTTCAGAGTGGCTGGGACAAACGAGTACATCGCACTCTCTAAGAATAGCTTCGACTTTTTCAGATTCTCTGATCAGGCCGTGATAAATAATCCGTTTCTCTTGCAGTTGTTTTTTATTAGGAATTGGACCGACAAAATGAAACTCGAATTTTAAAGATTGGTCTCGCACTAGTTGCCTCAAAGCAGCATGAAGTTCCTCTATGCCCTTTCTTCTCTCGTATCTACCAATGAAAATGAATCTCCTGATTCCATCACTATTTACCTGAGCCTGGTTTTCAACCCATCTTTCTTCAATGCCATTTGGGATTTCTATTATTTTCTTTCTGTCAATTCTGAGGTTTTCGAGGATTTCTTTGATCTTACCTCCAAAACTCGAGACGTAGTCGGCATTTTTGAGATTCCATTTAGTAGCTGAACGCAAACTCAGGTGTTCCAGTTTTACACGAAATGAAGGAGCTTTTTGAAACATCTCCAGTCCGTGGAAATTTACCAATATTGGCGTGTCTAGCTCTCCAGCTTTTCTGGCCTTGAGACAACGCCATCCGGTAAATCCCTGTGCATAGATTAAGTCATACTTTCGAGGTCTCTGTTGAATCTCCTGCCAAATAAATTGCGAGTATCTGCGGTTCTCCCGCAAATAGTGTCCTGGAAGTGAATCTTGTCTCCCCGGCCAGCGAGCACACCAAAAATCAATGTTTTCAAGCTCTTTTTTGTTGAAGAACTTTGGGTCAGCACCACTCTGAAAAGGGATTGGATCATTTTCGCCCACACAGTGAAACAGGCTCACTTTAACTCCGCTCCTCGCCAGGTAGCGTGCAAGGTGGTAGGAGTGCTTTTGCATTCCCCCCATCACCCATGGGTATATTCCATCTGTTAGCAGCGCTATCTTCATGGCTTAAGCAATGACCTTTTTGTGTGAAAACGTTTTATTTTTCTCTGCTTCGGCTTCTTGATCTTTTTTATGGACCATATCCAAAAACTGCTCTTTATTGTAGAAGTACAACATCACGAAGAAGGGCAGTCCATTGAGGAAGTAGTTGCCTTGTCGGAGCAAACACATAAGAAGCATGACTAATATTCCGTTGCTGGCTAATTTATATGGAAGGCCTTCTTTATAAAGTCTATTGCCTATAAATCCGCGAATTAGAATGACTACAAATGCCAGTGTCCCAATTAGTCCAGTCTCTGTAATTAGACGCACTAGTAGAGAGTTTCCATCCGGTTTATTAAACTCAAAATCGTAATCAATTACGGAATTTGTCAATGTGTATCGGTCAAATGCCTTTTCATAAGAACCAAGACCTGTTCCAAAGAACGGGTAGTCCTGAACACTCTGCATCGCAATATGCCAGTTGTTGTAGAGTACAAAACTGGAGGAGTTGGTATTTTCTATAGAGTAATCCTGATAGACCCAGAGTCCAATTGATGAGTCTACGCGTTTTTGGAATTCCGAAACATTGGTATAGAATAACCAGAATGCCAGAGCTACGAAAACACTGCCAAAAACCACATATCTAATTTTGAATGATTCAGTAACCATGAAAAAGATTAACAATAAACCTAAGTAGCCGGTGGATGAAGAGGATAGAACAACTACCAGGAGCACAGCTGCCGATTGATATTTATTGTAGAAGTTTTCTTGGCCCTTAAGTAGATTGTACACAGAAAGAAAAACGGCCGGAGCCATGAAAATGGTCATCTGTGCAGGTTCAGTGAAGATTGAATTCACTCGCACACCCACAATACCTCCGGGGTTGTATCCCCATTTATTTAGAATTACCCCAAAATTTGCTAGGCCTTGAAGACCAATAAGAGTGGTAAACCCCTGGAAGAGTCCGATAAGCGCAGCCCAGTAACATAGCTGCAAGTATCTCTTGTAAAGGTACTGTGCGTCAAATTCATAATACTTCAGAATGAAAAAAAAGAAGCTGACCGAAAGGAACATTCCGCCCCATACTTTTATAAATACAAAGGGTGTGGCAGTGCCTGCAGAAATGCTGACTAAGCCAACAATTAAAGTGAACCCCAAAATTGCTGCTGTGATCTTAGGAATTCCATACTTTAAGAAGAAGGGAGGAAGGAGAAGAATGTACGAGATGTAGTAAAGATAACCTTCAAAAGGAAACCTGAAAAAAATGATAGTACAAATGAAAATTGCCAAAAAAGCAAGGACTTCTACCCAGATAGAAACATGCTCAGGACGTTTGAGTGTTTTAGGAGAAAAGGTATCAGTCATACAAGTCCTCCTTCCGATAATTTTTCTCTTAGAAATTGATTTAAACTATCTCTATGGGTATCCCAAGTAAATCTTTGTGATGCACTTCTTGCGGAAGTTGAGGCTTTCCGCATTTGATCTTGATCCAAATTTTTGAAGTGATGAATTGCCGATACTAGTGCATCTACATCCCTAATGGGTACAATTATTCCGGAATTGTTTGATTCCTCAATTACGTCCGGTCCGATAGAGTGTGGAGTGGTAATTACAGGTAGACCAGCCGCCATTGCTTCCACAATCACCATCGCAAAGCCTTCAAATACTGTGGGTAAAATCAGTAAGTCGTATTCCTGATACTTGACAAAGAGTTCATTTTGAGCCATTGAGCCGTGATAGTGGAAGTTGTGCACCTCTTTTTTGAACACATCCAGTTCCTTGTAGGCATTGCCGATAACGTGAAGCTCTACATCTGTCTTAGAAAATCGTTTGATAGCATCCAGTAAGTATTTAAAGCCCTTGCGCTGAGTTACCGTACCGGCAAACAAAACCTTCAAAGGCCTTTCATTCCAGTTATCAAATGATTTTTCAGTGTAGGATACGTGATCAAGCTCAAAACCGAGAGGGATGGTTGATATTTTCGATTGATCTAATCCTGCATTCAGTAAACTTTGCCTTGAAAAGTCCGAAGCAACGACTACATGGTCAGCTACAAAAGGCTCTTCTCTCAAACGTTTTTCATAAGCTACTGGAAACTTCAGATTCGTGATTGTAGGAGCCCACTCTGGATGGAGTCGCGCCTCTTCACGCAAAATTTTGTCTACTTCGGTTACGTGAGCTGTTGCCAGTTCACAAATGGCTTGCTTTCCTACTTCTTTAGCTACTTGCATCGTAAGCAATGAACTTCCCTGAAAACCATAATGAAAATCGGATGGTCGTGCAGCAATCTTTTTTGAGGCGTATTTGTCAAAAGCTACATCACGGTCGTAGACAAGCTGTTCCAGTTTTTGAGTATGACCATGTAATAACTTGTGTACTGTTTCTGGTATTTCAAAGCGCCAGTTTGACTCCACCAAGGATCCACTTAAGCCGGGCTCAAACCTTCTTGTCCAAAAGTGATCACCAGTTTTAGTGAAAAAATCTTGCAATAAAGACGGACTTACATATCCGCTAGTTATGAACTTGTCGAGCACACCAAGCTGCATCAAATTGCGCGCAGTTTTGTACGCGTGCTGCTTTCCTGCATGTGTGAGTGTGATGGATAGTTCTTTCAAGACTTCGAGTAACTGGAATGCTCAACGTGCAAATGTATGAATTATGGTTCTCTAATTTTGTAATGAGGTTAATGCTGGTTAATTACCTTTGCCAGGTAAACTTAGCCATGTGAAAAAGAGAATAAAAAAACTACTATTCAGAGGTGATGCCAGAGGTGTCCGTAAGTTAAAGTATGGAATTGCTTCAGGAATTTTCATGGATATTGATCTCAATCATAAAACTCAGCGCATCTTAGGGCTTGACGAATTTGAGATCATGAAGGACTTTAAAAAACTTGCCAAACGGTCTGATGTATTTGTGGATGTTGGTGCTTCTGATGGTTATTATGGATTAATTTACAACAAGCTAAATCCAAAGGGGCAATCTTATCTCTTTGAAGGTGATCCCGCATTTAAAGAAATTGCTGACGCCAATTTCAAGCTCAATAGTTTCAAAGCTAACTACAAGTGGATGACAACCTTGGTGGGTATGGTGGACGGAGGAAAATTCGTAAGTCTTGATTCAACTCTCTCCTTAAAGGGAGAGAAGATTTTCTTCAAGATTGATGTGGATGGAGGCGAGTTAGATGTGCTGAAGGGTGCAACAAGGACAATTGATGACAATGAATGTTACTTTATTATTGAAACACACTCAATGGAACTTGAAGAAGATTGCATTGAATTTTTGAGGGAGAGAGGGTTTTCAACTTCAATTATTAAAAACTCTGCATGGAGAAAACTGATTCCTGAGACACGTCCAATTGAACACAACAGGTGGTTTGTAGCATCTAGAAATTTACTGTGATTTATGGTCGGTGAGAAAACCGGAAATAGAAGTTAGTTTCTTTTGGACTACCTCATCCCAGGTGAAATGTGATTTAACTTTTCTCAGGGAATTATTTTGGAGTTGACTCAACTCTGCCGAGTTAAGTTCAATGATTTTTTCAACTGCACGTGAGAATAATTCGTAGCCGTGATTCTCCAAGAGAGCTCCGACTTCGTCTGATACCATTTCAGATACAGCTCCCACATCAGTCGCGATAATTGCGCAACCGGATGCCATGCCTTCAAGAATTACATTGGGCATTCCTTCGGCCGAACTGGGACAGAGAAGAACATCGGCCTTTTGAAGTTCCTTGCGGATATCGAACTCATCATGAAGTGGACCGGTGTATTCAACGTTAGGCAATTTCAACTGCCTGGATTCCGGGATTGGTCCCACAAATGTAAACGTACAGCTCTCGGGATCGCACTCTCGAATGACCTGCTCGATGAGATGTATTCCTTTCCTCCGAGTGTATCTACCTAAAAAAACAAAGTTGGTTTTACCGTTATGTCTCGTTTTCTTTTCGTCTTGAAGCAGCCAATCTTCACTAATGCCAGTGGGGATTTCGTAAATCTGCTCAGGTAGAACTCCGGTCTTTTTCTTCAGTATCTCAGAGATTTTCCCGCCATAGGAGAAAACTATATCGGCCATGCGAGAGTTAAAAATAGTTGGCTCCTTGTGAAAGAATGTTCCCAAGAAGTCTGTGGCATTAGTTTGGGTTTGAAAGATCTCATATCCATGGAGCATCACTCCAATAGGTGGTATACTTTTTCCTTTTTGCTTTTCTTCAAGGTATTTCCAGGAGGTGTAATTTTTGGAATACACGAAATCGACATTGTCACTGTGCTTAAGAAAAGCTTCATAAACGCGGCAGGAATATTCATAGGACTCGCGGACATAGTGGCCGGGAAGCTTTTTGTGTTTAGGAAAAGGTATGAAGAAGGAAGTGATGCTTCTTAACTCATCTTTGGAAAAGACAGAGGATAAATTGGAGTAATCCTTTTCAACGCCCTCCTCATAGGATTGCGCAAAGTAGGGCACAGTATGATAGAGGTCAATTTCGATGCCATTTCTCGCCAAATATTTACACAGATAATAACTGTGACGTTGGATGCCGCCCATTACCAATGGAGAGATACCGTCTGTGAAAAGTGCGATTTTCATTAATTGACGAAATTAATGTTTTAGAGGCCTAATAGAAGTTGAGTTGCTTTTTTTAACCCTTTAATGTGAAACGGGAATTTCGATTGAATCCATGCGTAAAATCCTAGCCAACGGGTTTGACTTTTTATTGAGCACGTTTCGATTAACTTCCTGCTCAATTCAATGTAGGATGATTTACTCAATGAACCGATTCGGTGTTGGTGGGATATGGCGCTTAGGGTTTCAAGCAGAGTTCCTGCCAGAAACTGCTTTAGTTCGTGTGGTACCAAGATTTCAAACTTTCTGTAGTACATGATTGCGCCTGCAATGTAGTTCTTGTGGAATTCGTCCCCTTTGAAGCTGTGTCTGTTAGCTGAAATCCTGTAGTAGCAATCTGCTGCTTTTTCTGGGAAAGTTCTGACTCTCGCTCCAGCCAAAAGACATTTCGTGTGAAACTCCACATCTTGCAACCGGGGAAAGCTCTCATCAAAACCACCAACCTTTTCGATGAAGGATTTTCTCCAAATGGGAGCTACTGTTGTCCATTGTAGATCGTGCTTGAGAAAGCATTTTAAAAGTTCATCTTCATTTTTTTTTGGAACCCAGGACATAGAGAGGTCTCGGTCACCAGGCTGATTTTCGAAAACCGCCATCGTCATCACCCAGGCATCGTAGTTTGGAAATGTTTGAGTGAGCGCCAGCCGATTCTCAATACAGTTTTCTGCAAGGAGGTCATCGGAGTCGAGGAAGATGACAAACTCACCATTAGCTTTGGACAGCCCGAAATTCCTTGCACTACTGCCACCTTTTCCGGGATTTCTGTATAGCTTCAATTGCTTGTGTTCTTTTATTAGGTTTTCTAGAAGCTCCCAGGATCCATCGGTTGAATTATCATCCACTGCGATCCACTCTACACCGGCAATATGATTCTTAGCGAGAGATGATATCGTCTCTTCGATAAAATTGGCCTTGTTGTAATTTGGGATGATGACAGATAATTTCATTCGATGTAAGGCTTATGAGAAGATTTTATCTTTTCATTTCTAAAATCTAAGGGCTTGTTGGAAAGAACTACATAAAAGTACTCTTCAAATGGATAGACTTTCACGACAGTCATTGGGTAACCTTGAATGTCAATTTTATCGCCTGGCTCAATTTCATCTGGTTTTTGAATATGTTCAACCTGCTGTGGATTGAACTCATAGCCAGGTAGAATTTTATATATGTCAAAGCACTGCTCTGGTGCCCGATGAAGACTATCAGCCAAATTATTGTAATACTCTGGGTTTTCTCTCTTTCGATAATGGTGATAGGCTGGGATTAAATCTGTATAAAATTGATGAAAATGGGTAAACCCATTAACTGCAAGTTTACCTTTGGTCAGCGGGTTCAATTCAATATGTGCATCTCTAATCTTGAAACTGGCATTGAGCAAATTGAAATATGAGACCAATGAGATGGAAAGGGCTAACTGCACAATTGCCACAGCCTTCAACAGGCTCAACTTCTTCAATAAAACATAAAGAATAATTGAAAGTGTAATTAGGGTTCCTGAGAAAATCGAAATCCATTTCACCCAACCTGGAAGTGGAGTATAGTTCCAGGTGTGATTCCAAAATACGGGTTCAGTCAAGTTCCTGAAAACTGTCAGGTAGATGAAAAAACTCAAGATTGAAGCAGTAATGAGAGTGACCCTAAGGGGTTTATGGCTCAAGCGAGCTACTGCAAAAGTGAGAACAATAACTATGAATGGAACAAGTATGGGGACCAGTGAAATCCACTTTTTGAAAGGATAGGAGTGAACAAATGCTCCTTGAAGAACCGCACAAATCATTGTAATGAAGCCAACTACAATAACCCTCTGCTGAATTGAGGTTAGTTGATTTCTCAACCCCTTAAGAGCCAGGATAATCCCGCCCAGAAATAGAGAACAGAAGAAAGTGATTAAAAGCAAGGGGTTGTATTGAAACAGATGAGTGAATAATATGCCAGCAGCTGAATAAATCATATTCATGGTAGTGCCCACCAATGTAAGTGCTGGTTTTTCTGACACTCCGCCACCATGAGCTGAAAGTGCATTTATGAATGAGAAGATGCTTTCTCCGAATGCAGCGAGTAATAAAGAAAACAACCCAATTGCAGCTACACCTCCACTGATGGCCCAAAGAGGAAGAAAATACTTCTTCTTGAAAATTGAGTAAAGCAATAAATAAATACCTGCCGCTAGACTTAAGAAAGCATTGTAAGGGTAGATAAAAAGTACAATAAAAACTGCAAGAAAGCCTATAATGATTGCCTGGGGTTTATTTATTTCAGCTCGCCACAATAGTGCCAACACCATTAATGAATTTCCAAAAATTGAATAAACCTGTGGGTTGGAGTGTCTGGCGAAGTTGAAAAACGTAAAATCAACAGCTAGCAGAACAATTGCTGAAATGGCTACGATCAGTCCAGTCCTGGATGAATTTAATCTAGTCAAGGTTAAACCGAGCAGTAAAAGTGAGACGAACCCTATCAATACAACAGGGACTCTCAAACCGTAATAAGAGTTACCAATTGTGTTTAAGCTTATGATCGTTAAAGGGTAACTGTAAAGCTCATAGCCTGAATGGTCGGTCGAAAAATCAGTTGATCGATTATTTTGTTCATTGAACTGATCAATTGCCAAAGCTGCATAATAAGCCTCGTCTTCTTGAGTGATGCTCATTATACTGTATGGTAGAACATCCTGATCGAGAGAAATGAAGTAGATCGAAAATAAAGAAAGGGCAAGTAAAGCGAGAATAACCTGGCTACGAAGAGGGGGTAAGTTCATTTTTTGTTATTCAAGGTTTTGCTTTATTTTTTCTGAAATTGTTTTTGCCTCATCAGGCTTTAAGTCATAAAACAAGGGCAGTCTCAATAAGCCCTCCGAATACCAATCACAATGAGGCAAACTTCGTCCATCGTGCTTTCCTTCGAAGTACGGACTTTTATGTAAGCCCAAATAATGAAAAACAGAATGAATTCCGTTTTTCTTTAGGTGGTCGATCACATCTTGCCGCTCTTCAGAATTATTGAAAACCAGGTAAAATACATGACCGTTCCTGGTGGCGTAATCCGGCACTTCAGGTAGTTGAATCTTTGATTCGAGAGGTTTGAGGTTTTCGTAATAGGTGTTCCAAAGTGCAATCCGTTTTTCCTGGATTTCATCGAGATGCTCGAGCTGAGCATACAAGAAAGCAGCAATCACTTCGGAAGGCAAGTAAGAAGATCCAATGTCGACCCACCCGTATTTGTCGACTTCTCCTCTCCAAAAAGCAGCACGATTGGTTCCCTTTTCCCAAATGATTTCGGCCCGTTCTGCAAAACGTTCATCGTTGATCACCAGCATGCCGCCTTCGCCCGAAATAATGTTTTTGGTTTCGTGAAAAGAAAACGTCCCGAGATGACCGATGCCTCCCAGTGGTTTGCCTTTGTAATAAGAGTCAATGGCCTGTGCCGCATCTTCAATTACAAAGAGATTGTATTTGTCGGCAATCTCCATAATCCTGTCCATATCGCAAGCGATGCCGCCATAGTGAACGGCTACAATCGCCTTTGTCTTTTTGGTGATCAGCGGTTCAATTTTCTCAGCGTCCAGGTTGGGGTTCGACTCCATGCTGTCGGCAAACACAATTTTGGCCCCGCGAAGCACAAAAGCATTGGCCGTACTGACAAATGTATAAGCAGGCATGATGACTTCATCGCCAGGCTGAATGTCAATGAGTAAAGCAGCCATTTCAAGAGCATCGGTGCAAGAGGTAGTCAATAACGTTTTTCGGAACCCAAACCTGGATTCAAAAAACTCCTGGCATAGCTGTGTATACTTTCCGTTACCGGATATTTTTCCCGATTGAACGGCATCTTCAATATATGCAGTTTCTTTGCCGGTGAGAAATGGTTTATTGAATGGGATCATTGCTTTTTCTATTGATCAGTAGCTACCTAAAATGTGTTCATTATCGAAACACCAAATAAACAAAATGTCAAGGGATTAATGTGTCTCATGAATAGACTTCATTAGATTTATCCCAAACTTAAAAGATGAGTATTGAAGCTTTAGATTGGGATTCGGACTTTTTTGGATTGCCGGTGTACTTCGCTGTTAGTGTTGATGTTAAATCTTTAGGAAGAGAGATTGAAAAGTTAAAGAGAACACCGGGACCAAAGCTTGTTTATGTTTTGTGTGACAACCCTTGTGATTTGAGTTTTCTGGAAAGTTCTCAATCCGCTGTCCACCTAATGGACGAGAAAGTGACTTATTTAAAAGATCAATTAGTTTACAGGGATTTGGGAGGTAGCGCATGGGAGTTTGAAGGTGAAAAACCTGATGATAAACTACTAGACCTAGCAATCGAGAGTGGAGTGTTTTCCAGATTCAACAAAGACCCCTTGATACCCAGGGATAAGTTCGAAGAGCTTTATCAGAGGTGGATAGAGAACTCCGTTAATGGAAAAATTGCTTCTTCTGTTTTAGTAACAGGAAGTGAAGATCACTTAACGGGCATGGTTACACTAGGTGAAAAGAATAATCGAGCTGATATCGGAATAATAGCAGTGGATGGTAATGCTCGAGGTAAGGGGGTGGGCAAAACGTTAATACTTGCGTCCCAAAACTGGGCTGTTAGAAATGGATTCAAAGAGTTACAAGTTGTAACACAAAAAGAAAACTCACCAGCTTGCCGGCTCTATGAATCATGTGGTTTTAATATATGTAAGTCGCAATATGTTTATCATGTTTGGATAAACTCTTAGCTCCTCTTTGCATTTGTTTTTCTCGCAATTAAGTAAATCGGCCGCCTTTTGACTCCTTCGAAAGTTTTCCCTACATATAATCCGATAAGTCCTAAAGTTGATAAAATGATTCCGCTGAGAAACCAAATCGAAATAATCAGACTTGCGTACCCCAGTACTACGATCTCACCTTTTAGCCATTGAATTAACTCAAATATGGCAAAGCCAAACGAAAATATCGAAACGATCAATCCAGCTTTGATAACCAGTCTGATAGGCTTGTCTGAAAAAGCCAATACAATGTCCATTGCTAGATGCAAGAGTTTTTTGAAATTATAAGAGGTTTTTCCTTCAGCTCTCGAGCTGTGTTCAACATCGAGCTTTGTTACCTTAAACCCAACCCAGTTTACCATAGTTGGGAAGTACCTGATGTACTCCCTCATCTGTCCAATGGCGTCAATGACAGATCTATGATAGATTCCGAAGTTTGCTACAGCTGGATCTTGTTTCGTTCCGGTCAGGTAGCTAAGCACTTTGTAGAACAATCTAGAAAAAGATCTCTTTAAAAAATTGTCTTGTCTTTGATGTCTTCTTGCCAGGACAATATCATAGCCTTTCCTTGCTTCCTGGTAGAGCCGTTCGATCTCTTCAGGTCTGTCTTGAAGGTCGCAATCCATAACAACGACCCACTCACCTTGTGCGTGATCTAGTCCAGCGGTGATGGCATAATGTTGTCCGAAATTTCTGCTTAGTTTAATGCCTTTAATTTCTGGATATTTTTCAGATAGTTCCTCAATAACCTCCCAGGAATGGTCTGGGCTGCCATCTTCTACAAGAATCAGCTCGAAATTATCAACTATTTGGATCACTGAATCTCGGACTCGATCAACTAATTCATTAAGTAAGCTTTCACCCATATAAACAGGGCTGACTATAGATATATCCACCATAGAAAGAAATTCACTTTTTAATTGGTTCGAAATTAATCTAAATTTCATGTTTTGCCCTGATCAAAACACTTCATTCTTCAATTATCAGGACTCAATGCCTTATCTTTCGGGAATTTCATCAAAGACAAATTAAAGCTATTGTGATGGGGGTTTCTATTGGGAATTCAAATAAGTACTTGCCATACGCGCTGCTAACTGTTGTAAGTGTTTCTGTTTTCACGTTCATAACATTTAATATTTCTACAGATATTCAAGCACATGCGGCACAGGCATTAAGTATTAAGAGCGGGGTGGCCGATTATCCTCCTAATCTTTTTTATTACTGGCTGTTAAACGTACTTTCTTTAGGTGCTGAAACAATAAATGTTTATTATATATTATCGATAGGGCTTCTAACGCTGGCTGTTTTAGTAAAGTACCATGTCACCTTGAAGATTTTCTCGAATTACTTCAGCAAGCTTACTACAGTTAAAGGTTTTCATGCTGCTTTATTATCACTTTCCTTGTGCGTGTTCTTTTCTCTACCGGATATTTATAACTACCATTATCTTGGTTATTATTACTTAGGGCGAATAACTCCAAATGTTTGGCATAATTCTACAACGATATTTGTTATGCCTTTTGCTTTGTTGTTGTTTTGGGAGCAATACAAGGTTATAGTAAGTGAACGTCTGAGTTCGTGGCGACTTGTCCTAATCAGTTCTCTTGTTCTGCTAAACTTATTGATTAAACCATCGTTTCTTTTTGTTTTTATTCCTATAACATGCTTGTTTTTGGTGCAAAAATTTAATTCAGATATCAGAAGACTATTCTTGAGTTTAATTCCCGCATTAGTGGGGGTCTTGGGGGTTTTCTTGCAGTATGTTGCTATTTATGAACTCGAATACGGTTCATTTCATCAAAGTGATTCTTCTGTATCAATTTCTTTGATTCCCTTTTCAGGTTTAAGTCAGTATTTACCGAACTGGTATATACCTGTTTCAATATTAATTTCTTATTTGTTTCCACTAACTTTTTTGGTGTTTTACCCTGAGCAGCTGAAGTCGAGGTTAGTTCGGTTTAGTTTATGGCTAGTATTCCTGGCTCTGCTTATTAGTGCTTTTGTGACTGAGGAGGGGCCCAGAAAGGGGCATTTGAATTTTTTTTGGCAAAGTATTATAGCTACTTATATCCTCATGCTTGTCACTACCCTAAAGTACTATAGTTTGCGATTGGCTTCAGGATCTAGGCTTAGCCTTAAGCTAAAGTTGCTAGAAGTTCTGTGGATACTACATATTATCTCAGGAGTCTTTTACTTCCTGAGATTGCTGGTCTATGAAATTTACAAATAAGCGTAGTTAACTGTTAATCTTGGTTTTTTTGTCAAGTAATAGTGCTTTAATTTTTTCGGCTTTCTCAAAGCCTAAAAAAGCTATTAGGATAATAATCGGTTTGCCTAAAATATCAGTTATATTAAACTTGTATCGACCTTTGAGATGTGTTTTATAGAGATTCAGGGCCAAATCTTCATCAAATGGATAAACGATATGGATAGTGTCGAAAAGTGCGGCCTGAGCTTCTGATTTCGGTGCGAGGTTACATTCGATAACATGCAAAAATATCTGCTCGCGCAGCTGAGCATATCGCTGCCAATTGCCCTTAGGGTCCCTTTGAGATATCGAGCCTGATTCTCGTGTTTGAATGTTAGTTAGAGGTGTAGTGTCATAAAGGATGATGTCATGTATCTTCATCATTCTAAACATCAGGTCGGCTTCCTGGCTGCTTTTCAGTGACTCGTCCCAACCACCTGCCTTTTCAACTAATTCTCTATTGAACAAATTGCTTGAGGTTATTCCCAGTTTAGTTCTCATTAGTTCTATCCAGGGTGATGTCTCATTGTCAGGAATGAATTGCTCTGTTTTTTGTCCATCTTTGTTCATTCTTTCAAATGCACCTACAACGAAAGCTGCTGAGCTTCCAGTGATAAGCTTTATCTGGCTTTCAATCTTTTCTTCTTTTAAAATATCATCTGCGTCAAGGAATTGAATGTATGTGCCACTAGAAATTTCCAGTCCGGCATTTCGTGCGGCACTTGCGCCTTTGTTTTGCTGTTGAATGACTTTGAAAGGAAATGACGAATCACTCTGAAATTCTTTGAGGATTTTAAAGGATTGGTCGGTGCTTCCGTCATCCACACAAATGATTTCAAGATTTGTATAGGTTTGATTCTTCACTGAGTTCAAACAATCAGCGAGATATCGTTCTACGTTGTAGCAGGGTATGATGACCGATACTTTCACGAGGCTAAACTAAAAACAAAATTCGTGCGAGCTCCTGTCTCTTAAGTAGGAATTCATTTCTTTTGCCGGATAGATAGGAAGTCCAATATGAAGCCACCCAATCGAGAAAAGTACTTCGAAGGAAAATTGTCTGACTACAGCCCTTATGTAGATACTCTCAGTGGGGTGAAGCGCCTCAAGTTTTGGTTCAATATCTGGCGCGATAAGCGCAAGGCAGAACGTAAATTGAAAGAGTCTATTAATAAAGGCGAGTGTTTTTTTGGCCCTTTTAAAGGTGAATTTGGTCACTTCCTAGCGCATACTGCCCCTTTTGTTGGTTACTTACACAGCCATGGTGTCAAAGTGCATTATTGTGGGATGGAGCTGCACAAACCTTTCTTAATTGATGAGAATGGAGAATCACTTGTCACTAGCTATTCTTCACTGAGGGATTTTTTTGGTGAGGTAAAGCCCAGTGCTAACATAACCTCTACGCCTGAGGATGTAACCAGAGAGATTGATCGTTTTAAAAAGAAGGCCGAAGAGTCTGACCTTCCTTTCTGGAATATCGATGACGAGTATTATTACTGGTTTATCCATCGCAACTGGATCACTGACAATGGCTATGGTGAAACTCCAAACCTCGAAATGACATACAAAACTCGCGATGAGAACAGCGCAGTAATTTTTGCACGAAAAAAAGGAGCAGCTAAAAGCAGTAACAATGGAGAACCATGGGACTACATGCGGTTGGCTCGGACAATTTCACCTTTCTTTGACAAAGTATATCTGGCCGGTCATCCTTCATTGAGCGATAATACTTTAAAAGCAGAGGGGAATATTCAGCTAAGTCTGTCAACGGATAATCGTGACATTTTAGAAAGCTGCAGTAATGCGTCACTTATACTAACCCAACATTCGGGCGCGTGTTTCATTGGGGAGTATACCAATAGCCAGGTATTGACAATATACAAAGGTGATGGGCCAATTGGAAGTGTTCGTAATACTCTCAGATTTAAAGATTATATAGGTCAAAAGTACCCTCTCGAATTCGCCTTCAGCGAAGAAGAAGTTGTTAGTTTTGTCGAGGATTTTGTTAAAAGAAGAAAATGAAGAGATTAGAAATAGATTACACGCTTGGGGCAATGGATGTCCTTGTTAGCCTCGCTCGCTACAACTTTGTGATGAGGACTGTTAATAATAAAGATGCCAAAGTTTTGGACTTTGGTTGTGGTTCTGGCTATGGAACTCGTGCACTCAAGGAACGCTTTAGCAATGTTATTGGATTTGATGAGTATCCCGATGATTACAAGCCATCTGGAGTTGAAGTAGTAACTGACTTGAATGAGCTCCCCATAGATCATTTTGATGTGGTAACGTGTTTTGAAGTTATTGAGCACATGGGTGAAAACGACCAGGAAAGTTTGATGCAAAATCTAGCTAAGGTTCTCAATGAAAATGGAACCCTTTTCATCTCGACTGTTCGAAAAATGGATCCCCCGCCAACCGAAAACAGGAAAAAGGAGCACGTCAGAGAGTTGACTTACGAGGAGCTACTTTCTTTTTGTGAGTCGAAATTTCACAATGTTTTTACATTTGGTCAGATCGATCAAAATATTTCAACATTCTACAAGGACAATCACTATCACTTCGTATTCATTTGCACGAATAAAAAGTAGAACATGGAACTTCTTGAGAGAATTCAAAGCCTTTCATCAGAGCTCAAGGTCCTCGTGGTCGGTGAAACGATCATCGATGAATTCGTGAATGTGTCTTACGAAGGACAATCGATGAAGTCAATGTGTCCTGTTTTCCGTCTCGAAGGTGAAAAGACTGAACAGGAGGGTGGGGCTGGAGCTATTGCAAATCATTTACGTCCTTTTGTAAAAGATCTCAAGCTCGTTACGAATGAAAATCGCGAGATTGTGAAAACCCGTTATGTTGATGTGGGGGATGAGAAAAAGCACGTGGAGGTGAATAAGTTCGATACGTCTTCTTTCGGACCATTTTCTGTTGATGTAACTGCTTATGATGTGGTTATAGTCGCAGACTTTGGCCACGGCTTTTGTAATGAGATCGACATTAACGAAGGTTTCCACCTGATGTGTCAAACCAACTCAAACAACTTTGGCTTTAACAGACTTTCAAAGTGGAAGGATTACCGAAAGAAGAGTGTTTGTCTTGACCTTCGGGAAGCAAGCCTGCAGATGAACAAGCGAATCAAAAAGATGGATCGTCAGTCTGCGCTGGATCTCTACGGATACGAAATGAACACCGAGGATCTTTTCGCAACTATCGGGAAGGATGGAGCGGTATACACCAATGGCAGCGATGTTATATTTCACCCGAGTTTTAAAAGTGAAATCGTTGATACGATAGGTGCCGGAGATACCTTTTTCGCTTTTGCCTGTCTGATGTCGCATCTTGATTTGGATCCAAAAGAAATACTCACTCTGCCATCGCTTGCGGCCAGTTTATCTACCACCTGGCTTTGCAACGAGAAATCAGTCACGCCTCAATTACTTCAAGATTATGCTAAAGGAAAAGATACAGTCGTACCAAAAAGTCTTTGATCAGTTTTTCACTGACTCTGAAATCATAAGTCAAATGGAGGCTGCCGAAATGGAAATTCGCAGTGCGCAAAGACTTTTCTTCGTTGGCAACGGTGGATCGAATTCTATTTGCTCTCACATGATGGAGGACTTCTGCAAAATCGCCAACTACCCGACCTTCGCCTTTTCTGATGCGGCATTGATTACCTGTTTTGCCAACGACTACGGGTATGATCGCGCCATGGCTGAATGGCTAAAGCGTCACTTGCACGAAGGGGATCTACTCATTGCCATCAGTAGCTCGGGAAATTCGGCTAACATTATTAATGCTGTCAAGCAAGCGAAAACCAGCGGAGCAAAAACAGTAACTCTTTCCGGGTTTAAACCTAACAATAAGCTCCGCACTCTGGGAGACGTCAATATCTACACCCCAGCCGAAGACTACGGTATGGTAGAGTGTTTTCATCAGACGATCTTGCACATGATTTTGGATGCGTTGGGGGAGTAACCCTCCAGTCCTCCAGTCCTCCCCCGGCCTGCGGCCACCCCCTCCGAAGGGGGACATAGCGTTGGCCGTCTTCATTCGGAAAAAATCAAAATAATATTCTGTGCAATGACAGGACTTGCAATGGAGTTTCAGGCTGCTCGACCACTGTCCCCCTCTGGAGGGGGTGCCCTTTAGGGCGGGGGAGGATTTAGCATCTTCACCAATCATAATTCTTACCTTTACCCACTCAAAATTTTCCGAACATGAAAAACGTACTGATCACCGGGGTTGCCGGGTTTATTGGTTCCAATTTGCTGGACTACCTGATGGAACAAACCGACTGGCAAATTACCGGGGTTGACAACTTCTCAACGGGACACAAACGCAATATTGAGCAGCACCTTTCGGACAGCCGATTTGACTTGAAAGAGATGGAGTGCAAAGACCTCGAGTCCCTGAAAGATTTTGATATCGTTTTTCACCTGGCGGCTTTGCCCCGCATTCAGCCGAGTTTTGAACTCATAAACGAGCACATCGATGCAAACCTCAATCAGGCGGTGCATTTGCTCGAATTGATGATTAAGGATAATCACTATCCGAGGTTTGTATATAGTGGCTCAAGCGGGATTTACGGCACTCCGGAGACTATTCCCACTCCCGAATCTGAAAAAGTAGATTGTCTCAGTCCTTATGCATTTCAGAAATACGAATTTGAAAAATACCTCGAATTAGTAGCGACTCGCTATCCTTTGGATTACATGACTTTGCGCTACTTTAACCCCTACGGGCCAAGGTCATTCAATCCAGAAAATCCATTCAATGCTTACAGCAGTGTGATAGGAATTTTCCTCAATCGACTGGAAAAGGGCGAGCCGTTGCTGGTTACCGGAGATGGAGAACAGCGGAGAGATTTCATACACGTGCGCGACCTGGCCACGGCAAATTATCTTGCTGCAATTTATCCTGATAAGCTGAACACTTCTTTCAACATCGGCTTTGGCGACACCACCAGCATTATCGATCTGGCAAAGATGATTTCAAGCGATTATGAGTTTATCGCTAAGAGAGAAGGGGAGGCCGACATCACCTTTGCGGATAATTCGAAAGCTAAGAAGGTCCTGGGCTGGGAGCCAACCACAGAGCTCGAAGACTACATCGTAAATGAATTGAAAGCTCATGGTCAAAAAGCTTAAAACGGGATTCACTTGTGGCGTTTTTGATTTGTTCCATGCCGGGCATGTTTTGATGTTGCAGGAGTGCAAGCAACATTGCGACCATCTAACTGTGGCTATCAACAAAGCGGAAAATATCAATCCGAGAATCAACCCAGATAAGAAGCCGCCAATTTTTTCATTTGGAGATCGCAAACTGATTATGCAGAGCTGCAGGTATGTAGATAGAGTAGTGGGGTACAACAGCGAACAAGAGTTAATTGAATTACTAAAGGCTGGCGACTACAACGTTCGCTTTCTAGGTGAAGACTACAGAGGGAAGCCTATTACCGGGGAAGAACTGACTGATGAGGTTTTCTACACAGACCGAAGCCACGGGAGGAGTACTTCTAGGTTTAAGGAATTGCTGAATGGAAAAAAGTAATCTTTACCTGTCGTTGGCTAATCCAAACTCGAAATAATCTTCGATCTCCTTTTTTGTAAAGAATTCCTGATTGGAGGAGTTAAATGACCAGTCGAGATCTGAAAACAATTGCTCTTTAGTTTTACAGGAAATATTCGCAAGTCTCGTTTTTGTAAAGATCTCAAAGTCCAGATAAGCCGGGAAGTAGAGTGTTTTGAGGCCGAGAAATAGTCTTTCAATGTTTGTTGAAGAATTTGTGGAAATCGCCACATTAGAATCGTAAAAACACTCAAGACTGTTTTTATTCCGAGCAGGAAAAATCAAGTCTTTCTTCTTTAGAGTTTCACGATAATAATCCTTTGCCCGTTCGAATAGTGCATCGTCCACCTTTTCGCACGGGTGCATCAAAATGGTCACTTCAATTTCAGGGTTCAATTGAATATATTCCCTGAGGTGATCAAGAAGTTCGAGCTCGGAGCGATATTCTCCACGATCATTTGCAGAATCACCACGTTCAATTCTCCTCCAAATTCCGCGTGTCATTACCGCGAGCGTCCTGGTTCGATCAGACCGAGCGGGATTCGGCTCAATTTCCCGGAGTTTCAGAAGCTGCTTGTAGTTGAAACACGGAAGGTTTACTAGCTCGTTGTACTTCCAGTTTCCCAGTAGTTTCAATTCTTCACTATGGAAGGGTGCGGTCAGAGCAAATTTATCAGTAACCACATCCTCATAGAAGTAGGAAAGTGGGTTTGAGGATGGAATTCGAATAAAGCTAATGCCTTCCTCCATAAGTAAAAGTGAAATGAAGTTGCCATCCAGCTCAAATGAACAGAAGAAGTAGACTTTCTGAATGTCATGCTCTTTAAGTGACTTTAAAAGGACACACCATTCGCAGTACTCCAAAATGAGCAGTGCGTAGCTTGCTCTGTTTTTCCCAAAGAAAAGATGGGGGAGGTAGATGATGAAAAGGAGTGATGTGAGAAAAAAAGTTTTTATCGAGAACCGGCTTAGTCTTCCATGTCCCAGGCTGTCCCGGCCAATCCAAAGACCAGGGTTGGGATTTGTCAATCCGGAGAGGTATTCCTTTCTTGACTCGACTTGTTTTATCGATCCGTCAAAACACGCTACATTATTTGCCTCCTCAATTTGTTGGTTGGGTTTCACCTTAAATAGTAAGCGAAAGCTTAATCGTAAATAGCGTAACCCAATCAAGATGTTGTCCTGATCTCCTTTCTGTAATCTGTAGCTCTGTGGGGCAATAAGTGATTTGTAAGAAACAGATTCAGATGACTTGCCATGTCTCTTACTTTTCGACTTTAAGAGCATACGGAAAATTTCAAAACTACCCACGCGAATTACTTTTTTGCGAATTAATTCAAATTCTCACTCACTTCCCACTTAGTAGATGATGAAATTCACTTTATTATCGCACCTAAGACAGTATCTTTGTTCGTATGAAATCATTTATTGTACAGGCGCGAACTGGTTCTACTCGTATGCCAGGAAAAACCTTGCTTCCATTATGGAATGAAATGGGCATGTTGGAATTGATACTTCAATACCTGGCTCAAGCCTTTCCTGAAATAGGTCTCGTGGTGGCAACAACAACTAATAGTGACGATGATCAGATTGAAGAATTATGCAACAAACTAAATGTGAAATGTTTTAGAGGGGATGAGCAAAATGTTTTGAAGCGAATGGTTGATGCAGCTAGATTTCATGAAGTTGATGATATTGTGAGAGTTTGTTCTGACAATCCTTTCTTACAAAAGAAATTTATCAAACTGCTAATTGACGATACGTCTGGAGCGGATTATGTTACTTGTACTGTAAATGGGACACCAACCATCATTACTCATTTTGGCTTCTTTGTGGAGCGTGTCAAACGGAAGGCTCTCGAACTCGTTCAGAAGATAACTGTAGATCCGTTGTATCAAGAACATGTGACAAATTATGTTTACCAACACCCAGATGATTTTGAATTAAAATTCATTGAAGTAGAAGATGAGCTTGGCAATTTGAAAAATACGAGATTCACAGTAGACGATGAGTCAGATTTCTTGCGAGCAAAAAAGATTTTCTCAACCTTTGACCGATTTCCTGATCTAAGTGATCTGAAACAATTTATCAGTCATAATCCTTCAGAGAAAGAACTCATGAAGAAGACTATAGAGAAGTATCAAAAATAGAATATGGCAAAGGGAACCTATATAATTGGAGAAATAGGGCAGAACCACAATGGCTCAGTCGATGTGGCCAAACTTCTTATTGAGTTGATGGCCATGCCTATTGAAGAGAAGTTGTTTGACCTGAAGTTAAAGGGAATGGATGCCGTGAAGCTCACAAAACGCGACCTTAATCAGGAGTTGTCACGAGAGCAGATGGAAAGACCATATACAGGCAGAAACTCTTTTGGTAAGACTTATGGCGAGCATAGAGCGAACCTGGAGCTCAGCGATGATGAGCACTTTGAAGCTTACAAAAAGGCTAAATCTTTGGGACTTGACTTTGTGGAAACGCTTTGTGCCCCCGGTTGTACGAGTATGTTAAAACTCTTTACTCCGGACAGATTGAAGGTGGCGTCCAGAGATCTCACGAATATACCATTACTCGAGGTTTTGGCGGAAACCAAGATCCCACTAATTATGTCAACGGGAATGGCAGGCAAGGAAGAGTTGGATCGAGCGCTGGAAACGGTAACTAAATACCATTCTGATGTCTCGATACTTCACTGTGTTTCGCAGTACCCAACTGAGCCGCAGAATGTGAACCTCAATACCATTCCTTACTTGAAGAAAAAATATCCCGATCATACAATTGGCTACTCAGACCATACAATTGGGATTTCTGCTCCTGTTGCTGCAGTAGCCTTGGGTGCTGAAATCATTGAAAAACACGTGACAATTGACAGGAGACTGCCTGGTACTGACCAGGCCGGTTCACTCGGCCCAGAAGGTGTAATACGGATGGTCCGTGATATTCGCGTGATGGAAATGTCAATGGGTAAAGAAGAAATCTTCGTAGAGCCTTCAGTGGCAGCTTCAAAAAACAAACTGGAGAGGTCACTAGCCACCAAAAGAAATATTTCTAAGGGTGAGGTCATTAATGAACAGGATATCCATCTGCTTTCTCCAGGTGATGGAATGCGTTGGTCCGAACGCGATGCTGTAATAGGCAAAAAGGCGAAGTCTAATTTATCTGCGAACGAAATCATTTACAAACATCATATCTCATGAGCACTACTCTAAAGTCTCTGGCCTCGGGTGAGGAAAACAGTAATAGAGAAAACCTAACAAAGTTATTTCAAGAGAGTCCTGTTTTTGAAGGAGAAAAAGTGAGCAATGTTGGACTTTTCTTAAAGAGACAGGATTTTACCAAGATGTTGTTTTTCAATGAAATATACTCCCAGCTGTTAAGTGTGCATGGTGTAATAATGGAGTTTGGTGTGCGATGGGGACAAAACCTGGTTACACTGAACAACCTGAGAGGCATTCATGAACCATATAATCACAGCAGAAAGATCATCGGATTTGATACGTTCAGTGGTTTTGAAGGTGTTACTGAAAAAGATGGTAAGCACGATTACAGTTCGAAGGGGGCTTTTGGTGTGGCAGAGAATTATCAGGAGTATCTTGACAGTGTTTTAAAGTGCCACGAAAACGAGTGTCCGGTGAAGCACATTGATAAAAACTTCACAGTTAAAGGTGACGCTTCAAAAACTCTAAAGAAATACCTAAACGAGCATCCGGAGACGATTATCGCATTCGCATACTTTGATTTCGATATCTATCAGCCCACACTCGAATGCCTAAAGTTGATTAAGCCGTACTTAACAAAAGGTAGTATTATCGGATTTGATGAGTTGTGCGATCCCGGATTTGCTGGTGAGACAGAGGCAGTTCGTGAAGTTTTGGGAACTCATAACGTGAGAATTCAGCGCAATAAATTCAGTGGAATTCAATCTTACATGGTAATAGAATGACGAGTGAACTTCCAAAACTAGTAATCACCGATATTGACGGAGTATGGACCGATGGCGGTATGTACTACGATCAGACCGGGAATGAGTGGAAAAAATTCAATACAGGGGACAGTGCCGGAGTGCTCTATCTCAAAAAGCTGGATATTCCTTTAGCAATCATCACTGGTGAGGACACTCAGATTGTAAAGCGCAGGGCAGAAAAACTCGGAATCGATCGCCTGCACATGGGAGTGAAAGATAAAGTCTCTGTGGCAGAAGGGATTAGAAAAGAGCTCAATATTCAATGGGACGAGATCGCTTTTATTGGAGACGACCTGGGCGACTACCTCTTGTTGCAAAAAGTAGGAATTAGTGGTGCCCCTTCATCAGCTCCAGAGTTCATAAGGAGTACCGTTAAAACCATCACCACTAAGAAAGGTGGCGAGGGAGCTTTTAGGGAGTTTGTTGAGATTCTTATTAGGTCCAATGTTAATTTTGAAGACTTTCTAAAGACTTTAATTGTCTGACATTTATGGCCACATTTCTATTGTCAATCCTATTTGATGTAAGAGCTGAAGTGTTTCCGAGCATTGAAGCTTTAGATTCAAAAAAAGAATTTTGAAAGAGGTAAGTCTATGCTGAAATCATTACTTGTTTCTACTATCCTTAGAGTTCGCAGGCTGCTCCCTCCTGGGTTTAGTAGAAGAAGTGTTTGGATGATCATCGCTCTTTTGGTGAACGCATTTCTTGAATTAGCTGGTATCGGAGCACTGATCCCGTTTTTCATAGCTATTGTCGAAAAAGATAGTTTGGAGTCCGGGTGGCTGGCTCAACTTTATGACTTTACGGGATTCTCTTCACCAGCTTCGTTTATTGTGGCTTTAGGGGTTGCTATATTTCTTTTCATAATCCTCAAAAATCTATTGGGTTTAGCGATTTCCAAATTTCAAGCGAATTACTCTTTTGGCCTTTTCTCGTATTTCGCCTGTGAAATGCAAAAGGAGGCTTATCAAAGAGGGTTTTCATTTTTTTCATCGACCAATTCAAACATAATCTTTCGTGATATAAATATCATCACACTCAATTTTGCACAGTTACTAGTGTTGCCGCTGTTGAATTTGTTCACGGAAATCGTAATAGTGCTACTGATAGTGGTTGGAATCATTCTATATGATTTCAGAGCAGTTTTCCTTCTCTTATTATTAGTTCCATTCTTTGCACTCTTTTACCGTTTAGTGCGCAAGAAGATAGTTGATATGTCTTTAGAGGTTAAAGATTTACAGGCAGAAACTCATAAAAATCTGTATCAATCAATTTTTGGATATGTTGATGTTGTGATGAACAATAATGAAAAGTGGTTTTTTGATCAATATCGAAACAACGTAAACCGACTCAAAGAGCTAAGAGCATGGCAATTCGTTTATAATCTGATGCCTTCTAAAGTCATAGAGTCCGCGGTTATTTTAGCAGTTTTGGTAATTATGGCGTATGGTTTCGTCTTTTTAGATTCGCGGACAGAGCTTGTTATGCTGTTAGGTGTTTTTGGCGTAGCTGCTTATCGAGTGATTCCTTCTATTAACCGCATGATGATGGCTTTGATGAATATCCGATCCTATCAGTATACCATAGATTTCATGGAAAGAGTGAACTCTGTAGAAGACGCAGATCTAAAGCTTAACTCATCGGCTATATCACCTTTAAAGATGAATGATGAGTTTAGAGTCAAGCAAGTGAATTTTAGTTATGAAGATTCTGATGACATGGTGATAAATGGAGTTGACCTTAAAGTAGAGAGAGGTGAATGTATAGGTGTTATTGGTAAAAGTGGCTCTGGAAAAACTACCCTAATGAATTTGATGCTCGGTTTCCTGAAACCACAATTGGGTGCGATAGAAATTGACGGGGTGAAGTTGG
The DNA here is from genome assembly GCF_049334165.1 of Halocola ammonii. NCBI lineage: Bacteria > Pseudomonadati > Bacteroidota > Flavobacteriia > Flavobacteriales > Halocolacceae > Halocola > Halocola ammonii. The sequence goes on from NZ_JBEGHD010000002.1 coordinate 202,085, forward strand.
ATGAGACCAATATTAGAAATTGGCGAGAAACAGCCGGCTACGTGCGCCAGGAGGTTTTCCTGGTGGACGGGACCTTGGCAGAGAATATTGCTCTTGGATTTGCAGAAGTTGATCTCGGTCGTGTCCAGGAGGTCGCGAAGAAAGCTAGTCTCACAGAACTCATTGAAAAACTTCCGCAGGGAATTGACACTCCTGTAGGAGAGCGTGGTGCTATGATTTCCGGAGGGCAACGACAGCGCGTGGGAATTGCCAGAGCGCTTTATTCAGGGGCCAAGGTTCTGTTCTTTGATGAAGCTACTTCGGCACTGGATTCTGAAACCGAAGAGGAAATCACAGAAGCTATCCATCACCTATCTGATGAAAAAGTGACCATCGTCATCGTGGCTCATCGCCACTCAACTCTAAAATACTGTGACCGCATCTACGAACTGGAAGATGGAAGGGTGAAAGCTATTCATGAGGGGTACGAGGCCTTAGGCAAGTAGTAATTCGTGATTTGGATTTCGGTGACTTAGGAATCAGGTGATTGCGGGACGAGCTCTTCTCAAGACTCAAACTCACACTCAAACTGTTCATGTAGGTGATTGAAAAAGTCCTCCCCCGCCTCGTACCTCGGCACCCCCTCCAGCGGGGGACATAGCGTTGACCAATTTCCAACGAGGAACGATAAAAAGATTTTTGTGCTATGACATTCCGAGCAAGGAATTGAAGGTCGCTCGACCGCTGTCCTTCTTTGGGCGCCTATGCTAAAGCTTCTGCGACAGCGTGAGGAGGTGGCTGGAGCTTCGGAGCTTTGCGGAGAAGTGGAAGTCGGAGGAGGAATGTGTAGCGTGAAGGTAATTGAGAGTCCTTGATCAACGAAATTCTCTTCACTCTCACTCTCACTATGATTTGCTCGCAGAGCCCACGGAGAAATCGCGTTGAACTGAAAAGCAGTTGAAATCAATTGCTAAAGAAGCTCAGTGTTCTCTGTGCTCAGCCTCTGTGTTCCCTGCCAACCTTCGCACGCTTCGGTTGAAGCATGAGCACTTCCCGTAGCTGCAGGGACTTAATGAACCTTAATGACAGTAACTCAATTTTCCTTAATGTTTTCAAAACACGTCAATTCGATACAATTCGTGTCACTTCAGTACGATCCTCCCTTTAGTCGGATCACTCAGTGAACAAGCCCGAATCACTCAGCGACCAATAGAGTTGTTAGGAACAGATGTCAGAACGAAACATTCCCTCGACCGCTAACCCAATTTGGAATTTGGTGCTTGTTATTTGGTACTTTTCGCAGTTTACTTTTTCCCTTCCTCCTCCGCAGAGTCCCCGTACATCTCCGGGCCGCCTCCGTAGCCATAGCCGTAGTTGAAGCCATAGCCATATCCGTATCCGTACTTGTACGCGTATTTCTGATAATAGTACTTCCAGCGTTTTTGTCTGAGGTTGTTTAGGGCTAAACTGACGTGCTCAAGATTGTTTTGCTCCAGGGTCTCTTCCAGGAAGTTCACTCCCTGTTTCGTGGCCTTTAGGGTATTGAGCACAAAGATTCCCGTATCCGCGTATTTCAACAGCACATAAGCATCGCTGATCATCATGGCCGGTGGCGTATCTATTATCAGATAGTCGTATTCATTTTTGAGTTCTGAAAGCATTTCCCTCACTTTATCGTTGAGCACAAGTTCCGAGGCATTTGGTGGCACAGGACCGGCATTCAGAAAGTTGAGGTTCTCTATAGTTGTCTTTTTAATTGCTTCGCGATATTCTTTTCGACCACTCAGGTAGGCGGTTATTCCACCTTTGTTTTCCATCTCAAAGACCTTGTGAGCCCGCGGCTTGTGGAGGTCAAAGTCGAGCATCAAAACCTTTTTGCCTGCTCGGGCAAGAATCGTAGCCAGATTTGTGGAGGTGAATGTCTTTCCTTCTCCGGGATGGAGTGAAGTAATGAGAATAATTTTATTCTTCTCATCGCCCGTTAGCATGTACTGTAGATTCGTTCGGATCGTACGGAAAGACTCTGTAATTGCAGATCGCGGGTCGCTCAGAACTACCAGAGGTTCTTCATCAATTTCTTTATAGTGCGGAATGCCACCTATAACCGGAATACTAGAAAGGCGTTTGAGGTCACGTGTATTTTCAATTCGTTCGAAGAAGAAAACTCTGATAAGCCCAATGAGTAGCGCTATGAAAAAACCTCCACCAAGTGCCAGGTAATGAGTTCGTGAGGTATTTGGTCCAATTCTTCCCTGACTCCGTGCAGTTTCGATAATACTTGTTTGTGGAATGATAGCCGCTCTGGCGATAACTGTATTGGCTTTCTTTTCGAGTAAGAATTCAAGCAATCCTTCATTGACAGTCATTTTTCTCTCGATACCAATAATATCGCGTTGAGACTTTGGCACGTTTCGTAACTCATACTCCAACTGATCTATTTGCTTATCGATGTCGCTAATACGAGACTTGAGCGCTTTTCTTGAATCTTGAGTGTATCGTAGAATTGAGGCCTTAATCCTATTAATTGTCGAATCCGCTTTCTGTACAGTTAGGTTAGCTTCTTTATTGTCAATCAGAAGTTGTTCCCTTTCTATCTGTTTTCTGTAAAGGGTCGCTAATTGATCACTAAGCATTTCGTCTTCCCCGAGAATTAGAGCATTAGGTGGTAGAGATATATCCTTTCCGGAGGACTGGTATAGGTATTCTTCAAGAGAGTTCACGGACTCAAGTGTAAGTTGCAGTTGACGCTTTTCTTGTTCGAAGTTAGTCAATGCCATGAACGATTCATCCTGCTCTCGGGTAAGATCAAGAATTTGGTTTCTATCTCTATAGGTCTGCATTTCCTGCTCAAGGGAATCCATGATTGACTCTAGTTCATTAAGCTGTCGGTTTATGTACTCTTCAGTGTTCTTACTGATTCTTATCTGAGACTCCAAAGAGTAATCGATATAAGTATCTGTTAGAGTATCGAGAAAAGTCTTTGCATTTGAAGCCAATTGATCTTCAGCTGTGAGTGTAAGTATGCTTGTAAATTCAAGATTGTTGATGTTCAGTGACCGCTTGTACTTACCTACAAGGTAATTAAGAGGGTGAATTTGAATTCTAAAAACTCTCTCTTTTTGGTTACGCATCATCTCGTCATTAAAGAGCGGATTCTTAATTAACTTGATGGTGTAATGGGCGGTTTGCACAAATTCCCCAAACTTGTGTGGGTCTTCATGGCTTACGCCATTCAGCTCATAATCGAGTCGGTAAGTGTTTTCGTTAAGTATTTTTATGTCGATTGGGCGGTTGTGAAGGGCCGGGGTCATTTTATTGGGGTCGGCTTCTACTTGAAATGGTTTAAACCCCGTAACTTGAGTAGTCGTCCAGCGGCCTACAAGGTGGTAGGACACCTCGAAGTCAAGTTTCTGTAGCACGTCTTCAATCATATCGTAAGAAGACAGGATGCGCTTTTGGTTGGTGACGTCAGCATAAGCCTGCATGTATCCAAGACGCGAATAAATCTGCGACTGGTAGTCGTAGGTGTCGTCACTTTTGAGGAGGATTTCCGTCTTGGCAGCGTATACGTCCGGTAGGCGCATCGTGTAGAGATAGGCTGCGCCAAAGAAGATGGCCGGCAAGATCACCATCAAATACCAGTTCTTGCCGATAAACTTAAATACCGGTACGAGATCTTCCGGGTCGAAAAAATTGTTTTTCCTGTTTGGGGCCATGCGCCTTATCTAACTACTTGCTTTTTGGAAAATTGCGACAAAGGTATTGGTTTTTTAAACCTGTGAGCAAAGAAACGAATTTTGGGTGATTGAGGGACTAAGGTGATTGGGGTAATTAAGTAGACTAAGGTAACTGTGGGATTGAGAGGCTATTCAATTACGAATGATAAATTACGAATTATGAGTTGCTCGCAGCTAGTGTAGTCTACTGGGCGAGCTTCCTTTAGCATGAGGATTATCGTGGTTGAGCGCTGGCAATTCCCTTTAGGGACCTAGGGAAGCGGGGGCTCTTAACGAAAAGTAATTGAGGTGACTAGGGTACTTAGGGTAACTAAGGAAAACTTGATCAACGTGATGTTCTCAATACTCACACTCACACTCAAGCTGGATTGGCTCGTTCCTTCAGGGGAAAGTGGTGGCAAAAACATAATCGGTCAACTAAATCGTGCTCACTCTCACTCTCACACTCACTCTGATCACCGTAGGTCCCTGAGTGATTCTGACGGAGGAAGAATTGTATCGAAGGGCCGGAAAACCAAAACCGATTTCTTTTCGTTCATTACTGTCGAACGAATTGCTTAATTTCGTCCTTGAAAAATTGAAAACTCATGCTACGTAGATTTTTAGCGCTTTTAACGATTACAGCTTTCTTTTGTTTGCCTATTACTGCTCTGGGGCAGGATACTCCAGATGATCCATGTGACCCCACTCCAAATTGTAACGACAACCCTTTCGGGTGTCCATGCGTGCCAATCGATGGTGGTGTGTCTTTCTTGATCGCTGCCGGTGTAGCTTACGGTGGTAAGAAGGCATTTGACGTTTACAAAAATCGCTAGTCGCCAGTGAAGGAGCTCCTTCGCAATCCTATACTTCGTTTTCTCGTTTTGGGCACGGGCATTTATTTGCTGTGGTATTTCCTTTATGCCTATTGGGTGAAACCCGACCTTCCGGTGGATGAGCGAATTATCGACAATCTCATTGCTATTAATGAATGGGTGCTTTCTGCTGTGGGGTATACCATGATAGAATACTCCGATTCTCTTTTCGATGTTCACAAAACGGGCATTGCCGGCAGCACAGGGGTTTTGATAGGTCCTGAGTGCGATGGAATGGTTCTCTTTGGGCTGTTCATTGCTTTCATTGTCGCTTTCCCCGGGCCCTGGAAGCATAAGCTTTGGTTTATTCCTATGGGACTTATCAGTATTCACCTTATCAACTCGCTCCGTGTAATCGCACTGGTCCTCATTCAATATTACCGTCCACAGTGGCTCGCGATCAATCACGATTACACGTTTACCATCATCGTTTATGCCTTTGTCTTTTTGCTGTGGTACTTGTGGGTGAATAAATTTTCTCCGTTGAAGAGTTAGGTAACTCCCTTCTACGCTAAAGCTTCGAAGGGCGAAGAAGGTAATTGGGGTAATTAGGGAGATTGATCAACGAAATGCTTCTCCATACTCACATTGCATTTCTCACAGAGTTTATGAGGTTTTACAGAGCTCACGGAGCAATCTCATGGAATTGGAAAGTCAGGATAAAGCATTGTGGTCTTATACCTGTACTCTGCGCTCAGGCTTGCCCCTTTAGGGGTTAGGGGCGCAGCAGGGCTGAGGATCATTCTTCGATACACGTCACTTCGATAAAACACCTCCTAAAGTCGGTGCCACTCAGTGACTGATATCGTTATTGCTAAAACGTATTGTAGGTCATTGTATGATTCTGACAGAGGAAGTAATGGATCGAAAGGTTTGAAATAAGGGCGAAATCCTCCTCGCTCTCACTTTCATTCTCACTCTGAATTTCTCCTACATTTGACCCAATGAAAAAAACCGGAAGGAAAAGAGTTTACAGGCTTTCAGCCATCGGGCTGTTGATCGTGATGCTGGCTTTTGGTTTTTATCAGGAGCGCGTCAAGATCGGGATGAACTTCTATCTCGATCTCGGTGATCGGGTTAGCGGATTTTACAATGAATCTCCGGAAAAAAGAGAAGAGCTGTTTTTCCAGTACCGCCATCGAATGAATCGCGATCCATACAGCAGCAGTATTCACCTGAGTTGGCTCAATCATTTTGATCGCTCAACGATATCGGCTCTAAAATGGGTTTTTACGCTGGTCTTCACTATAGTTCATCTCGGGCTTGCCATGGCTATCTTATGGCTTTGGTTTGGCGAGAGGAAATATCTTCGCTGGTTGGTGTTGTTCTACGGAGTGGTTTTCGTGCTGGCAGGAGCGATCTTCATCTTTGGCAAACTCACAGGAACCCACGATGCCACCTATCAGGTCACCAGAAAGTTGATGGGCGCCCTTCAGTCGGCTGTGCCTTTAATGGTGTTTTTTCCTGTTGTGATTTTTCACCGGAGGTTGGATAATTCCCTACTACGCTAAAGCTTCAGCGACAGCGTGCGTAGGCGCAAGCTTCAGCGAAAGTGTAAACTCACGCTGTATAGTCCTCCCCCGGCCTGCGGCCACCCCCTCCAGCGGGGGACATAGCGTTGGCCAAATTCATTTGAGAGAAACTCAAAACTCTTCAATGCGATGTCAGAACTTGCAATAGAGTTTCAGGTCACTCGAGAGCTGTCCTCCTTTGGAGGAGGTGGCTGGAGCTTCGGAGCTTTGCGGAGAAGTGGAAGTCGGAGGAGGACACATTAGCCATAAGGTAATTGAGGTGACTGGGGTAATGTTGGTAATTAAGACAGCTTGATCAGCGGAAATGCTCCTCCCTACTCAAACTCCAACTCACTCTGTTTTCTCACAGAGCATGGGAGGTTTCACAGAGCGCACGGAGCAATCTTGCTTTACAGAAGCATTCCTGAACTTTTCAACGAAACCGCTCTGTGGACTCCGTGCTTCTTCTCTGTGTTCTCAGCGAGAACCACCCGTAGCTGCGCGCCTTCATGAACCTTAATGAAAGCGACTGATTTTTCTTAATGTTTTCAAGACACGTCACTTTGATACAATCCTCCCTTTAGTCGGATCTTTCAGTGAACAAGCCCGAATCACTCAGTGATCAGTCGTTGGGAAAACGGATTTATTTAGCTCCGAAATACAGCTGTTGGATCTTCAAAAGATTTGAATTCGATTACGTTCCCATCGGGGTCCTGAATCATCATGGTTTTTTGTTCGCCTGCTTCGCCCGGGAAAACAGTCTGCGGTTCAACTAAAAATCGAACTTTTTCTTCCGTGATTTTGTCTTTGAGCACATGCCAGTCGTTCCAGGCTAAGATCACCCCAAAGTGATTGGCGGGAAACATAGTTTTGGGGTGGAAGAAATTGGGCTGTGCACCCTCTTTGGCGGCAACAAACTGGATGGTGAGTTGGTGACCAAAAAAATCGTAGTCGGTCCAGGAGTTGCCACTGCGGCCCTGAGGGCAGTCTAAAAACTCTCCGTAGAATTTTTTTGCAGCATCGAGGTTCTTAGTTGCAAATGCGATGTGAAATCTACCTGTCATGGTTCTTTAATCTATAGATATTTGGATGCCCGAACTACAAGTCGTCATCATCATCATCGTCATCGTTATCTCCTGAATCTTCGAGGTCTTCGGAAGAGAAGTCGCCTACATCTTCGCCAATTTCGAAGTCGTCATCAGTGAAGTCGTCAATTTTCGCGAGCATCTTATCGCTGATTTTGATGAGGTAAATGGTGTCATCCGTTTTTACTTCCAGAGCGCGAATGTAATCGCCCTTCGGGGTAGTGAAAGAGATGATGTTGTCTTCGTCAAACCCTTCAGGATACTGTTTCTCCAGTAGCTGAAGTTGTTCTTTTGTGATGGTCTGATAGTCTTTGATGATCCTTTTCATGGAAACTCTTTTTATCGAATAAATCAGTTACAAGTTTAAAATAGATTTTGGATTGCGCTGCAAATGCAGGAAAAAATTAACGGTTAAGAATCCATGCAAACATCAGCGGAGCTACAATCGTGGCATCGGACTCAACTATGAATTTTGGAGTGTCTTTATCCAACTTCCCCCAGGTGATCTTTTCATTTGGCACCGCACCGGAATAGCTTCCATAACTAGTAGTCGAGTCTGAGATCTGGCAGAAATAGCTCCAAAAAGGAATGTCGGTCATTTCCATGTCCTGATACAACATCGGCACTACACAGATCGGGAAATCTCCGGCAATTCCTCCACCGATTTGGAAAAATCCAACTCCGGCACCATCACTGTTTTTTGCATACCAGTCGGCCAGAAAAGTCATGTATTCAATTCCCGATTTCATGGTCGAAGGCTTAAGGTCGCCTTTCATGCAATAAGAAGCGAAGATGTTCCCCATCGTGCTGTCTTCCCATCCGGGTACTACAATCGGCAGATTTTTTTCAGCGGCAGCCAACATCCACGAGTTTTTTGGATCAATTTCGTAGTACTCTTCCAGCACACCAGAAAGAAGCATTTTGTACATAAACTCGTGCGGGAAATAGCGTTCGCCATTTTCTTCGGCATCTTTCCAGATCTTGAAAATGTGCTTTTGCAATCTGCGAAAAGCTTCCTCTTCCGGGATGCAGGTGTCGGTAACTCTGTTCAAACCTCGCTCAAGGAGATCCCATTCTTGAGAAGGCGTGAGGTCGCGGTAATTGGGAACTCGTTCGTAGTGTGAGTGAGCTACCAGGTTCATGATGTCTTCCTCGAGATTGGCTCCGGTACAGCTGATGATCTGAACCTTGTCCTGACGAATCATTTCTGCAAATGATTTTCCCAGTTCGGCAGTACTCATGGCTCCAGCCAGGGTTACCATCATTTTGCCGTTTTTAGCGAGGTGAGTTTCGTATCCTTTTGCCGCATCAACGAGCGCAGCAGCATTGAAATGTAAAAAGTTGTCTTCTATGAAATTTCTTATCGGGCTGTTTTGTGCCATGTCTATTTTTTTATTCGATTTATAGAATAAAGATCTCTTCTTCTGTCTTTTAAAATGTTGACGCTACCATGGGTGTGGAGCTCCTTGAGGTGGTCCATGTCCACGTCTACAATCAGCGTCATCTCTGTGTTTGGAGTGGCTTCAGCTTTCACCGCATTGGTAGGGAAAGCAAAATCACTCGGAGTGAAAACTGCAGACTGAGCGTACTGAATGTCCATGTTGCTCACTCGCGGAAGGTTGCCCACGCAGCCGGCAATGGCAACGTAGCACTCGTTTTCGATGGCTCTGGCCTGAGCGCAGTGTCTCACGCGTGTGTAGCCATTTTGTGTGTCGGTTAGGAAAGGGACAAAAAGCAGGTTGACTCCCTGATCGGCATAAATCCTGGAGAGCTCCGGGAACTCAACATCGTAGCAAACGAGGATGCCAATTTTTCCGCAGTCGGTGTCGAAAGCCGCCATGTCCGATCCACCGTGCATTCCCCACGTTTTCTTTTCGTTTGGGGTGATATGAATCTTTCTGTAAGATTCAAAACTGCCATCTCTTCTGCAGAGAAATGAAATGTTGTAAAGGTGACCGTTTTCAACCCAGGGCATGCTGCCGGTGATGATGTTAACGTTGTAGCCTACTGCCAGCTCGCTAAAGTATTCTCGGAGTGGAGCGGTAAATTGTGCAAGCTCCCTGATGGCTGCCGCTTCACCGAGGTGATTAAACTCCTCCATCAGCGGGGCATTGAATAGTTCAGGGAAAAGAATGAAGTCACTTTGGTATCCGCTCACCACGTCAACAAAGAATTCAATCTGCTCCTTGAGCACATCCAGGTTGGGCATGGTTCTCATTTGCCATTGCACCAACCCCAATCGAACAGTTTGCTTTGGTAGATTGATCAGCTTTTCCTCTTCCTGAAAGTAAATGTTGTTCCACTCCAGCAAGGTGGCATACTCTCGAGATTCTTTATCTCCCTCGAGGTAACCCTTTAGAATTTTACGCACGTGAAAATCGTTGGACAGCTGAAAGGTGAGAGCGGGATCGTAAATTTCCTTCATCCTCACTTTTTCGATATACTGTCGCGGAGTGATTTCATCGGCATACTGGTGGTAGTTCGAAATTCGGCCACCAGCCATGATGCTGCGAAGGTTGAGGTTTTCGCAAAGTTCTTTACGAGCCTCGTAGAGCCTACGCGCAAGTCGCATACCGCGATATTCCGGGTGCACAAAAATGTCGATACCGTAGAGCACATCTCCATTCGGATCGTGGGTGGAAAAAGTGTAGTTTCCGGTGATGTCCTGATAGGTGTGGTTGTCGCCAAATTTTGCGTAGTCGACAATTACAGCCAACGCACCAGCCACAACAGCTCCGTTTACCGTCACGCAGAGTTGCCCTTCGGGAAAAACGCTGAGCAGCTTTTTCACTTCACTCTCCTGCCACTGCATGTCACCGAGTTGCGGATAGATTTTGTCCTGAACCTTTGCCAGGTCCATGAAATCCTTCAACTCGAGATTACGCAGTTCTATATTTATTTCTTCACTCATTCGTGTTTGTTGAAAATGTAGCTGAGCATCTTGTAATAGAGCTTAGCTGCTAAAAAATCTGGTGCCTTGTTGTTTTCATTTGGACAAAGCTCCACAATGTCGAAACCGACAATGTTTTTATTTCTGTTCACCGCTTTCACGATGTCGAGCACCTGATACCAGGTGAGGCCGCCCGGTTCCGGAGTTCCTGTAGAAGGCATAATTCCCGGATCAAACGCATCCAGATCGATGGTGATGTACACGTTGTCGGTGCAATGGTCAACCATCTCGCTGATCCAGGTAGTGGATCTCGATTCGCGAATGTGATGAGCGAAGTAGACTTGCTCCTCATTCATGTGTTCTCGCTCGGAGATGTCCATGCTTCGGATTCCTACCTGAATTAAATTGGCTTTTTGCGAAGCTTCGTACAAGGCACAGGCGTGATTGCATTTGGAACCGTGATATTCCGGGCGCAAGTCGGCATGGGCATCGATCTGCAAAACGGTGAGGTCGCTGTAATTTTCCATGAAGGCACGAATCGATCCGATGCTGATGGAATGTTCACCGCCAAAAAGGGTCACAAACTTTTTGTTTGATAAATGCGCTGCAACTGCCTTGTGAACAGCATCTGTCATGGCTTCTGGCGAACTTTTTTCCTTGATGGCTTCTGCCAAATGAATACCGTGTCTGAAGACTTCTGATTCAGTTTCGATGTCGTAGATCTCCATATTTTCGGCCGCTTCGAGAAAAGCGTCTGGCCCGCGATCAGCTCCTTTTACCCAGGTGCTTGTACCGTCATAGGGAACAGGAAGCAAAACGATCTCGGCTTTGGAAAGATCGTGGAAGTTTTCCTCGATCCCTGCGAATGTTCGTTGTTTCATTGGATTATGGTGTTGTGATTAATAGGGAGTCAATCCTCGTCATCTTCTTCGTCATCTTCATCGTAGAACTTCTTGCGGTATTTCTCCTTCTTTTGATCTACGCGTTTGATTTTCGATTCTTTCTCGAATCTGTCTTTTTTGCGATCTTTTGGTGTCTTCTTTTTCATTTTTCTAAAAAATTGAGTTAGACAAATACTCTCTTGATACTGGTTTTGATTGTTTATTTATCGTAGCCGAGGATGTCCATCATCTGCTCAGCTTTTTGCATTTCTGCAAATACTTTGGTTGTCAAATTTCCGTCCTTGTCCCGATCTATTAAAATGTGCTTGGGGCCCGGGATGAGGCAGTGGTGAATGCCGCCAAACCCACCAATTGTGTCCTGGTAGGCTCCGGTGTTAAAGAAGCCGAGGTACTGCGTTCGGGTTTCTTTAAACTGAGGCATGAAGATGGCGTTCACGTGCTGTTCCGAATTGTAGTAATCATCGCTGTCGCAGGTGAGGCCACCGAGGAAAACTCTTTCGTAGGGCTCCTCCCAATTGTTGATAGGTAGCATAATAAACCTGCGAGAAATTGCCCAGGTATCGGGTAAGGTGGTCATGAAAGACGAGTCGATCATGTTCCACTTTTCCTTGTCGTTTTGCTGCTTTTGGTAAAGCACCTTGTAAATTCCGCCACCGCTTTCACCAACTGTAAACGAGCCAAATTCTGTGTAGACGTGAGGTTCCGGAACATCGTACTCTTCGCAAGTCAACTTGATCTGGTTGACGATTTCCTCAATCATGTAGGCGTAATCGTAGTCGAATGCAAGTGAGTTTTTGATCGGAAATCCTCCGCCAATATTCAGTGAATCGAGGGTCGGGCAGATTTTTTTCAGCTCGCAGTAAACGCGTAAACATTTCTGAAGCTCGCTCCAGTAGTAGGCGTTGTCGTTGATTCCCGTATTCACAAAAAAGTGAAGCATGCGGAGTTTCACGTTCTCGTTTTCGCTGAGTTTTCTCTTGTAAAACGGTACGATGTTGCGATATCCAATTCCCAGCCTGGAGGTGTAGAACTCGAATTTTGGCTCTTCCTCACTGGCAATCCTGATGCCCACTTCGAAAGGCTTTTCGGCTTTCTCTTCGATCACATCGAGTTCTCTGTAGTTGTCAATTACCGGCCACACACTTTCGTAGCCGCTGTTTATCAATCCGGCAATTTTGGTGGCGTAATCTTCCGTTTTAAAGCCGTTACAAATAACTTTCTTCTTCTTGTCGATCTTCCCGTTTCGTTCCAGGTTTTCTATGATATCGATGTCGAATGCACTCGAGGTTTCAAGATGAACACCTTCGGAGATCACACGGTCGAGCACATATGAAAAATGCGAACTCTTGGTGCAGTAGCAGTAGTTGTACTCGCCTGGATAATTTAGTTTTTTGATTGCATCGGCAAACCAACCTTTTGCTCTGTTGATGTTTTCAGAGATTTTTGGCAGGTAGGTGAACTTGAAGGGAGTGCCGTGTTCCTCAATGATTTTCATTAAATCAACTTCGTGAAAAGTCAGATTTCCATCCTTTACGTCAAACTCCTCTTGCGGAAAGTCAAACGTCTGGGAAATAAGGTCGATGTATTTGTATTTCATTTCTCGAATAAGCTTCTCAGGTCGCGTAGTTTTGAAGCAACCTGTTTTGGCCGGACAAATTAATAATTTCGATGGCGGTACCCACTTTTTTTAAAGTTATGGAATTGCTTAGATCCTCAGAGTTTTTGTGCCTAAATCTTAAACTTCGCCTGAGCGGCTGTTGTGGGTTGAGATTGATTTTGTGCAGCAAATGTATACACAAATCATTTCGATGATAAGAAGAGGTGAGAATTTTTGCAGCGCATACAGGGTTGGTTTTAAAGGTCAGTAAAATAGGTGGTTGCGTGCTTCTTCAGCTTCTTGAACTTTCATAAGTTACAGTTGCCAGTTCCGTGTCTCTTCCCGCAGTTGTACAGATCTACTGTGACTATGTGTTTTATTATTCAGTTTCAGGAAGAGCTGGGTGAATTAAGCTCATCTATCAAATGAAGTGGCTCAAGCCGTTTGAGATTTGTTTTTTGGGATTTGGAATTTTTAAATGTTTCCCATTGCTAGCTCCGTGTCTCTTCCTGCAGTTGTACAGATCTACTGTGACTATGTGCTTTATTATTCAGGTTCAGGAAGAGCTGGGTGAATTAAGCTCATCTCTCAAATGAAGTGGCTCAAGCCATTTGAGATTTATTTTTTGGGATTTGGAATTTTTAAATGTTGCCCATTGCTAGCTCCGTGTCTCTTCCCGCAGTTGTACAGATCTACTGTGACTATGTGTTTTATTATTCAGATTCAGTAAGAGCTGGGTGAATAAACTCAACTATCAAATGAAGTGGCTCAAGCCATTTGAGATTTGTTTTTTGGGATTTGGAATTTTTAAAAGTTGCCCATTACCTATTGCGTTATTCCCATTTTCCTCATCAAAAAAGTAGCGTTCATATTGCTGCAAATGCCATTTCTCAAGGTGTAGTCAAAGTACAGATCGTCATCTTTTATTTCCACATCGAAGTAGCGGTTAACAATCAGGTTGGGATGGTCTTTCTCAATTTCGCAGAGTGAGAGGTCGTGTGTTGCAATCACTCCCGCAGCATCAAAAGTCAGCAGTTTTTCCATGAATTTTTTAGATCCTTCCGCTTTATCTGTGGAGTTGGTTCCTTTGAGGATTTCATCCAAAATGATGAACAGCTTCTCACCGGCTTCCAGGTGATTGACGATCATTTGAAGACGTTTGAGCTCGGCATAGAAATAGGATTCGCTTTCTTGCAGACTGTCACTGGTTCGCATTGAAGTGAAGAGATACACTGGTTTGAATGAAAAACGCTCTGCAACTACAGGGCTTCCCATCATGGCCAACAGATAACTTACGCCAAGTGCTCTTAGGAAGGTGCTTTTCCCGGCCATGTTGGCTCCTGTGATGATTGAAAACTCGCCAAATGTTTTCGTGTCAAAATCGTTGGGAACAGCCGTTTCGAACTTCATCAGGGGATGAATCAAACCAGCGGTTTCAACCAAATGGCTTTCGCTGAAGGTTGGCATGGTGAGCTGTTCTTTTCTGTTGAAGTGAAAAGTTGCCAGAGACCCCAGTGCTTCGAAATCGGCCAATGCATCGAACCACCGCTCTGCATTTGCGCTGTTTTCTTTTCGCCAGTTTTCAAGCTTTCTCACACAGCGAATATCCCAGAGGAAGCTCGCATTGAGAAAGATTGCGAGTAGGAAATTGTTGCGGTTGTCGAAAGCCGAGATGATCTTTGACAGGTCGTTGAGCGACTGATGAGCGCCTTTTGCTCCGGAGGCAATTTCACGTAATAGCTCGGTGGAGTATTGGTTTCTCTCAATTTGTTCGAAAGCTTTTGCGTAGTTCTCAAGTGTGCGATGATACTTACCCAGGTCGTTGTAAACCGCGTTGACTTTGGGCAACTTGGGAAAGAGAATGAATAGGGGTGCGAAGTAAGCCACCAGGAACCACATCAACCCGATGAAGTCGAAAGAGTAGGCGAGAATGGTCGCTATTGAGTAAAAGGGTACCAGATAGAGAAGAGCTTTTGAGTGACTTCCAATCCCTGTCGATTCAGATTCGACCCATTGGATGAAATTCGACACATCGTCTTCTTCCTCTTCTATCTGACTGCTTGAGGCGAAAAAAGCGATGCGTTCCTCAGTCAGATTAGAAAGCTCTGCTGTGGCGTTCTGTCTGGTTGTGATTTTTGACTCATCCTGCAGAGGCACTTTCAACCAACTTGCAAATCTAGTTTGGCCTGTGCTGGTCTGTGCTCTGTTGAGGTATTGGTAAACCGATTTTTTTCCGAAAATGTCGAGATCCAGCACAAATTGGTGCTCATCATCTTTGAACTCGCTGCCGTCAGGTTGGTGCTCAAATTCTCCCTGTAGCACCTTCATTTCAGAATTCACTCTTTCGAGCTGCGCTTTCAAAAAGTCGCGTCTGGCAATCAGTTGGTTGTTTTGCTTCACTGCCAAAAAGAAAGACGCAAGAAAGCCCAGGCAGATTGCAATTGTCCAGTTTTGAAAGGTGGAGTAGAAAAACCAAATTCCAGCAGCTGCCAAAAAAAGTAGCAGTCGATAAACCACGAAGGCATTCAATTTTGGCTTCATTTCTGCCAGTTGACTCTTCAGTCGATTTGCTAAATTTCCGTAGTCTTTCCAGGCGTTTGTCTGCTCGGTTTTCTCCATGGCTGCAAATTAAATTGAAAAAAATCTTCTTTTAATTGTAGGTACATTAAATGTATGTACATATATTTGCAATCAAATCGAGATCAATGACAATAGAAGAGGCACTCAAAACCGAAAAGTTCGAAAGCGAATACCAGCGTCTGCTGTGCAATATCATGTATACCAACGGCTGGGTTGTGGGCTTGCAACAGCGTTTTTTTAAGGATTACGACCTGACACTCCAACAGTACAACATCCTGAGAATATTGCGAGGGCAAAAGGGAAAGCCGCTTCCACTCAACAGCATCACCGAGCGAATGATTGACCGCATGTCGAACACTTCCAGAATCGTGGATCGGCTCGAAAAGAAATCGCTCGTCTCGAGAAAGACTTGCCCAAAAGACAGACGACAAGTGGATGTCCTGATCACGGAAAAAGGACTTGAAAAGTTAGAAGTGATCGATAAAAACACCAGAGAAATGGAAGAGGGCATGAATCAAATTTCCGAAGAAAAAGCTCGCAAACTGAACGATCTCCTGGATGAGTTCAGAAGCGAATAAATCAAATAAATCAACAATAAAATCAATACGAGAATGAAAAAGAATCTATTAGCATCGTTGGCTTTTAGCCTGTCAGCCATTTTTGCATTTGCTTCAGGTGGCGAAGAAAGTGACAAACAATCATTTACAGTCGACACAAAGTCCAGCAAAATTGAGTGGCGCGGAGAGAAAGTGACTGGCTATCACACGGGGACAGTCAATCTTTCGGAAGGAAACATGGAAGTGGAAGATGGTAGAATTACCAGTGGGAATTTCACCATCGACATGACTTCAATCGAGAATACAGATATCGAGGATGAGGGAACAAAAGCAAAGTTGATTGGACACCTCAAGTCAGACGACTTCTTCTCGGTTTCTTCTCACAAAACAGCAAATTTCAACCTCACCAGCTTTCGCCCAATGAAGGAAGACGAAAATGGAAACAACTACATGGTTAAAGGTGAGTTGACCATCAAGGGAATTACCAACGAAATTAGTTTTCCAGCTAATGTAAAAATTGATGGTGATCGCATGGTAGCGAAGGCTGATGTGACTTTCGACAGAACGAAATGGAAAGTGCGCTACGGCTCAGGCTCATTCTTCGATAGCCTCGGTGATAACATGATTTACGATGATGTTGAGATTAAGCTCAATATCGTGGGCAAGGTGTAAGAGAAGCACTTTCAAGACACTATTAGGGCGAGCTCAAACGGGTTCGCCTTTTTTTATCTCCTTTCTTGCTCTTCGTGAAAGAAATAGCGGAAATCAAGCGTGAGGTAAGTACCGTTTAAGTTGTTGAACAATTGCACTGGAATGCCGTCTTTTTGGTAGGTGACTCTTGTCCGGGCAACGTCCTGAAATGGCTGGTGGAAAGAACCACCGAAATAGAAGTAGCCGCTCTCATCGGTTCGGTATTCGAAGCCAACGTTGGCCAGCAATGAAAATTGACCCCAATACTCTCTTCTGGTTTGCTGGCGGTAGTCAAACTCGATTGTTTCTACATCCGAAGGGTAGGTGTCAAAAGAAACACCGGTGGAGGCATTCATCCAGATTTTGTCGCCCAGTCTAACGTAGAGCAATCCCTGCAGCGGGATTTCATAGCCGATGAATCGAAAATCCATGTCTGCTGCAAAGCCATTGTCGTTGTCGCGAAGCTCGATGCTGTAGTTCCTTCTAACGTAGTTTATTCCAGTTTCAAGGGAAATCATATCGGTGAGCCCTACTCGAATCACCATTCCAAAGGTGTAGGCCATTCTCGGGATAAAAGTAGCTTCGACATTTTCAGTCTCTGCTTGCACAGTTTCTTCACCGGCTCCAAAAAATTCACTGGGAACAATTGGACGAAATTGAATACCAACTGTGGTGATGTTTTCCTGAGCTGCTGCGAGGCCAGAGGTTAAGAGTAGAAGCGTAGCGAAAATCGCTCTTGTGAAGTTTTGCATATTTCTATTTACTCAAAAAATATCCGATGAATGCCAAAATGATAACAGAAAGCGTGAAGATAAGTAGCGTATACTTAAAAAACTTATTGGTGATCATCGGTTTCCGATACCGGGCATGTGTGAGGTAGTTGCAGTGAACGGCCTCTTTGTTGAAACGCTTACTTATTCCAAAGAGTATTTTAGGCGGGTCATCATCTTCGTCAAAATGTCGCTCAAAAATAACATCTCTTTCTTCCAGCAGCGTTTGAAAATGATCAGCGTGCTCTTCCATAAGGAATCGATAGACAACGTAGCGATTGTCTCCAGGGTGATCTTTGTAATTGGTGATGTTCAAAGCAGTTGAGCTATTTGTCGTTCCATTCAGTAACGTACTCGAGCGGAGTGCGGTGACTTTTTGGCCAATCTTTGTCCGGGTAACCCATGTAAAAAATTCCCAGACAGCGGTCTTTTTCTCCGAGACCCAGAAATTCGTTCATACGGCTATCGTAAACCATTTTCGGTGAAGACCAATAGCCACCAATTCCGTAGGCTGTGCAGGTAAGATGCATATTTTGAACCGAACAGGCAACGGCTTCTATTTCTTCAATTTCGGGGATCTTCTCTTCTTTATCTCGCTCCATGCAGATGAATACCATTGCCGAAACCGACTCGGCTCTCTTCTTCATTTTCTCAGCTTTCGATGGCTTAAAGTTTTCCCCTTCAATTTCTTTGTAGAGTTCAGGAAGTTCCGTAGCTAGTCTTTTGAGTGCATCCTCTGTGAAAATCTTGAAGCGCCACGGTTGAGTCATTCCATGGGTTGGAGCCCAGCGTGCATTGTCCAGAACAGCTTTCACAATCTCCTTGTGCACTTTTCTAGAAGAATAGTCTTCAGGATAAATTGTTCTCCTGTCGCGGATCAACTCGTTAACTTCACTCAGGTTGTGCCTCATCTTCTTATTGATTTTTCCATTTGATGTTGCATCCCATACTCGGGCGCTGATTTTCCGGGTCGATTTCTTTTCCTTCCAGAATTTTATCGAGTACCGCTCTCATGCTTTTACCAGTTACAGGAGTTTCGTTCCCGGGGCGGCTTCCATCAAGTTCACCGCGGTAAACGCATTTCAATTCGCTATCGAACACATTGAAGTCTGGTGTGCAAGCAGCATCGTAAGCTTTTGCTATCTCCTGCGACTCGTCATACAGATAGGGAAAAGGAAATTTATTCTCTCGTGCAAACTCCTTCATCTTATCTGGTGCATCCTGAGGGTAGTTCTCGATATCGTTAGAACTGATAGCCACGAAGCCGATTCCCTTAGTTTGATAGTCGTTGGCCAGTTTCACAAGTTCATCTTTTACATGAATCACATAAGGACAGTGGTTACAAATAAACATCACCACAGTTCCTTTTTCTCCTTTGATGTCTTCTAGAGAAACGTTCTTTCCGCTCGATACATCAGGCAGGATGAATTCAGGAGCTCGATGGCCAAGAGGTATTTGCTTTGTTGGAGTTAGGGACATTTTCTCTGTTGCTTTTTCACTACAAAAGTAATCAATGGAGTGGTTTGTTCTTCTTATTGAAAAGGGCATAAAAAAACCGAGCCGGGAACTGAAGATCCCGGCTCGGTTTAGAATTTATGTAGAGTTTATAAATACTCTAATTCATCAGATTTGACTAGTTGACAGTCGGACAAGTTGAACCGTAAGCTCCAAGGAATTGGAGAAGGTCATCTGTTTGTACGATACCGTCTTCAGTCAAGTCTTCAGGACATGTACTGTCTGGGCAGTCGAACGTACAAGAACCGTCATCGATGAGAGCAGTCTCATCGTAGTTCTCTGCGTCTGGGTAAGTACATCCCTGACAGCTGTCAAATTCACATGATCCATCGTCAATTTCTGCTACTGGATCGTAGTTACAGGCAACTGGCTCAGTACATCCACCTGGGATACAAGTGATAGTAAAGTTCAATTCTGGAGAAATTTCACCTGTTGCACAGCTGAAAATTCCGTCAGAATCAACTTGAACTGAGATTGAGCTACCTGAAGCTTCGTATGAAAGACCAGTCATGTCACCGGCATTACCGTAAGGCGCGCCACTGTTCAATACAGGAGCTCCTACGTTGTCACCGTCATAGATGTAAATTTCATCCCATGTGTTCTCTACAGAACCTGAGTTGAAAGTAATCACCATGATGTCGCCTTCGTTTTCAGCATTGTAAGTAAGAACTGTACCTGCTGCGTTGTCTCCGTAGCAGTAAGTGTAAGTTCCACCACAAGCAGCTTCGAAAACGAAGTCACAAAGTGTGTTATCAATCACGTTAGCATCAGGGTTGTAGTTAGCAGCTGCTGGGTTACCACACCCTACAATTACTTCTTCGCATTCGAGTGTAAGATCGAAGTTCGCAGTAGAGTTTTGACTCTCTACGTAGATGTAATAAGTCTCACCTACAGAACCAACCCACTCGAGGTATCCATCATCCTGGAACTCAAATCCACATTCGTTATCATCTTGTGGAGTTGGGTCGTTAGCACTAGAACCGATACAAGTCAATGCTCCACACTCACCAGAGTAAACGCTCACGCGAGTATCCGCGTCAGATCCACAAAGGCTAGCAGTGTAAAGTTGATCTGCACCTTCTACTGTATACCATACACCAGCACCAGTTGCGATACATCCGGCAGGAGCTTCAAATGCAGAAGCACCACCTACAGAACCTTCAAGTGTTTGACCACATTCGATAGCGATTGCGTCAGCACATGTGTCGTTAGCAGGTGCGTTAGCATATGTACAAGATCCATCTGGGAAGTTCGCATCTGGAACATAGTTATCTGCAGCTGGGTCTGTACAACCCTCGATCATTGCCCAAGCATTGATAGTGAAGTCAGTAGTGTTGGCACTTCCTGAAGACCAGATGTTCACAAAGTAAGTGTCACCGACTGTGAAGAAGTCAGCAAGAGGTCCAACGATGTTACCAGTTACTGGTCCAACACAGTTAAGGTCACCAGCAGTAGTTGCATCCAGGCAAGGATCAGAAGATCCTGAAGGAGCAGAGTAGATAGAAAGACCAATGTTTCCAGACTCTCCGAGGTTTTGGATATCGAAGTAGTAAGAAACCTGAGTTGCAGTGAACTCATACCACACACCATAAGTCGTGTTGAATCCAACGCATCCTGGCTGCTGAGCTTGAGGAGGTGCACATACTGTAGTACCTGCAGTCTCAAGGCTGTCTAGCAAGAAAGTAGCGTTATCACAATCAACGTTAGCTGGAACTGGAGTACAAGGCTCAGAGCACTCAAATGTTATTGAGTAATCACCAGCATTAGCTGAGAATGAGAAGTTACCTACGTGAATGTAGTAATCTACACCAGCGGTAGTAGGGAATGAGATTGAAGACTGAACGCCACAATCATCATCGTTGTTAGCTACACACTCGTAAGTTTCTACATCACCGCAATCACCAATAGTAAAGATCGTGATTTCGGTATCTGTAGAAGATCCACAAGTGGAAGCAGTGAACTGCTGTCCGTCACCGTTATATACATACCAGTTACCTGGAGTAATATCTGGGTTACAGATCCATGCGCTATCACCTTCGATTCCTGCAGTTGAGAAAGCAGTGCTTCCTGAAAGTGAATCACCACAAGTTACTGGAGTTGCGTCAACGCAATCATCGTTCTCAGGTGGGTACACACAAGAACCGTCATCTTCAGTTGCGTTTGGATCGTAGTTTAGAGCTGTTTCATCAGTACATCCTGGGATAGTACATCCGAGCTCTTCAACTGTACCTCCAATTGGAGTGAAGTTAATTACTGGGCCGCCTCCATCGTCAAGTGTACCAGTGTAAAGAGTGTCTCCAGCACCATCAGTGATTAGGTAAGTGTTACCGTTCCATCCGTCTCCAAAAGAGTCGAACATTTCGAACTGGTAGCATCCATCAGCAATACATTGACCCTGGTCGTATGGTGCACCACCTGAGATGGCTACAACACCACCTTCATCCTGAAGTTCCCATGAAACTTCTCCAGTGAATGAACCACCACCAACTTCGATGTTGATGAATGACTCACCTTCTGCACAAACAATACAAGAACCATCGTCTACAGTAGCGTCTGGGTTGTAGTTTGCTGCTGTTTCATCTGTACATCCAGGAATAACTTCTGAACCACAGTACACAGTGTACTGGAATTCTTGAGCTGAAGAAGAACCTGATACACAAGAAACAGAACCGTCAGAATCAACACCGATAGAGATGAAATCTCCTGTTGATTGAACAACGATACCAGCAAGTCCGCCAGTTCCTGTGTAAAGCACAGCGGCAGTTTCGTCAGCACCATCGTAAATAAAGATATCATCACAGCATGTTTCTAGTGAACCACCTGTGAACTCAATAAAGATAGGCTCTCCTGGAGTAACAGCCTCGTAAACTGCGAATGGAGTTCCATCTTCGTTGTTGTCATAGCAGTAAGTAGCTGAGATTGGCTCATCTTCGCAAGCAGCGAGGATACATGACCCATCGTCAATCGTAGCTAGTGGATCATAGTTTGCTGCTGTGTCATCTGTACAACCAGGAGTTTCAACCTGACCACAGTATACATTGTAGACAAATTCAGAAGCAGCTGTAGAACCTGACTGGCAAGATGCGAATCCACCTGTAGAAGTTCCAAGAGAAATTACATCTCCTGTAGCTTCTACTACAGTTCCTGAAATGTCAACTGTTCCAGTGAGGGTCAATAGTACAGGGTCGTTTGTAGAAGGACCATCGTAAATGATCAATTCATCTCCAAATGCTAGATCACCACTTTCAAATTCGATAGTAACAGCTTCGCCTGGAGTAACAGATCCGTAAACAGCAAAAATGCCGTTCTCGTTGTCACCGTAGCAGTAAGTCTCGTTCAATGGAGTTGTGTCAGCACAATCCACAAAGAAGCAAGAACCGTCATCTGTGTTGGCTGCCGGGTCGTAGTTCGCTGCTGTATCATCAGTACATCCTTCAATTGTAGCCTCAGCTACTGAGATAAGTGTTGGTGATGAAAAGCAGAATCCCCATGCCCATGCTCCACCGTCATCAAACATGATGCGGTACTGGAAGTTTTCAAGCTGGTTTGCTGAAAAGCCTGAGATATCTATAGCAGGCGCATCGAGTGGATCTGGAACAGCACTACAGAAGTTGTTAGTTGGTGTATTGGTACCATCTTCATCGAGTAATACCCACAGTTGCCATGCTCCGGCATCAGCATCCCACCATTCAACGTTAATGAAGTCAGAACCAATATTGTTATAAACGTAATCAGCACTGAGCTCCAAATACTGTTCTCCACCAGTTGAGGCAGCAGTTAAATCGTAAACAGGAGATACGGCAGCAATATCGTTGATGTTGGCACTACCAGCGTCATCATCATCGTATGCAAAGTTTGCGTCCACAGTTGGATCTCCCTCGAGAATATCCGGACCAGTTACATAACTACCTGTCAACGACCAATCTCCATTTGGCCAGTTGGCTGGCTCATTTAAGATCTGTGCGTTCAAATTGCCAAAGCAGCAACACAGCAGTGCTATGAAACTTACTGAAGCAATTCTTGTAAAAGTTTTCTTCATCGATTTTGGGTTTTGGTTAATAATTGTTCTTTTAAATCAAGGGTATCCTATTTCTACAACCCTCTCAAATTAATCTATCTATTCGGTCGATCTTTCGATCGTTATCCGCATCACACTACTCCAGTGACGAAAAAAATAATCACTGGATGCCTATCAGTTTAATGTAAGAGGTACTTGAGACAATTGATTTGAATCAGTACAGTGTCGTCTTCGTAGTTGATCCACATTCCTATTGAGGAAGATGCAAATCCGGTAAATTAAGGTTGCCGTTGCCTGTCGATGAACGACCATTAACAGCGGGTTAAATTTACCAAAGAATGGAGACATTCCCCAAAAATCTTCTTATTAAATTTTTTAAACAACATTTAAGGTGCTGATAATCAAATAGTAACAATTTATAATTTAGACGAAAATCGAGTGTTTTATCTGGAGAAATCCCAACTTGAGCTAACGATACTGGAATTTTATCGTGTCAAAAGCTAGTTTGAACGAAGGAAATTACAGTGTTTTGCATTCTGGTGCAACTTTTTTTACCAATATTGATCTTACTAGTTGACAGTACCCTATCTTTTAAGCTATGTCCAAGAACAAAACTCTCATACACTCTTTCTTGACAATAATCAGCCTGGCTTACTTTTCACAGTTAGAAGCGCAGGATTTGTCGGATATTCAGATTAATGAAGTCTGTGCGTCAAACAGCTCGGTTGTTCAGGATAGTTTTGGAGAGTATGACGACTGGTTTGAGTTGGTAAACAACGGGAACCAACCTGTCGCTTTAGATGGAGCTTATATTCGAATAACGGAAGGAAGTGACATTGACCTTCATCCAATAAATGACCCTGGAGGGGAACTGGTGATTGAGCCGGGAGAGTTCTTGTTGATGTGGGCTGATGGACAGCCTGGTCAGGGAGTGTCGCACCTCGACTTTAGTATTTCTTCTGATGGGGCTATGCTGGAATTGCTCGATGAAAATCAGCAGCAGGTGAGTGAATTACAGTTTGATTTTCTCCAGTCGGATGTTTCCAAAGGCGTGAATCCCGATGACGGTACCTTATTATATTATGACGAGCCCACGCCAGGAGGAGAGAATGAAGAGGAAGGATATATTGGCCAGCTTGCTCCTCCGTATTTTCTCGGAGCAGGAACATTTATTTCAGGGGAAGCACAGCTTGAGATCTACCATGCAGAGCCGGATGTGACGATTCTTTTTACTACAAGTGGGGAGAATCCTGTCGAAAGTGGAATTCCGTATACATCCACAATTGATGTTGATCCTGGTGACGTTGTAAAGGCTTACGCGATCAAGGATGACTATTTACCCAGCTACATCAACTCACGAACTTTTATTGAAGCTCAAGACCTGAGTCTCGACATTGTGTCAATCTCTGGTAATCAGGATGACATTTTTGGCTCTGAAGGCATTTACAATAATCCGTATTCCGGAGAGGAAAAAGTGGTGTCATTTGAATACTACACTGCCGATGGCAACTTGCAGGTTCAGCAAAATGCAGGGGTTAAAATTCACGCTCCGGATGGTCGTTCTCAAAAATCGATGCGACTCTACGCCAGGTCGGAATATGGCGAGAACACGTTTGAGTATCAGTTTTTCCCACAAAAAGAACTCGATGAACACAAGCGTCTCGTGCTGAGAAATGCTGGAAATGATGGGCTGGAGCTCAACAAAACCGGAGTCCGCGATCCACTGATTCACGAACTATTTCTTTCTATGAATCCCGACAATAATCCGATTGCAGGTTACCGCTCAGTGCATGTTTATCTCAATGGTAGCTACTGGGGAATTTACAACCTGAGAGAACGCCAGGATGAGTTTTACATTGAATACAATTACGGTTACACTAGCATAGATTTGATTGAAAGAACTGCCCAGACAGGAAGCACCTGGGAGTTGTGGGAAGGAAGCTTTGATGATTTTTATTTGATGGAAGAAACAGCAATCGAACTGGATCTCTCACAGGACGAAAATTACCAGATCATTACCGACTGGATCAATATCGAGAATTTTGTCGACTACCAGTTGACCGAGATCTACATAATCAACCAGGACTGGTTGAGCAACAACATGAAAATGTGGAGGCCGCAAGATGGTTCGGAAAAATGGCGCTGGATATTGTGGGATACTGATTGGGGACTTGGTCTTTTTTATCCTAATTACGAGCACGGTTATCCAGATTGGAATGCCTTGAACTTTGCACTTTCTAATTGGGGTGGCTGGAACAGTACGGTCAATACTGAGCTGCTGCAAAATTTGGTAGAAAACGATGACTTTGTTTGGTACTTTTCTTCAAGAGGTGCCGATTTGCTCAATAGCCACCTCAAACCTGAAACGGTCAATTCAAAACTTGGAGAGATTACCGGAACACTCCAACCAGACATTCAGATGCAATTCGACCGCTGGGGTGGCTCAGTTAGCAACTGGGAAGGAAAACTCGATTACGTGCAATCTTTTGTGCAGGATCGCCCCTTTTTCTTCCGCCAGCATTTTGTAGATCGCTTTGAGTTGATCGACACGCATGAGATCACTCTGGAAAGAACTCCGGCCGAAGGTGGAACCATTGAAGTGAACACCATTGTAGCAGAAACAAGTCCGTGGGAAGGAATTTACTACGAGGCTTTGCCTGTGCGACTAAAAGCCGTTCCGAACCCAGGCTACGAGTTCATCGGCTGGGAAGGAATTGAAGAAAGTTCGGATGAAATTTGGGTAGACCTCACCTCAGACAGCACTTTCGTGGCCAACTTTGAGTACATCGCTGGACAAACGCAGCCCCTGGTGATTAATGAAATCAATTATAACTCCGGAGAGGAAGATCCGGGAGAATGGGTAGAAATTTATAATCCTGGACCAGACACAGTGAACCTAAACGGATGGAAGTTTACAGACGGATCGCAAAATTTCTTCACCTTTCCAGAAGAGCTGATGTTGCACCCGGATACATTCCTGATCCTTTGCTCAGATACCTTGCTCTTTCAGCAGGTTTATCCTGAAGTGGAGTCTTACTACGGGCAGTTCAACTTTAATCTGAGCAACAGCGGTGAATCGCCTAAATTATTGAGTCCTTTTGACGAAGTGATGGACGAGGTTACTTATTCGGACTCTGGCCAATGGCCGACAGAGGCAGATGGAGGAGGAGCCACGCTAGAGTTGGTTTCACCGGAACTCGACAACTCCATTGCCACTAATTGGTTTGCCAGAGCTGTTCCTCTGGGGAGCCCCGGTGAACACAATATTTACGATAGTGTGGATGAGGAAAATCCACTGCAGATAATTGCCAAAGGGTTTCCAAATCCTGCATCTGATCGCTTCAATATCTTGGTTGATGTGAAAAAGCCCACATCCCTGAGCATTGAAGTTTTCGATGTGTTCGGAAAAAAGGTAGCCGAGATTGGTAGTGAGAAAAATTACGCTTCCGGAGTTCACCACTTTCACTGGAACCTGCAGTCTGCAGAAGGTGGCACAGTGCCATCAGGACTTTACCACATCGTTATTCAAACCGACACGGGACGATCTTCTCTGAGAGCAATTGTGGCTCGTTAGTCGAACATTTGTTTGTGCCAGCTTTTTTCGAGTGGCACCTCCCAGCTGCTTTCCAGCTCGGCTTTGTTTTTTACGAGGTTGTTGTAGACAGTGGTCTCGCTTGTTACTCGTCCTGATTTGATTAGTGCCCAAAAGTCGTTCATAGAAACGTGTCTGAGCTCATCGCCATCTCGATAGGTGACCACCATGCGGTTCATGAAAGAAATGCCCAGCAACTTTTCCAGACTTTGGATAGTGTGCACGGAGTCGTCAATTGAGCAACCGCTCGCATTGGCCTGATCTTCATCGACCATAAGAATAAGGAACGTACTGTATAGAAAAGCGTAGTCAGCTTTCAACTTGTTTCCATGAGCACTCCAGCTTTTAACGAAACTGTCGATTTCGGTACGCAGCATCTTTTCCTCTTTTTCATTTAGAGGTCTTTCGGATTGATAAATCCAAACCCGAGCGGTGTCGGGCATATCGGAGAATAATTCTTTCAGAGCCTGAGGTTTTGTAAGCTGTGCCATTTGTGCTGTTCTTTTGTGCTTTCTGATGCAAATGTACAAACCCACATCGTATGAAAATGTTGCTTGTAAAACTTCCGTAGAATTAAGGCAAAGCAAATTTTCATACTTTAGAGAAATTTGAAAATCACGCCTTTCGAAATCGTCTTCATGAAAAAGTTGCTCTTCATTTTCGCGTTAGCCACTTTCCTTTTTCCATCCTGCTCTAAGGCACCGGGGGCTCAAGCCACTGCTGGAGGAGCAATTGCTGCAGATCTCAAAAGTGTAATTGACAATCAGGACATTGATGGTGTGATCATTTGCTGTGTAGACTGTGAATGCAATGTTTCGTACGATGAGGAAGGGGAATACGAATTTCAGGGTGCGAATTTTATTGTCATAGATTCGATCTCTTACAACCTCAATAATTTGCACAGCTATGATGTGCAGACTATCGAAGATCCCGATGGCGAAGAAGGTTCGAAAAAATTCCTCATCCTATTTTTCCCCTAATCAGTTCTTTTGGTTCTAGGACGCTTTTGTCAATTCGATATTTTCCAGAAAGTTAGAGAGGTCTTGATCGGCATTGATGTTTAGCTTTTTGCGAAGCCTGTTCCGTGCCTTTTTCACGGAGTCCGGAGAGATGCCCAGGACAGATGCAATTTCTTTAGTGCTCATCCCGACTCTGAGAAGCGAGCTAAGTCTTTTTTCTTTAGTTGTAAGGTTGGGAGCTACAGCGCTCAAAGCCGACAAGAAAGAGGGGTGAACCTCTTCAAAGTATACGCTAAACTCTTTCCAGTCGCGGTCGGTGTTGAAGGCGAATTTCAATGAAGACCTAATGTCCTGTAATCCGCTCCTTGATTCATCTGGGATATCCTTGTCTAGCTTCTCAAGTTTCTCTTGCAGCTCTTCCAGCTGTTTGTTTTTTTGAATGATCCGCAAGCCCTCTTTCGT
Source organism: Halocola ammonii (assembly GCF_049334165.1). Lineage (NCBI taxonomy): Bacteria > Pseudomonadati > Bacteroidota > Flavobacteriia > Flavobacteriales > Halocolacceae > Halocola > Halocola ammonii. The sequence goes on from NZ_JBEGHD010000002.1 coordinate 229,783, forward strand.
GAGCGATCGAACTTTCATGTCGAGCTCGCTCTGGAGCTTTTCTCTTCTTGCTTGCTCCAGTTCAATTTCTTGTTCGTGCACCCGATTTTCCGCTTTTCTAATGCGCGTCAGATTGCGCATCCGAATAAAAAATGCAATCCCAATTGAAACGGCAAGTGCCAAAAGCAGAATGAAGAGCCACTGTTTGTTTTGCTCTGCCTGATTTTGGGCTTCCAGCAGCGCAATTTCGTTTTCTTTCTCAGATAGTTTGAATTTGCCCTCAGCTTCGGCAACAGCAGCTTCTTTTTCTTTGTTGTAAAGCGAATCCTTTAGAGTAGACAATTTAGAAATTACTTGAAACGCTTCTTTGTGGTTCCCTTTGTTATTGAGTGCCCCTGCTTTTCTCTCCAGGATTTCGGGTACGTTTTTGAGGTTACCTATTTCACGGTACAAATGGATGGCGCTGTCGCCAGTTGAGAAGCCTTTGCTGTACTCTCCACGAGAAAAATGTATTGTCGACAAAGCAAAGTTGGCGTTTGCCAGACCGATTTTGTGATCAAATCGCTTGCTGAGTCTCCTGGCTTTGGTGATGTAATGAACGGCACTGTCAATTTCATCTGAGTTGATGAAAACAGTTGAAATGTTGAGGTAAGCTGGAATCGCGTTAGTTGTGTCCTCGTTTGCTAAAGCACTTTCAACGAGGCTACGGAAAATTTTGAGTCCGCGCTCCTTTTGACCATCTGCAGCGTATACGATCCCCATGTTCCCTTCAACCTTGTAGATGTTGTCGATCTCTTCTTTTGTTTTGTAGATCTCCAAAGCTTTTTGATAGTAATCGAGACTCGACTTCAATTCGCCTCTCCTAAATTTTAGTCTGGCGATGGCTGAGTAAACTTGAGGTAAGTAGTGATGGTTTTTATGCTCTCTAAAGTACTTGACTGCGGGGAGCAGTTCTTCGTAAGCTCTTTGAAATTGACCAGTGAGGATGTAATTCTCACCACTCATATAATTAGCAACTGCCGTCAACATCGGATCGTTTTCGGCCAGGGGTTTTAGCTTTTCTACTTCTACCAAAGACTGGTAGGGCAAAGATTCATGGTAAAGTCGTTGAGCCTCTTTTAAAATTGTGTGGTATCCCGGATGTGCGAGCGAATCTACTTTTTGCCCGAATGAAGAAGAAATGAATACCAGCTGCATCGAGATAATTGTAAGAATTACGAATGAGGCAGGAAGTTTTTTTGTCAAAGGTGAAATCATGAATGACCAGGCTATTGAGTTTATTATTGGAGTTGTCCCCTCTTGTCAAATTTACAAACCCTACTAAAAGAAGTGCTCCGAGAGCGGTTTGATTGTGGGGTGTCACCCATTTGTCACCCTTTTTTATGCGTACTTTTGGATCTCGATCGAAAAAAGAGCGCCAGAATATCTGGGTAGGAAAACCAACCTCATTTGGCGACTTTTGCCCGCATGGATTGGGTTTACCTCGTCATGTTTCTCTTTGGAATGGGTGCTTTCATTTTGAGCACGGTGAGCGGTGGAGGAGGAGCGCTCGTTTTGGTGCCTTCCCTGAGTTTTTACTTCAAAACAGATGTTGTGGCACCGCTCATCCACCTAGCAAATTTTATCGGTCGGCCTTCACGGAGTTTACTTTTTTGGCAACACATCCGGTGGGATGTTGTGAAAGCTTATCTTCCTTCAGCACTTATTGGTGGATTTCTCGGAGCCTGGCTTTTTGCATCCATGAAAATGGAATGGCTACAGATAATCATTGCCTTATTTTTGATCAGCACGGCTTTTCAGTTCCGGTGGGGTAAGAAAAAGCCTTCATTTGAAATGAGGCGATGTTACTTCGCTCCATTGGGATTTTCCGTTTGCTTCTTGAGTTCTATTGTTGGAGCTACCGGACCGGTTCTCAATCCGTTTTACTTAAACTTTGGAGTAACAAAAGAATCTTTGATTGCTACAAAATCGGTGAATTCCTTCTTCGTGGCGATTGTTCAGATTTCGACTTACGCCTATTTCGATGCGATTTTCGGAGTGTTTTGGGGCTATGGGATAGCCCTTGGATTGGGTGCAACAGCAGGAAACCTGATCGGGAAGCGCTTGCTCAGAAAAGTTTCCGACAAGCGCTTCCGACAGTTTGTTATAATTATGATGGTGATCAGCGGTGTGGTAATGCTAGTAAAGCAATTGAGTTAGCGCGGCTTGAAAAAAACAATTTGCTATGGGCAACGAGCAACTTGAGAAAATTCAAAATCCCAAAAAACAAATTCCAAAGGGGGGACAACGGTCGAGCAACCTGAATCTCATTTAACTAATCCCAAAGCTGCAAGTAATTTCCACCTACGCTAAGGCTTTCTACTCCGCAAAAGCTTCGTATAACACAGTCGGTGGTCACGAAGAATTCGTAATCCGCAATTGTTCATTCGTAATTCACACTACTTACTGAGCAGTTCCTTCACTTTGGAGGCGACTACTTTTCCATCTGCCTTTCCGGCAAATTGCTTTGAAGCCACACCCATCACTTTGCCCATGTCGGCAGGAGATTGAGCTCCGGTTTGCTCGATGATCTTTTGGATTTCTTTTTCCAACTCCTCGTCTGACATCTGTTCTGGGAGGTAAGTTTCAATCACATCTGCCTGGTCCATTTCTTCTTTCATCAACTCCTCGCGACCTTGCTCTTTGTAGATCGCGGCCGATTCCATTCTTTGCTTGTGGAGTTTGCTCAAAATCTTGATACCGGTTTCATCATCAACTTCTCCGGAGCTTCCTTCTTTAGTGGCTTCCATGAGTAGTTTCGATTTGATGTCGCGCAATGCAGAAAGACGCTCGCGGTCCTTGGCTTTCATTGCTTCTTTGATGTCGTTGTTGATTTTATCTGTCAGTGACATAGTGTTCTGATTTTTGTCCAAAGCTACCAAATTGACTCAAAATTCGATGACTAAAGATTGAAAAGAACTGTAAACAAAAAACCCCGGAAACTAATCCGGGGCATTCTGTTTTCACCTTAAAGAGAAATCCGATTAAGCATTTCTCCCCAGTACCAAAACCTATGTTATGAATTTAATCTAGCGGGCAGTTGGTTCCAAAAAAGCCAATAAAAGTGAGAAGGTCTGAGGTGCTCACTTCGCTGTCGTTGTCTAGATCAAAATCTCCGCAATTTGATTGGCAGCCATATTCCGAAATGAAGATCAAAAGATCCTGGGTGTCTCGAACTAAATCGTTGTTGTAATCTCCAACACAACCCAATGATTCACCTGTTTCAATAATTTCCAGTGAGAACTGACCGCGCTGGAAGTTGGCACCATCAACGCGCAGCAAATAAGTTTCTCCCGGTATTAATCCCGAATAATTACCAATTTCGTCCTGGTTGACCTGGCTTGAGTTGCTGCAGGCAATGAATTCTTCTGAGGTACAGCCCTGATAGAAAAGCGCCTGTCTCAACCTGAAGAAGTTGGTGTAGTTGTTCAGGAGAAGTGTTTGAATTTCAACTTCACCGGTTTCGGGAGCTACAAAAGAATACCAGACTGATTGCCCTGGGTTTATGGCGCAAGGGGTGGTGAAGTCTCCATTGTTTGTTGCGCACAAATTGTCATCAACAATCAACTGATCTAAAGCTACTGGGATGGCATCTTCGCATTCATCATTTACCTTGCAACAAGGTGCTGTAAAGGCTTCTTCAAAGGTTTCGAAACAATCGCCTTCCGTGAAGTAAGTGATCGCATCAACCGTTCCTCCGTTCGCCAGTTGGTAGTTGAGAACCACCGATTGCGGACTTTCTTCGATGTCAAAAAACTCGTTGTTAATCACGAGGTAGCCAATTCCTGGAGCGTTCTTGTGATGTACAATGAGCTCCTGACTGTACCAATCGTTTTCATCACAAGCAGAAGCTTCTCCCTGAACAATCTCCTCTATTTCGCAAGCTGCTTCGTAGAGAGTGATGGAAACCTCTCCCAGGTCTCCAGATGAGCCAACCCGAAAGTAAACGTCCTGACCGTAATTTACTTCTAAAGGCTGTACAGTGAAGAATTCGCTCGAACTCTCATCTCCTTCATCTACACATGCCACCTGATTGAAGTTTGAGCAGCTACCTGTAAAGACGGTGAGATTGACATCGGCCACCGTGTACTGGGCAATGGCAATAGTTATTGCTTTTACTGGCATGGTAAATTTGTACCAAACACTCGCCTCGTCATCGCCTGAGCAGCTGCCGGTAGGTTCCGATACGGCAGTGGCACAAGTGAGATCAGTGACTAACGAAGTGCTTGATTCGAAGACTAACTCAGTTGGGGCTGAGCAAAAATCATTAGGAAGAGAGCAAGGGTTGTTGAACTCGTATGCTCCACGATCGGCTTCTCCATTTTGCGAACGCTGATCTTTCTTCAGGTCCTTGTTGCCAAGTACAGCATCTTGATCTACGAAGTCAATTGAAGCGCTATTTCCCTGAAGTTGATAATTACCATTATTAAAATCAACGAACTGAGGATTGGCATCAATGTTTCCCGTTCCGTTCCAGCCACCTTCCACAGTGCAAAATAGCATGTCTGAGTCGCCCGCTCCTCCCATGTGTTCATCGTTATTCCAAAGAATTGAGTTGGTGACAAGAATATCAGACTCGTGAAAGAGAGCTGTATTGTTGTGGTTTACGATTGTTAGGTTGGTTAGCGTAATGGTTGAAGATTCGGTTAAATAAACAGCATCGGCTTTTTCTGTTCCAAGATTTTCATCGAACAGGGAATTGCTTACTGTTAACTCGCTCTCTCCCGTGTGGATGGCGCCCCCTTCGGCTGCTGTATTGGATTTAAAAATACAGCGGTCTATCCATGCTTCGGGTTTGAGGTTGGCCACTGGTAAGGCATAGATGGCACCTCCCTGATCGGATGCCTCGTTTTGTTCAAAGTTGCAGTCCACAATCTTCAAGTCTCCATTGCCAGCCAGATAGATCGCAGCTCCATTCTCGGCCTGGTTGCCGTAAAACTCGCAGTTGGAGATGTAGCCTTCGCCAAAGGTAGCTGTGAGTCCACCTCCGCGCTTTTCGAAGTTTGAAGAGCCGTTGGCATTTCCGGCAATAACTCTAAATCCATCAAGCCTTGTATCATTATGCGAACCTCCCTGAAATTCAACCACGTGATAAGAGTTGTCTGAAATATTGAATGGAAGTCCGATTGCGCCTGAGAGAGTGGTTGTATTGTTTTCGAAGTCTCTTGCTACAATCGATGTCTCGGTTCCATCAAAACCTCCATAAACTTCTACGCCAGGCTGAATGACGAAAGACAGATTTCGGTTTGGATTAAATGGTGTGTCATCGGGTAGGTAAGTTCCTTCGGCTACCCACACTTCGCTATAGTGGCAGGCGTTGTTGAGAGCCTGGAAGAGGCTAGTGTAGGCGTCTTCCCAGCTTTTTCCGTCATTGTTTCCAGTGGCGTCCATATCCACATAAATTCGTGAAGGAGTGTCTCCCTGAACCTCGTAGCACCCAAGATCCATAATGTCGTTTACCGTTCTTGGGTTGCCGGCCAGGTCTTCTTCGTTTAGCTCAATTCCAAAGCTGTAGTTCACCCCGGGAGAGCAAACTGTGAGCTGATAGTTTCCAGCGTTTTCATTTACAAATTCGGCTGGTGTGTCAAGGTTTCCAAAACCGGAACCCGTATGATCTTGCTGAAGAATGCAGTGAATAGCCGTACAACTTACATTAAGCGCCTTGTGAGGGCCGGAGGTGTTGCCGTCAAAAATAGAGTTGAATACATCCGAGTTTCTGACTATGCTCGTGTTACAGGTATTGTCCACGAAAGTGCAGTTCACTACATCACTATTAATAATCCCAGTTACATTGTTTCCGTTTTGATTGTCGAACTCATTATCATCAAATAGACATCCAAAGAAATTACACGAATTGGCCATCCGCCAGGCAAAGCAAGAAGTTACTCTACAATTTTGTATAGTCGAGTTTCTGAAAAATGCGTTAAAAGGATTTGCTGCCGAGCAGTTGATAAAATCTGTTCCTGTAATTGTGACGTTGGGCAGACTATTTTGAATAGATTCTGCCGTAACATTATTGAATTCACAATTGCTAACTAGTACTGTAGAGGAGTTAGTTCCTGCACAGCCAACAAAAAGCGAAATTTCGTCATAAGTTAAATTGAAGAAATTACAGTTTTCGAAGGTGATGTCTGCCTCTGTGTTTTCAGTGATCCACATAAATGCATCATCACAGAAGCCGGCATAGTCATTCATGTTGTTGAAAGTGATGCCATCAATAGTGATCGTATTGTTGAAAGCAATTCTCACAGCCAGGCTACCCCCGTCAAAAACTGTAGGATGGTCCTCAGGTGATCTTTGGCTTAAGAAAGTTTCATTCCCTGAAAAGCCTCCGTAGTAGGTGAGGTTTTCATAAGTATTATAAAATGCGACACCGTAGACTCCTTCTGCAATCCAAATTTGATCATTGTCTTCCAGGACAGCCGAAGGAGGTAGATCCTGATATGCCTCCTCCCAGCTCGAGCCATCGGGGTTATTTGCATCAGAATCTGCATCCACGTAAATGATATCTCCCCGTACATTTGTGAAGAGGAACAGGGAGAGCGTAAAGAGTAGTAGAGATTTTTTCATGGTGAAAAGTATTTTTTGGTGAAAAAGAATGTTGATCCAAATCTCCAATAAACTACTCTTCAGTGCGTCATCCTTATGGGTGATATTGGCGCCAAAAACAGCGCTAAACGGGCAAAATACATCTTATGGGTGACAAGGAGGTAGGAAGGATTTAGCGCTTATGATTCGTCTGGCTAGCTCGTGATAAGGTTGAGAGAACTTGCTTTCAAAGTAGCTTCCGTCCGGTTTTTTACATCCAACTTGTCGTAGATTCTGTGGATGTGTGTTTTGACTGTATTCACGGAAACAAACATCTCGTCAGCAATTTGTTTGTTGGACTTTCCCGTGGCGATCATTGAAAGTACTTCCAGTTCTCGCTGAGTAAGTGGGTTTACAAGGTGCTCGTTTACCTCTTCTGCTGAAAGGTCCATTGCCATTTGTGGTAACGGCACATCAGCCAGGTTGGCGAGCTTTTGCTGGAGCAAATCCATTTCACCGGCTTTCTTTCTCAGCTCGGCCTGGTGCTTCTCTCGTCTTCTTTTCGATCGCACGTTTAAGAGAACGATTAGTAGAATTAGAATCACTACGACTCCAGAGATTGCAATGACAATGGCGAACAAGCGACTGCGGTCTGCTTCACTTTTGGTTAACGCTTTTTCCTTTTCCAGTACTCCGGATCGAATTTTTTCCTGTTCGTACTTATAGGCCAATTCGGTAAGAGCACGATGCTCCTTTTGGTTCGTGGCCGTATCACTCCAGGCTTTGAAGTCTTTTAGCGCGTAGTAAGCCTCTTTATAATTTCCCGACTGCTCTCCGCACATTGCCCTCGTATCTGCCCTGAGCTTTCGAATAGCGCTTGTTGCCAGAGCCCCTTCGCCACAGGGTTTGTTAAGGTAGATTGAGGCGGAGTCACAATTTCCCATGCTCGCGTTGATGTGTCCGAGAGAGCTGTAGAGTTGGCACAATCGCCTTGGGTCGTTTGTCTGCAGGAGCAGTTCCTCACTTTGTTTTCCGAGTTTTAATGCACGATCCATGTTACCTTCCAAAGAATTGACCAGGCAAAGGTTGAGCAGTGCGAGTCCTTCTGTAAGTGGATCATTTAGCTCTTTGGCAAGTTGAGAACTTAAGTTGCTGTACTTCTTCACACTATCCGGTTCATCAATTTCGTAGTAGAGCGCACTGAGGTTGAGGTATGTGTTCATCACTCCTTCCTGATCTCCGGCAACTTGCTTGCTCTGCAGACTTTCACGATACGATTCTATGGCCATGCTGTAGAACCCCATTCTTCTATAAACTACCGCCAGGTTGTTCTGAACCTTGCTGATACCGAGCTTGTCTCCTGCTTCTTCATATTGCGGCAAAGCCTGAAGAAAATAGTGCATACTGGAATCGTACTTTCTGACATACTGGTAGTCGGCTCCCAGATTTAAAAACATGTTGCCTCTTCGTTGAGGGTTTTTATCGAGAAGTCGCACTGCTTTCAGGTAGTAGGGTTTTCCTTTTTCCGGTTGGCCGGAATAGCCGTGACTCAGCGCCACAGATTTCAGGGCGTCTGCGTGAAGCTCTGCCTGGCCATTTGATTCAGCAATTTGCAGAGCTGCCTCGGAGTAGACCAGAGAATGCTGGGGATCGGACAATAGAAACTGCTTGCTGGCTTCAATCAGGCAACCAACCCTGGAAGAATCTGCCTTGAGAGAATTACACTTAGTCAACAACGTGTCGTTTTGCCCAACCGCTGAGTGAGTCAGGAACAAAACAAGCAGGGAAGACAACAGACAGCCAGAATTAATTTTGAACAGCATAAAAGGTTAAGGTGAGTGTTGATCATAAAACTATCAAAAAACCCATTAGGTCTTGTGAATCAGTTGACAATCGTAACAAAAAAGAAACCCCGAACTCGCAGAGTTCAGGGTTCCATAACAACAGTTTAAGTAGTAAGAAGGGGGATAAAAACTAATCTACATTGTCGTGCAAAAAGGAGTTATTCTCCCTTATTTGAGTTTTTTTTTCTCCATTCTCGTCCGTCTCTTCCGAGATCGTGTAGCGCGAAACGTTCGACTCTGAAGAGTGCTTCACATTGTCGAGCTTTACGTTTCTTCTTTTGTAGGCAGGCTCGCTCTCCAAATCAGACAATCCTGAAGGAGTTTTCAATTTATGCGTGAACTCTCTGATTCGCTGTTCGCGAGATTTGTTCTTCGCCTGAAACTCTTCTCGAGAAGGACGGTCCTCAACATGCCTGTTCGATTCGGTTGAGGTTGACTTTGGCTCGTCTTCCTCATCTACATCAGTGATGTTGATTTTGCTCTTTGACTCTTTGTCGTCATGAGAGGAGTGAAACTTAAAGGTTACCTCTTCGTCCATGTTGTTCAATGAGTCATCGTTGAGGTCGTAAATCTTCTTTCCAGACTTTTCTTCTGCGTCTTCAGAAGCACGCTCATTCCGTTGTGAACTTGCTTCTTCTTGATCAGACACTGAATAATCTGTGGACTCATTCACCTCCGGTTCATCATCGTGAAATAGTTGAGATTGCTCTTCTTTTCTCGGCTCTTCTTTCTTTGGCTCTTCAGTTGATTTTCTTTGAATGATGAACGGCTCAGACTCATCGACCTCGTCCGGCTTTTCCTCCTCATTTTTAATTTGAGTAGGCTGGGTTGGGTTAGAGATTTTGCCGGTAATTTCTCTCGGCTCGTCCTTGTCCAGGTTGAATCTGCGAATCTTGTTTTCATCTTCTTCGTCTGTCGGGATTCCCGAGTCAATTTCCGAAGACTTAAAACCTGTAGCAATTACAGTGACGCAAAGTGAGTCTTCCAGAGATTCGTCTGCTCCGTAGCCCCAGATTACTTCAGCAGACATTCCTGCTTGTTCCTGAATGTAATCAGTGATTTCGGTGATTTCATCCATCAGCACTTCTTCAGATCCATAAGTGATGTTGAGGAGAACAAACTTGGCACCTTCAATCACATTGTCATTGAGAAGTGGCGATTCGAGTGCAGTGGTTACAGCTTTCATAGCTCTGCCGTCACCGTTGGCGTGACCGCTACCCATGATTGCTACTCCGCTTTCGCGCATCACCGTGTTTACGTCATTCATATCCACGTTCACCTCTCCGGTGAGTGTGATCACTTCGGCAATTCCTTTGGCTGCAGTACAGAGCACTTCATCGGCATGGGCAAATGCTTTTTTGAGAGACAGGTTACCGTAAAGTTCGCGCAGCTTGTCATTTTTTATGACGAGCAGGGTGTCCACAGCATCGCGCATTTCACGAAGACCTTCATCGGCTTGTGTTGATCTCTTCTTGCCTTCGAAAGCAAAAGGCACAGTGACAATTCCCACAGTTAGAATGCCCATTTCTTTGGCTGCTCTGGCAATAATTGGAGCGGCTCCGGTTCCAGTGCCTCCACCCATTCCTGCAGTTATGAAAGCCATGGTCGTGTTTTTCTCGAGAATCTCTTTTACATCATCGAGATTTTCGACAGCGGCATTGCGCCCAACCTGTGGCAGAGAACCTGCTCCGCGTCCTTCTGTTAGCGTGGCACCGAGTTGAATTTTGGTAGGAACAGAACTCTTGTCGAGTGCCTGAGCATCGGTGTTGCAGACAACGAAGTCTACGCCCTGAATGCCTTGTTCATACATGTAGTTCACCGCGTTGCTTCCGCCTCCACCAACGCCAATCACTTTAATGATAGATGACTGATCCTTGGGAAGGTCGAATCTCATGAAGCCTGACTGATTGTTTTCTTCCATAACCTTACTTTTTATGCTGTGAATGAGTGCTTTCTCTGTATTTGTTGTTGTCTAATGGATCGACACTAAGAAATTGATAAAATCTTTTTGTTCGCTGGCTTTCACCAAAAAGCGTCCACGATCCATTGTTTATATTTCAAATTATTCTTCTTCGTTTTCAAACCAATCACGAATCTTGTGCAGGAATGATGCTGCTCCTTTATTCGCTTTGTCTTTCTCTGGCTTGGTGTCGATAAGCTCAGCCGGTGGCGTGTGCTCGTAGCCTTTGATCACAAGACCAACACCCGTTGCGAATGTCGGGCTCAGCATGTCTTCGAGGTCTGTGTTGGCGAGGTGTTCGTTAGGGTAGCCAATGCGAGTGTCCATGCCCGTCACGTATTCAAAGAGCTGTTGGATGTGGCGAAGTTTTGATCCGCCACCAGTCACAACGATTCCACCGATCAATTGCTTCTCAAAACCGGAGTTGCGAATTTCGTAGTAGATGTGCTCAATGATTTCCGACATTCTCGCTTCGATGATACTCGAGAGGTTTTTGAGCGAAATTTCTTTTGGCTCTCGCCCTCGCAATCCTGGAATGCATACTACCTCGTTGTCTTTGTTTTCCGATTTTACGGCTGAACCAAACTTGAGCTTGAGCAATTCTGCCTGGCTCTTCATAATGGTGCAGCCATTTTTGATGTCGTCAGTGATGGCGTTACCTCCAAAAGGAATCACTGCTGTGTGGCGGATTATTCCATCCTGGAAAATGGCGATGTCGGTAGTTCCACCACCAATGTCCACCAGTGCTACACCCGCTTCTTTTTCTTCAGCACTGAGCACGGCTTCGGAAGAGGCAAGTGGTTCGAGGATCAACTGCTCAACCTTGAGGCCGGCTTTTGAAACGCATTTGAAAATATTTTTTGCAGCTGCAATCTGTCCGGTAATGATGTGGAAGTTCGCTTCGAGGCGAATACCAGACATTCCTATTGGGTCTTTAATTCCCTGTTCGTTGTCGACAGTAAATTCCTGTGGCAAAACGTGAATAATTTCTTCACCTGGCAACATCACGAGCTTGTACATGTCATCGATGAGCGCGTCCACATCGTGCTGTCCGATTTCATCATCAAGACTGTTACGAGTGCGGATGCCGCGGTGCTGCAAACTTTTGATGTGCTGCCCGGCAATGCCTACGTTCACCACATTGATTTCAACATTGGCAGTCTTTTCAGCTTGCTCAATTGCAGATTCAATGGAAGCCACGGTCTTCTCGATATTGGAAACAACTCCACGCGTCACTCCAACAGAGTCACTCTTCCCCATTCCGAGAATTTCGATTTTGCCATGTTCGGTTTTGCGGCCTACAAGGCAAGCAATTTTTGTGGTACCGATGTCGAGGCCAACTACGATGTCTGATGATTCCATATTCATTCGTTTTTATTGCTCAGTTTCGATCAGTAGTACTTTTGACAGACTACCTGGTCGCGATATTTTAGATTGATCGTTTTGTATTTATTTAGGTCCACGGCATGCACAGTTTCCTTGTAAAATGCCATGAGCTTTTTCAGTTTCTTGTCAATATTCTGGCTGTCGCCAAAAATGATTCGATGATTTCCAACACGAGGCAATAGCTCAATTTCCCTGTCGCTGTTCACGTAGATTGACTCGATTTGGGCCTTCCAAAAAGGGTCAGCTTCAAGTGCTTTCACCACATCAAAAAGATCGTCCATCAAATACTTCGAAGCTTTGATCTCGTCTTTTTGAATTTCTCTCACCGAAATGTTTGCAGCCGATTCCATAATGTTGCCATAGAGCACTGGAACCCTGGCAGTGTATTTCTTAGAGAGCGGCATGGCTCTACCTTCGTTGTCGAGGTAAAAGCTGCTTCCGTCTTTGTTGAGCAGTCGGGCGATAGGCGTGCGCTGAAAAACTTCAACTGTTAGTCGTCCATCCACCGACTTCACTACGTTTACTTCTTTCACTGCAGGAATCTTTTTCACCTCCTGCCGAATGCGAGTCACGTTCAGGTCGCTCACCGGAGTTCCCACGATGCTGTCTCCAAGGTTGTAAATGGCTGTTTTTACTGCATCGTCATCGATGAAATAAAAATCGTTTTCACGCTCGATGTCCACTTCAAATTTCCAGCAAGTAGTAGCCGCGCGCTCCTTGTCAGCAAAGCTCAAGAGCGTGATGAGGCCTCCAAGCACCAAAACCCAAATCGATATGTGAAGCGCTTTTTTCATTTTTCTATCCGGCAACTTTGTCGTTTTCTTCCAAGAGCATGTTTTTGATCGGTAGCACGAGGCGATCTATGTCCCCGGCTCCCAGTGTTAACAGCACTTCGGGCGCACGTTGCTTTAATTCATCCAATAACTCAATTTTTTGAACGCACTTTTTTGGTGTGTTTTGAATTTTATCCATAAGCCATTGTGAATCCACGCCTTCGATGGGCTCTTCCCTGGCAGGGTAGATGTCCAAAAGGATGATTTCATCCAGCTTTTCGAGTGCTCTGGCAAAGCCATCGGCAAAGTCTCTGGTGCGGCTGAAGAGGTGTGGCTGAAACACGCCAGTGATGCGCTTTTCAGGGTGCATTTCTCTCACCGAACCAATACAGGCTTCGAGCTCTCTGGGGTGATGTGCGTAGTCGTCTATGAAAACGAGATTGTCAGTTTTGATCTGATACTCGAATCTTCTTCTGGCGCCTTTGAAAGTGGCAATGGCTTCTTTTATTTTTTCTTCGTCAATTCCTTCGTAGTGGGCTACAGCAATTGCCGCCACTGCATTTTCTACGTTGTGTCTTCCGGGCAAACCGACTTCCAGATTTGTCCATTCTATTGATGGTCCAGAGAGGTCAAAGCGATAATTGCCGTTGGTTACTCGAATGTTTTTGGCAGAGTAGTCGGCATCCTGAATAATTGAGTAGTTGTCGATGGAAACGTTTTTCAGTTCTGGCTGAGGAAGTGCTTTTTTGAGGAAGAGCTTTCCGCCACTGACGATTTTCTTGGCAAAATCGAAGAAAGAGTCCACCATGGATTTTTCTTCTCCGTAAATATCGAGGTGGTCGGCATCCATGGAGGTAATCACTGCTACGTTTGGCGAAAGCGTGAGAAACGAACGATCGTACTCATCGGCTTCGACAATGATTTTAGTCGGATTTTCCGAATAGATTAGATTGCTGTTGTAGTTCGCAGCGATCCCTCCGAGGAATGCACCACACCCATGTCCAGATGAATGAAAAATATGTGCTAGCATCGAGGTGACGGTGGTTTTACCGTGTGTTCCACCTACAGCTATCGTGTAATTTTTTTCGGTGATGAGTCCCAGTACCGTAGATCGTTTTTTCAACTCAAATCCATTGTCTCGTAAGTAATTGAGCTGAATGTTCTTTTGAGGAATGGCAGGAGTGTAGACAATCATTGTTTTGCCCATGTCTGCGTTAGTCACCCATTCCGGAATGGCGCTGGTGCTGTCTTCAAAGTTTACCTCAATTCCTTCTGAAATGAGTTCAGAAACCAGTGGACTTTCTGTGCGATCGTAACCGGCAACACGAGCACCGCGAAGGTGAAAATAGCGGGCCAGGGCGCTCATGCCGATGCCGCCAATTCCGAGAAAGTAGAATATGTCCACTTCTTTCAGTTTCACTTTTCGATCAGTTTTAAAATTTCGTCAGCTATGCGATCAGCGGCATTTGCTTTTCCGTGTTTCAAAATGTTTTCGCTCAGCACTTTTTTGCGCGAGTCGTCTCCTGCAATTTTTAGGATTTCATCTCCGAGAGTGTTTGGAGCGTCAATGTCTTTAACCATCTCAGCAGCGTCAGTGTCGACCAGGGCTTTTGCGTTTTTTGTTTGGTGGTCTTCTGCCACGTTGGGCGAAGGCACCAGAATTGTCGGTTTTCCCACCAGGCTCAATTCGGAAATGCTGATGGCTCCGGCACGAGAAACGATGGTGTCAGCTGCGGCATAGGCCAAATCCATTTCTGTTATAAAAGCCATGGGTTTGACCACCTTTTCCAGTCCGTGTTCGGCAACTGCCTTTTCAGCTCTTTCGATAAATAGTTTTCCTGTTTGCCACAGCACCTGAACGCCTGATTCAGCGAGCTTTTTTAGGCTGTTTTCAATTCCCAAATTGATCGATCTCGCTCCGAGGCTTCCGCCAATTACCAGTACAATGGGCTTACTGTTATCAAAACCAAAATGCTGAACGGCTTTACCACCCTTGCCTTTCAGGTCCACTACTTTCTGACGAACGGGATTTCCGGTGATGACAATTTTTGACTTCGGAAACCAGCGTTCCATGCCTTCGTAGGCCACGCAGATTTTATCCACCTTGCCTGCCAGCAGTTTGTTGGTGATTCCCGGGAAAGAGTTTTGCTCCTGAATGAGCGATTTTACTTTTCTGCCTGCAGCCACTCTCAAAAGCGGTCCGCTGGCGTAGCCTCCAACTCCGATGGCGACATCAGGTTTGAATTTCTTGACGATCTTTCTGGCTTTTAGCAAGCTCGAAATCACCTTGAAAGGAAAGCTCAGGTTTTTGGCTGTCAGCCTTCTTTGAAGTCCGCTAATCCATAAGCCTTCAATTTCGTAGCCGGCCTGAGGTACTTTTTCCATTTCCATGCGACCCTGGGCACCGACAAAAAGGATCTCACAACCAGGTACTTTTTCTTTTAAAGTGTCGGCAATGGCAATGGCCGGAAAAATATGGCCACCGGTTCCTCCACCGCTAATGATGAATCTAGGCGACTGCATATTCCTCCTCCTCGGTTTTATCGGTGTTTTTCTTCACCGGATTCTTCTGTTTGTTGCCTGTGCTTTTTTCGTCAAACTCTTCGGGGTTGTAAACCATTCTGCTTGCGCTCAAAACCATGCCTATGGCCAGGCAGGTGAAAACGATCGAGGTTCCTCCCATACTGACTAGCGGTAGTGGCTGCCCGGTAGTGGGGAAGAGGTTCACTGCTACGGCCATGTTGATCATCGCCTGGATGACGAGCATCAGACTGAGCCCGAGTACCATCAATCCTCCAAAATGTTTTGGGCAGCGTGTGGCTGTTTTTATCGATCTAAACAACAAGATGAGGTAGAGCAAAATGAGGCCGAGTCCGCCAAAAACAGATCCGTACTCCTCGATAACGAAAGCGAAAATCATGTCTGAGTAGGGGTGAGGCAAAAAGTTTCTCGAAGAGCCCGATCCCGGTCCGTTGGGGAAAACTCCGCCTTCGTGAATTGCCACTTGTGCGTATTCCACCTGATAGTTTCCTTCGGCATCCTTATCCATGAAACTCTCAATCCGATTCACCCAGGTTCCAAAACGATCGAAAACATCCGGAGCGGTTTTACCGATGAGGTAAATTACTCCAATCCCTGCGATGGCCAGTCCGATAATGGCAAAAATGTATTTCCCTGGAACACCTCCAATAAACATCATCAGCAGACAGATAGCTCCCAGCATTGCTGCAGTTGAAAAGTCGGCAGGGAGAATAAGTCCGCAGATAATTACTACTGGAGCAAGAACGGGAATTACACCATCTTTAAAACTGTGAAGCAGTGTTCGCTTTACAGTAAGCATCCTGGCTACATAGAGAATTAGAGCGATCTTGGCGAAGTCGGAAGTTTGGAAAGTCATGTTCAACAACGGCAGTTCAATCCAGCGCTTCGCATTGTTGATGTCTGCTCCGAAGAGCAGCGTAAAGAGCAAGAGCAGGCCAGCGATCCAGATCATAAAGATCGACAGCTTGTTGAAATATTTCACATTGACTTTGTGAACCAGAAACATGACGCTCAGCCCGGCAGCGATCATCAACGAGTGCTTGAAGAGAAACTTAAAAGTGTTTCCTCCAGCCTGTACTGCCAGGGTGCTAATGGAGCTGTACACCGCCAGGATCGAAAACAATGACAAGATTATTGTCACTGCCCAAATCACGCGGTCTCCTTTTATGGCTTTTTTGAGGTCAGTCATCTGATTCCTTTCTTCTTTTACAGTCTTCTCACCGCAGATTTAAATTTGCGTCCGCGGTCTTCATAATTTTCAAAAAGGTCGAAGCTAGCGCAAGCTGGTGAAAGCAAAACGGTGTCGCCATCGTAGCCCAGTTCGTAGGCTGCTTTCACTGCGTCCTCTGCAGACTGCACGTCCACAATGGTGTCGATGCGGCCATCGAATGCTTTGTGTAGTTTTTCGTTGTCTTTTCCGAGGCAGATCAACGCCTTTACTTTTTCGTCAACCAGCTCGTAAAGCTCGGTGTAGTCGTTTCCTTTGTCCACACCCCCGGCAATCCAGATTACCTTGTCTTCAAGGCTCTCGAGGGCATACCAGGTTGAGTTGATGTTTGTGGCTTTAGAGTCGTTGATAAACTTAATGCCGTGCACTTTGGCGACATACTCTAGTCTGTGTTCCACATTTTCGAAATGTGTGAGACTGTCGCGCACTACTTCCTTTCGGAGGTCGAGAATTCTACCGGCTACTCCTGCGGCCATCGAATTGATGAGATTGTGCTTTCCCTGTAGAGCTAAATCGTGAATAGACATGGTTAATGTTTCTTTTATGTTGATGATCAAATTGTTGTTTTCTACTCTTGCGCCCTGCCATTCGGCATCGGCTGTTTTTCTATTTAGTCCGAAGCTGTATTTCTGAGCTTCGATTTTGTGCTTTTTAAGTCCTTCGGCAATCACCGGGTCGTCTTCCCAGTAGATGAAAGCGTCTTGAGGTCGCTGGTTTCGGGTAATGCGAAACTTGCTGTCTCTGTAGCGCTCCATGCTGTTGCCATAGCGATCCAGGTGGTCGGGAGTGATGTTCAGCAGAATGGCGATGTCGGCCCTGAAGTCGATCATTCCATCAAGTTGAAAGCTGCTGAGCTCGAGCACGTAGTAGTCGAAGTTTTCTTCTTCTACCTGTAGCGCGAAACTCTTGCCCACGTTTCCGGCCAGTCCCACGTTCAATCCGCCTTTCTTCAGCATGAAGTAGACGAGGTGAGTGGTGGTGGTTTTGCCGTTGCTGCCCGTGATGCAGATCAGTTTTGCATCTGTGTAGCGAGCGGCAAATTCGATTTCCGAAATCACCGGAATTCCTTTTTCTCTCAGGCTCACAATCAGTGGAGCTTCATCGGGAATCCCGGGGCTCTTTACTACTTCTGTAGCTTCGAAAATCTCTTCTTCGCTATGGGTGCCTTCTTCCCACCGGATCTCATTATTTGAAAGAACTTCTTTGTATTTCTCCTTGATGGTTCCGCGATCGCTCACGAAAACATCAAATCCTTTTTTCTTTGCCAGTACCGCTGCTCCCACACCGCTTTCTCCCGCTCCCAAAATCACCAGCTTTTCCATTTTCTGCTATCTGATTTTGAGCGTTACAATGGTTAGCACAGCGAGCATTACTCCCACAATCCAAAAGCGCGAAACGATTTTAGATTCGTGGTATCCCAGTTTCTGGTAGTGGTGGTGCAGCGGAGCCATCTGAAAGATTCTTCTCCCTTCACCAAATCTTTTCTTGGTGTATTTGAAGTAGCTCACCTGGAGCATCACACTCACATTTTCAATCAGGAATATTCCGCAGAGGATGGGAATCAAAAGCTCCTTGCGAATGGCTATGGCAAACACTGCGATGATTCCACCGAGCGCGAGACTACCAGTATCTCCCATAAAAACCTGGGCTGGAAATGAATTGTACCACAAAAAGCCGATGCACGCTCCGACAAAAGCACTGATGAAAATCACCAGCTCGCCCGAACTCGGGATGTACATGATGTTGAGGTAATCGGCAAAAATGTAGTTACCCGAAACGTAGGCCAGTATCGCCAGTGTCACTCCGATGATGGCCGAAGTTCCAGTTGCCAGTCCGTCCAGGCCATCGGTCATGTTGGCTCCGTTGCTCACCGCGGTCACGATGAAAATCACAAACGGAATGAAAATAAGCCACGCGTAATCTTTTGCTCCTTCGCCCATCCAGCTGATCAACCAGGCGTAATCGAACTCGTTGTTTTTTACAAAAGGAATGGTCGTTTTGGTGCTGTTTTCAATCGTTACCCAATTCTCGCTTTCGGTAGGTGAATCATCCTGATTGGCTGTCACCTCTGAGAAAGAGGTTGCAGGTGTGTCAGCAATTTTTTGCTTCATTGTTACATCCGGACTGAAGTAGAGCATCGACCCGATGATGATTCCAACTCCTACCTGACCGATCACCTTGAACTTGCCAGCAAGCCCTGCCTTATTCTTTTTGAATACCTTGATGTAGTCGTCAATGAAGCCGATGCTACCGAGCCAAACTGTGGCCACTAGCATGGTTTGCACGTAGATGTTTGTGAGATCAGCAAAAAGTAGAGCTGGAATGAAAATGCTCGCCAGGATGATGATTCCACCCATGGTTGGTGTTCCGGCTTTTTGTGTTTGACCTTCGAGTCCGAGATCGCGAACCGATTCGCCAACTTGCTTGTAGCGAAGCCAGTTGATCAGCCTTTTGCCAAACAAAAGAGAAATGATCAGCGAAGTGATGATGGCTGCAGCCGCCCTGAAGGAAATGTACTGAAACAGTCCTGCTCCGGGGAAGTCATAGGCATTGTCGAGATATTCAAAAAGGTGATACAGCATTACTTCTCCAGGGTTTTGAGGGTTTCGTTCACTATTTTGAGGTCGTCAAAATCTTTTTTCACTCCGTTGATTTCCTGATACTTTTCGTGTCCTTTTCCGGCAATCAGAATGATGTCGCCATTTGTTGCCATTGTGCATGCCAACTTGATTGCTTCTCTGCGATCAGTTAGCGAGAGTGTCTTTTTCATCTGCACCGGATCCAGACCGGTTTTCATGTCGTCAATAATTGCCTGTGGATCTTCCGTTCTCGGGTTGTCCGAAGTGAGGATCACCTGATCTGAGTAGTGGGCGGCAAGTTCTGCCATCACCGGGCGTTTGGCTGTGTCGCGATCTCCGCCACATCCCACAATCGTGATCACTTTTTCGTTTCCGGTGCGAATGTTTTGAATGGTTTTCAGCACATTCTTTAGTGCATCGGGTGTGTGTGCGTAGTCGACAATAGCCGTTACGTTGTTTGGCGTTTTGACGTACTGGAATCTTCCGTCCACAGCTTTGAGCGTGCTGATTTTTGTGAGCACTTCCATTTGATCGGCTTCCAGCTCCATAGCCACTCCGTAAACTGCCAGCAGGTTGTAGGCGTTGAAATCACCAATCAATCTGCTGTAAAGGTCTTTGCCTCCAAGTGTCATGTGGAGTCCGCTAAACTGATTTTCGATCAGCTTTGCGCGGTAGTCGGCCATCGATTTTAGTCCGAAAGTTCTTTTGAGTGCTTTGGTGTTTTGCAGCATCACTTCGCCTCGCGAGTCGTCCACGTTTACCAGCGCGAAAGCATCTTCCGGCAGGTTGTCGAAAAGAAGTTTTTTTGCTCTGATATACTCTTTGAAAGTCTTGTGGTAATCGAGGTGCTCGTGTGTGATGTTGGTGAAAACTCCGCCACTGAATTTCGCTCCTGTCACACGGTGTTGCACCAATGCGTGCGAACTCACTTCCATGAAGCAGTATTCGCAACCTGCTTCCGTCATTTCGGCCAGTAGCTGATTGAAACTGATCGCATCAGGAGTAGTGTGCGTTGCAGGAATTTCTTTGTCGTTGATCCAGTTGCTTACCGTGGAAATCAAACCGCAGCTGTAGCCCAACTCTCTGAAAAGATTGAAGAGTAGAGTGGTGGTCGTTGTTTTCCCGTTGGTTCCGGTGATTCCAACCAGCTTGAGGTTTTCCGAAGGGTGATCGTAAAAGTTAGCTGCGATGTAGCCCAGAGACTCACGCGAATCTTTCACCTTTACGAAAGTCACTTGTTCGGGAAGTTCTGCAGGTAGCTCTTCGCAAACTACAGCCACTGCACCTTGCTCGACAGCTTTCTGGATAAATTGGTGACCATCGGCTTTTTCTCCGCGAATTGCCACAAACAAACCACCTTTTTCTACAGCTCTTGAGTCGAACGTGATAGCGCTCACCTCGCGGTCAGTAGATCCGGTAACATCTGTGATGCGTGCTTTGTACAGTATGTCCTTTAGCACTTTCATGAGAGTTCGATGGTTATTGTTTTATAATTTGAAGCTCTTGCGCCTGGAATGATCGATTGCTTTTTGACCGTTCCACTGCCTATTACCTTTACTTCGAGTCCTTTCGATTCGAGCAGAAACAAAGCGTCCTGCAAGCCCATGCCTTTCACATTTGGCACGAGGTTTTGCGGAATTGTCCTGTCGGTGATTTCAACCTTGTCTTCTTTGGTCGAGGTGGTCACCCAATCGGATTTTGCTTTTACTTCTGTAGGGATTTCCAGCGTTGCAAAGACACTGGCCAGCTCTTTCTGGCTACCACTTTTTGAAACCGGAATTCTGCTGTAGTCGGTCGAATCCGGCATTTCCTCGGCCAGGTCGAAGCGCGTTGCGTAAATTTTGTCTGCGAGATCTTTGAAGACCGGAGCGGAAATCGAGCTTCCGTAGTAGATCCCCAAATTAGGTTCGCTCACCATCACGATGCACGAATAGCGAGGATTGTCAGTTGGGAAGTACCCTACAAAAGAAGCGCGGTAGCGAGTGTCGAGATACTGGCCACCAGCATTGATTTTTGCAGTTCCTGTTTTTCCGGCAACGGTATAGCGATTGTTGTTGAAAGCGTTTTCAGCAGTTCCGCTTTCCACCACTCCTTCCAGCATTTTCTGGCATTTTTCTACCGTCTCATCTGAGCAAATCGATTCCTGAAGAACTACGGGCTTTACTTCTTTGATCTTACCTCCACTTTCGCGCATGGCCTGCACAAACAGCGGCTTCACCAATTTTCCATCGTTGGCAATGGCGTTGTAGTAAGCCAGTGTTTGCAGTGGTGTTTGCTGAAGTTCATAACCGATGGACATCTGCGTGAGACTGATTCCCGACCAGTTGCCTTCCCCGGCTTTGCTGTAAATTTTTGGAGTGGTTTCTCCTTTAATGCTAATACCGAGTGGGTTGTGAACGCCCATCCTGAAAAGCTTGTCCAGAAATTTCTGTTGATTAGCTCCGTATGCTTTTGAGATCAACTTGGCCGTTCCCACGTTTGAAGAAAGTTCGAAAGCTTCTTCAACAGTGATTTTGCCGTTTCCGCCTTTGTCGTAATTCGAGTCTTTCATCGGGATTCCGTGGAAGTAGGTAATTCCTTTTCCGGTTTCCACGCTGTCGGTGAGTTCGATGAGTCCATCGTCAAGCGCTGCCATGAGCGACATGAGCTTAAAGGTTGATCCCGGCTCGTTGCTCTGGGCGATGGCCAGGTTGAAAACTTCGTTGTAAGCTCCGGTTTCATCGTCTTTGGTGAGGTTCGAGATGGCTTTGATGTAGCCAGTTTCTACTTCCATCAAAACAACCGTTCCCCATTTTGCATCGTGTTTTTTGAGCTGTCGTTCGAGGGCGTGTGTAGCAACATCCTGCAGGTGAACATCGATAGAGGAGATGATGTCCATTCCCTCTTTGGGTTCCACGATGTAGTCGTCAGACATCGGTCTCCAGATTCCTCCCGCAATTTTTTCTTCAAGACGCTGGCCTTTCACTCCAGAGAGTTCGCGGTCGTAGGCGAGTTCAATTCCCACACTCCCTGCATCGCGGTTGATTCCGATTGTTCTTGAAGCGAGCTTGCCAAAAGGCTTTGTGCGCACTTCTTCTTTTTCGATGATGAAACCACTTTCGAAACGTCCCTGACGGATGAATGGAAAGTTGCGAAGCTCATTGAGTTTGTGGTAGTCGAGGTTTCGCTTGATCAGCTTGTAGCGATGACCTTCGGTGTAAGCCTGCTCGAAAAAGCGTTTGTACTCGCGTTTTGATTTGTCGCCAAAAACTTGCGAAAACCGCAGAGCCATCGAGTCGAGGTTGGCTTTGAAAAACTCTTCGTCAATGGCTTCAGATTGAGTGTCCCAGTAAACATCGTATTCGGGAACCGATGTGGCGAGCAGGCTGCCGTCCGCAGAAAAAATCTGACCGCGAGACGGGTTGATGTCCTTAACCACGTAGGTGAAGTTTTTGGCTTTCTTCTCCCACTTTTCGTCCTTGATGAATTGAATGCTAAAGATCTTGCCCATGATGGCTAGACCCAGCACACACAGCAGGCTGTAGATGATCCAGGATCGGGTTGCTATGTCTTTTTCGTTTTTCAATTCAGTTTTTTTTCACTCGTGTTTGTCAGTTTTTCAATCTTCGAAATAGCTCTCGTCTACTTCGATTACTTCCGGGGGCGAGGTGCTTTCTTTCAGTCCCATAGAAGCGATGTCTTTTGCCACCTGGCTCTGCTGCTTTTTAGTTTCAAGCATGCTCTTGGTGGTGTTGTATTCTGAGCGGAGTTCTTCGAGTTCGCTCCGCGTTTTTTCAATTTTTCTTTCAGTGTTCTCAAACCAATAGCCCCACGAAATGGTGAGGATGAAAATGAAAGTGAGAAACAGCACGAAAGGCATATGGCGAGTCACTTCCTCGCGGGTCAAAAACTCTCCGCTGAGCAAGTTGGTGATGCTCCTGGCAAAGCGGTTTTTCTTCCGCTTTTTGGGTTGTTCGCTTTCTGGTTTTTTAAACTTGTTGCTCATGGCAATCGCTCTGCTATTCTCAATTTGGCGCTTCGTGAGCGCGGGTTTCTTTCTATTTCTTCATCGCTCGGCACGATGGGCTTTGAGTGAAGTGGCTTCAATGGCCTGATCAGGTTTCCGTAGAAATCCTTTTCAACTTTCCCTTCGATGTTTCCCGTTTTCATGAGGTGTTTCACTGGCCGGTCTTCCAGCGAGTGGTAGCTCATAATCACCAGTCTTCCTCCAGGCTTTAGCATGTCGGTTGTCTGACTGAGAAACTGCTCCAGCGCTTCCATCTCTTTGTTGACCTCAATTCGCAGCGCCTGAAAAACCTGTGCGTAAAAGCGGTTTTCCTTTCCTCTCCTGGCAAACTTTGAAATCGCTTTTTGCAGCTGCCCTGTGGTTGCTATCTCCTGATCGGATCTCACATTCGTGATGTGTGTTGCCAGCTGGTGAGCGTTTTTCAATTCACCGTACTCTCTGAAAATTCTTCTCAGGTCTTCGAGCTCGTAGCTGTTCACAATCTCCTTTGCAGTCAATCTGTCGAGCCTGTTCATCCGCATGTCCAGTTCGGCATCTCCGCGAGTGGAAAAACCCCTCTCGGTGGCGTCCACCTGGTGAGATGAAATGCCGAGGTCTGCGAGAATTCCGTCTACCGGAAGCAGTCGCATCGCTTTCAGGTGGTTTTTCATAAACCTGAAATTCTGCGGTACGAAGGTGAGCCGCGGGTCGTCAATCACGTTTTCCGCTGCATCGCTGTCCTGGTCGAAAGCAATCAACTTTCCCTCTTCACCCAATTTGTTTAAGATCGCTTTGGAGTGCCCGCCTCCTCCGTAGGTGGCATCCACGTAAACCCCGTTCGGCTGGATATCCAATCCCTCGATGCATTCCTCGATCATCACCGGGATGTGGTATTCCTCATTTTTCATGGAGGTGGGGTTATTTATTCGACCCTTCCGGGCCGCCTTGGTTCTCAATATCTCTGCGCACTTCTTCTGCCAGTTCTCCAAAGTCGAAGTCCTCATCGAGGATCTCCGCTTCGTAGCTGGCCTTGCTCCAGATGTCGATCTTTTCGCCCTGGCCAGTCACTTTCAATTCCTTGCTCTTTCCGGTTTCGATTCCCGCGTACTCTAGCAGAGTGGATGGAATCAAAATTCGCCCGGCACTATCGAGCTCGAGCAGAGTAGCGCCTTTCATGAACTTTCGCTGAAAAAGCTGGTGCTTCCGGTTGTATCGGCTCAAGCGGCTCATCTCGTCATTCACCTTATCCCATTCGGGCTTCGGGTAAAGCACCAGGCACTTCTGGAAAATGTCGCGGTTGATCACAAGGCCATGATGAAGCACCTCCTCCAAAGCTTTTCTAAGCTTGGCGGGGAACATCATGCGGCCCTTTGCGTCCACCTTAACATCGTATTCTCCTAGAAGATTCAGCATATTCTGTTCACGAATTGAAGGTAAAAGTAGAAATTATTTACCACAATTTGACACGATCTACCACTTTTTACCACTTTGTTGAAAACTTGTAACGAGTGGTTGAAATCGTTATTGCTGACGGGAGCTTGAGAAAGATTTTGAAACTGGCTGAAAAGTAGTCTGCTAAAGGATTTTTGTGGAGATAGGGAAAATGATTTCTGAACATAGCTTCGTGGAGAGTGTCATTGAAAGAGGTGGGAGAAAGTGGGGAGGAAGGTGTAATTTGAGGTCGGTTTTTGATTCCCGACCGAGGGACCTATTTTTATTTACTTTTGAAGAAAATTACGATTAACAGGCATGGAGCATCAATTGAAAGAATCGGGGAAGTACAAGTACATCGATCGCGGTGAAGGCGAGCCGATTGTGATTTTACACGGGCTTTTTGGAGCGCTAAGCAATTTTGACGGAGTGTTGGATCATTTTTCCAAAACTCACCGCGTCATCATTCCGATGTTGCCCATTTACGATTTGCCACTGCTGAAGACCAATGTGAAGAAGCTTGCAGATTTTCTCCGCGACTTTTTGAAACACATGAAATTCGACAAGGTGAACCTGTTAGGAAACTCTCTCGGTGGTCACATCGCTTTGGTCTTTGCCAAGAATTTTCCAGATAGAGTGAATTCCATGACTCTGACAGGAAGCAGCGGGCTTTACGAAAATGCATTCGGTGCTTCTTTTCCCAGAAGAGAGGACAAAGAGTTTATCCGCAAAAAAGTGGCTGTTACTTTTTACGATCCGGCTTTGGCAACTGACGAATTGGTTGACGAGTGTTACGAGGTGGTGAACGACAGAAACCGACTGATTCGGATTTTGGCCATTGCCAAAAGTGCCATTCGCCACAACATGGCCAAAGACCTGCCGGAAATGACCATGCCGGTTTGCCTGATTTGGGGAAAAGACGACACCATCACGCCTCCGGATGTAGCCAGAGAATTTCACGAAAAGCTGCCGGACTCCGATCTCTACTGGATCGATAAATGTGGCCACGCGCCAATGATGGAGCGCCCTGAGGAGTTTAATAAGCTTCTGGATGCCTGGCTGAAAGAGCGCAACATTTAGTGCTTTTCTTTAATGTCCGATGTTTACGTTACGCCTGCCTACCGGCAGGCAGGCTCGTTTTGAAAACAGTCATTTACCATAGTAAAATCTTTGGTTTTCAAAGCTTCGCAAGCCTCAAACTCGAACACTTAAGTTCAAGCACTTGACTTTATAGATTATAGAAAGGCATTAATTAAGTACACACATCAAAGCCTCTTTCTTTTATGGAAATCAAGACAGCTGAGTTTGTCATTAGCAACACGGATCCGAAGTTGTGTCCCGAGCCAAAGTACCCAGAGTATGCATTTATTGGGCGATCCAATGTGGGCAAGTCCTCGCTGATCAACATGCTGACCAACAACAACAAGTTGGCTAAGACTTCTCAAACGCCTGGGAAAACGCAGCTCATCAACCACTTTGTGATCAACGAGAATTTCGATCCGTGGTTTTTAGTTGACTTGCCGGGTTATGGTTATGCCAAGGCTCCCAAGAAAGAGAAGAATCGCTGGCAGGGATTTATCACGACTTACCTCAAAAAGCGCGAAAACCTGATGTGCGTGATGGTGTTGCTCGACAGCCGCCACGAGGCTCAGAAGAAAGATCTGGAGTTCATGGAGTGGCTGGGTGAAAACTCAATCCCTTTTGTAATGGTGTTCACCAAAGCCGACAAACTTTCGAGCGCTCAGCTCAACAAGAATTTGCTGGCCTACAAAAAAGAGATGCTAAAGTACTGGGAGTTCCTGCCCGATGTTTTTACAACAAGCGCCACGGCCCACAAGGGAAAGGATGCGATTTTGAAGTACATCGAAAAAATCAACGTTGGGTTTAGTCGCTAAGATCTTTTAACTTCGGAATTCAAGCTTAATGTAGTTTCATTAAAACTGAGCACTATGAATTACCGGAAAGTTGCTTTCATTCTATTGTTGCCATTTCTGTTGGAACCACTTGTAGGTTGTCACGAAGATGATGAAACGGATTATACAAATCACTTTTATCGGGAATTAACTCACTGCGGACTGACTGTGTACGGTATTGATAACCGAGAGGCGTCACCTGAAGTGGCAAATGCTGTAAACATTGATTACGAATTTGTTGAGGAGGCTTTTGGTTTGAGTTTGTGGGTGCGCAGAGAAGAATCAACAGACTTCTGCTCTTCGCTGTTTCCAGGCAACTTCAGTTTTTTGTCTAAAGCCTATGCACTCGGGCCTTTGCACAGGAATATGTTCCACTACACTTTAATGGATCAGATTGAAAAAATAGAAGTGAAGTCAGTGGATGCGTTTGGTAGCGATTTGCCTGCCGGTTCTGATGTAACTCATTTATTCGCATTTCGGGAGGGTTTTAATTACTACTCAGAAAGCGAATATGTAGAACTTCTTCCTTCAGAATTTTCTGTAGAAGGCGATGGTGGTCGCACACTCAAAATCCAGCTGTATTTAATGGAGCCCCAGGGTTATTCCAATAACTTTCAATTTGATATTGCAATCCATTTGACTGACGGACGTGTTATTGAAACTCGGTCAGAAGAATTTTATGTAGAATGAAAAGTCCACGATGGAAGCTTGTCAAGGTATACGCTCTACAAGGATGCATTGCAATCAAATCCGAGTTGAGAATTGATTTTTGGCTTCACAGGTCAATTTAGTTTGTCAGCCAAGCACCAATTCATCCCAGTTTTGAGTTTTTACCTTCGTTAGCAACTTTAATCAATTGTTTATGAAAATAAAACTGACTTTAGCTATTCTGGTACTTCCACTAATGATGGAGGTTTTGATCGGATGCGATAATGGTTACGACAGCCCTGTTCGTGAAATAGAAGTATCGCACTGCTCCTTGGAGTTGTCTGAACTCGATAACTCTGGGGCTGCTCCTCAATTGAACTACGATGATTCGATCACCAGAGAGGCGTTTGCTATTCGAGCGAGAATTATTCGTCAGGAATATTCGTGCAGGATAGAGGAAGGCTCGAACTTTCATTTCATTTCTTCAGCGATGGCAATTTATCCTTATCAGGATTACGATTACCAGTTTGTGCCACTTGAGGAGATCACTTCAATCAGAGTGCAAAGCGTGAATCAGTTTGGACCAGATCTGCCGGCAGGCTCGGATATTACGGATCTTTTCAGAGTGAGATCAAGCCAGGAGTTCCGTTATTTCACTGTGGAGGAATACAGGAGTCGAATGGCCATTGAAACATTTGGCTATGAAAATAGAAATCTGGAATTCGACATGTTTTTGATGGAGGCGACTGACTCGCATGAAGAGCAACAGTTTAAAGTGATTATTGAACTCTCGGATGGCCGCACACTAGAAGCCACAACTGAACCAATCTATTTAGTATGAAAAAAATATTTGCACCTATCTTCACTTTTGCGCTTTTGCTGACTTCTTCTTCTGTTTTTAGTCAGTCTGACTCACTCTACACTTTTGAGTTTCAACTTAGGTCTTCTGTTGGCGCTAATGTTGCGCTTACCCCTGTCAAAAAAGGGTTTGAAACCGATAATCTGATCGGCTTTCAGGATAACTCATTGTATTGGCAAATCGTTTCGGGAACAATTTACTTCAATGAAAACTGGGGGTTGGACGCGAGTGTGTTCGCCTACACTTCGGATAACACTTATCGCCTACAGGACAAGTTCACTGCGGCTGTCAATGAAGTATATAAAGATGACTACTACATTTTGTACAATTCTGCTGCTCGTGATCAAAGTCTCGAATATCAGGAATTTGCCGCTGTACGAGGCTTTCAGGCGGGGTTGAGTTACAGAGTTGAAAAGAATGAAAGGCTCATAATTCAGCCGAGACTGCTGTTTGGTGTCATGGTTTTCGATAATACCAATGCTCTGGTGCACTTGAAAGAAAGAGGAACAAACACTCTCAAGAAAGTGGAATACATCTACTCCAGGCCCAGTAGCAACTCTTTTTCCGCCTCCTTAGGGTCGATGATTGGCTACAATTTCCACAAGGGTTGGATACTTTTTGCTGAGGTGTACTATTCTTACACCTATGCAGGGCTCGAATACACCAGGGAAACGACCGACCTCTACACAGAAGAGGTAGAGTTAAAAGTGTATGACCATCCCAATCACCTCAGCAGTTTGAAGTTTGGTGTTGGTCTGGCTGTTGATTTAAAGTACTAAAATCTAGTTCTGCCCCGGAGCTTTCAGGTCCATTTTCTCGGCAAAGTAGTCGCAGAAGTCGCGCATCATCAAAGCCATTTTTTCTTCATTTGTGGCGCGCTCAAAAGTGTCGGCCATGGTGAGTAGCGTTTGATGGAAAAACTTCTTCATCTCGTCCACTGTCATTTCTTTGTTCCAAAGATCTATGCGCAACGTGTTCTGAGATTCTTCGTCCCACACCGACATCATCACCGCCTTGCACTCGTCTTTAGCATTGTTGTCTGTGGCTTCCCAGGTGATTTTTTCCGGAACCTTGTTCTCGTCCAGCTCTACCTGAAAATTTATTTCCGATATATTCTTACTCATGGTTCTATTTATTTTCTGGGGTTGTATTCGTTCAAAAATATTTGAGGATCCTCGATTTGTAGCATTTGTCTTAACGTGACCTCGTCTTTGCGGTTCATGTAGTCGCGCACCATTTGCCAGCCCATCCAGATGCCCACCATTGGTGGTGAATCGTGAGGAAGAGTGGCAGTGAACGGACCATCGGAGAACCACTTCTGTACTTCAAAAGGCTTGTCCTCGAAGAGCGTTTCCTGATTGGCAAGTTGCTCCCAAACTTTGAATTCGTTAGCCTCCACCCATTTTATTTGAGTAGAGGTGTAGTTCATTTTCAGAGAGTCTTCGACAGCTGGCGCAAAGGCATCCACGAGGTACATGATTTTGCCGTAGTAAATCATCTGCTCGATGAGGTTCATCTCGTCCGTCTCTTCAAAATATAGGTTGTTTGCAAGATCCTTTATAGCATTTATGGCCAGATAGTCCGGGCGCATTTTAGCCTTTCGATATTCCGGAAACGGCAGTTGTGAAATTACTTCATTGTCTTTGCCCAAAAACCACTCGAGGCCAATTGCCAAAGTGGAGTCGGCCGAAATCACACCGAAATTGAATCCCGAGTGGTGAAAAACCACAGTGGGTACAATCGAATCGGGGAAATAGTATGCATAGTGTTTGAAGGCCTTTTCGAGCTGTTTGTCGTACTGATCTATCTGCTTTTCTGTATGCACTCTTTGAATCGCCTCATAAGTGTTGTGCATAAATTCATCATTCGTAAAACCTTCTAGCGATTTAAAGGTAGAAAGACTATCCGCTGGTCCTACTCTGAGCACAAACTCACAGTAGAGCGGATAGAACTCGGGATACTTTTGGCTCAGCCTTTGATATTCCGAGTTGGCGTTTTCAAAATCTGCGGTAAACAAATCGCTATCGAAACGTTTACTCTTATACTCAATATCCACGTCAGAAGTATCGACTTCAAGGCGATTATCGCTGCAGGAGTGCAGTAGTAGTACTAACAGCGGAATATGGATAAAAAAGAGTTTTTTCATGATGTTAATCCCAAAGATTTGACCAGTTTGCAAATGATTCTGCAGGCTAAAAAAGTAAATGGCAAAAGTATGAAAAACATTATCTCACTTTCGGCTCTATTCATCTTCCTGACTGCTACGGCTTTCGGGCAGAGCGATGATTATCAGAAGTTTAAATTCGGCATAAAACTAAGCCCGAATATTTCGTGGATGAAGCCCAAGAACAACGACATTTCTTCTGAAGGTAGTCTGCTAAAAGCGGGCTTTGGGTTGATTGCCGATATTCATTTCACCGAGAACTATGCAATCGGAACTGGTGTGAATGTTAGCGCCAATGGAGGCGAGCTCAGCTTTTACGATGTTTGGTCAGAAGGGAATACCAAGTATGTTGTTCGAAGAAACAGAACGTACAACCTACAAAATATTGAGGTTCCACTCACATTAAAAATGAGAACCAACGAAATTGGATACATCACTTACTGGGGTCAGTTTGGTGTTGGTCTCGGAGCTCACATTTCGGGTCGTGCGGACGATGAAATGGGCTTTTTGTATGAGTTAGATCCTGAGACTTCAAACGAGAACGATGACTTTTATGTGACCAGCAGAAGAGATGGTCGCACAGAAGAAGACATCAATATTATGGATGAAGATGATCTTCGTCTATTTAGACTTTCATTTATCGTAGGAGCAGGAATTGAGTACAACCTCGGAGGTACCACTTCCATTGTTGCCGGGCTTACTTTCAATAATGGTCTCCTGAATATTTTAAAAGGTGATTTTGTGGTGGAATCCGATCAGGGGAACCCAGTTTTTGACGGTGTAGACTCCAACACTGGGCAGTTGAAGAATGCTAACATGACTGACCTGGATGCGATCAATAACTACTTTGAGTTGAACCTCGGGATTATGTTTTAATTCCTAAAAGATTTTGAAAAGAAGACCGGCTCCAAACAGGGCCGGCTTTTTTTTGTTTATTAGCCGCATCTCCTAACAGAGACCTCATGAAGAAAAGAGAAGTTATAGATCACATTGTAGATTGGTTGAAAAATTATCTCCAGCAGTCTGGAGCCAAGGGCTTCATAGTGGGTGTTTCAGGTGGAATCGATTCTGCACTCACTTCCACTCTCTGCGCTCTCACCGGTGCCGAGACCAAATGTGTTGAAATGCCCATCCACCAACATCAGGATCAGGTAAGCAGAGCCTTTGAGCACATCGGCTGGCTGAAAGGTCGATTCGAAAATGTGAAATCGGTGAACGTAGAACTGACGGATGTTTTTGATCGATTTGTAGATGCCATGCCGGAGGTTGAAAATGAATCAGATCGCGAGATGAGCCTGGTGAATTCCAGAGCCCGACTTCGAATGACAGCTCTCTACTATTTCGCAGGGCTCGAAGGAAAGCTCGTTGCCGGCACCGGAAACAAGGTCGAGGATTTTGGTGTTGGATTTTACACGAAATATGGCGATGGCGGTGTGGACCTGAGTCCGATTGCCGATTTGACCAAAACAGAAGTTTACGGACTAGCTGAAGAACTCGGAATAATTGAAGAGATTCTTTCTGCAAAACCAACAGACGGTCTGTGGGGCGATGACAGAACCGATGAAGATCAAATCGGAGCGTCTTATCCCGAGCTCGAGTGGGCAATGAAATTTCAGGAAGAGGGCAGGGATCCATCAAAGCTTGACGGAAGAGAAAAAGAAGTGTATGAAATTTACGATCGCTTGCACAAGGCCAATTTGCACAAGATGAACCCAATTCCTGTGTGTGAAGTTCCTAAGGAGCTGAAATAAATTGCTTCTGTTTTAAAGCTTCGGATTGTTTTTGTGCCTTTCCGAATCTCTTTTGGTTTTCTTCTCGAGATTTTTTTGAAGTGCTTCAGTTAGGTCCACGCCTGTCTGATTTGCCAGGCAAATGACCACCCAGAGCACATCCGCCAGTTCGTCTGCCAACTCACCTTCGTCACCTTTCTTGCTGCTCTGATCTCCGTATTTTCTTGAAATTATTCTGGCGACTTCGCCTACTTCTTCAGTAAGCTGAGCCATGTTGGTGAGTTCGCTGAAGTAGCGCACACCATATTCGTTGATCCAGTCGTCAACAGCTTTTTGTGCTTCAGAGATTGTCATGATATTTTTTTGGTGAATTTAAGGTTTAGTTAAAGTTGGCCGTTTCTACCTAACTTCTTGTCTCGACTCCGCTCGACAACCGTCCATCGCGCGAGAGCAGCTTCTCGAGCGGAGTCGAGAGAAACTATAGGCAGGTATCAACCTATTCCTTATTCTTCGTATCAATCCAAATTGTCACCGGGCCATCGTTGAGCAGTTGCACTTTCATGTCGGCTCCAAACTCACCGCTTTGTACGGGCTTTCCGAGATCTTTCGCCATTTGCAACTTCACCTTTTCATAGAGTGGAATGGCAACATCGGGCTTGGCCGCGTGGATGAATGAAGGTCGGGTTCCCTTTTTGTACTTGGCGTGCAGCGTGAACTGGCTCACTACGAGAATGTCACCGCCAACGTCTTTGATGTCGCGGTTCATCTTACCCTCGTCATCGTTGAAAATGCGGAGGCTGCAGATTTTTCTGCTCAGCCATTCGATGTCCTCGTTAGTGTCTTCGTCTTCGATGCCAACCAATACTACCAGTCCGTGGTCAATTTCACCGCTGGTTTCACCATCGATCACTACCGAAGCCGGCCCCGATCTTTGAATTACTGCTCTCATTTAGAATTGGACTTTGGTTCCAAACAAAGAAAGGGAATTCGGGAGGAGAAGACAAGCTGGGTTGTGGAGACTCACTTCACTCTTCGAAGTCTGCTTTCCCTTCTAGTTCTGACTTAAATATCTAAAGCCCCTCGGTGGGGCTTTAGTTTTATTCCTTAAGGAAGATGTGAAATACGTTTCAACTTTCTAGGTGCTGGAGTTTTCTCCCTTTTGCATCGGGCATGTTCTCATCCCAAAAATTGTATAGAGCGGGCAAAAACTTACCAGGCTCGTTAGCACAAATACTCCTGACAAAACTAAAAGCACAACACCTAATGTTCCGGTTAAGGTACCAGTAAAATAAAGTGTTGCAATGATTGCAGCGATTATAACTCTGATAACCCGGTCTGCTGTTCCCATATTCTTTTTCATGATCGTAAATTTTACTTTGATAAATACTGAATCAATAGAACGATGCCAGTGACCAGCGCAATGCAGGTTAAACAGACGAGCAGGAATTTTACTGCCTTGTTCTTCATGATTCTTTTTGTCAAAGCTATGTATGGGCTATTACTTGTGCAGTGACCATAGTCACCACTGCACTACTTCTATGCTGTTGGTGTGCTGTTTGATTTTGCTTTCGCTTTCCAGTTTTTTCATCACCCTACTAATTACTTCACGTGCAGTTCCCAACTCATTGGCAATCTGGCGATGAGATACTTTCAAAGGATTCTTGTTTGTTAAATCTACCTTTTCCTTCAGGTAGTCATATAAACGCTTGTCCATTTTGTCAAACAGCAGACTGCTTATGGTATCGAGCAATTCGCTGTAGCGCAAATTATACTGTTGAAAGAAAAGAGTGTTGATGTCGGGGAATTGCTTAGTCCAGCTGGAAACCTTATCGACAGGTAGCAACAGGGCGGTAGTGTCTTCTTCTGCCAGAGCAAACACCTTGCTCGGTTCGTTTTTTAAGCTAGCAGCAAATGACATGATGCAGCCCTCGTTAGGCCGGATGTAATACAACAGTAGCTCTTTGTCCTCGTGGCGTGTAAAGAC
Organism: Halocola ammonii; assembly: GCF_049334165.1. Lineage (NCBI taxonomy): Bacteria > Pseudomonadati > Bacteroidota > Flavobacteriia > Flavobacteriales > Halocolacceae > Halocola > Halocola ammonii. The sequence goes on from NZ_JBEGHD010000002.1 coordinate 263,354, forward strand.
TTTGATCAGCCCATCTAACACGATGGGAATGACTTTTACATATTGACCATCTCTTAGTATCTCAAAGTCTTTTGGGATTTCTTTGGTCTCTGCGGTTGCGATTATTTCCGAAACCAATTCGGGGTTTAAGTGGGCAAGTGCCTGTGATATTTTTGTCTCTTTTGTCATTCTCATTTCGTTTTAGTAGACGGGATGACTCCAAAAGTACGTTTAGCTTATTTTCAAGCTGCAAGTGCCTTTGTTTAAAGTAATTCTGTGTGAAAGATAAAAGTTCTATCTGAACGCTCCTGGACCACTAATTTTTTTTCGCATGTAACGACCTGATACAGATCATAGTTTGCCTTTCCCAATGGTTCTAATTTTGGTACAAAACAACGGATCATGAAGAATTTAGTAATACTTGGAGCAGGTACATCCGGCACTATGATGGCAAATCATCTGGTTTCAAAACTTGATGAAAAAGATTGGACCATCACGATTGTAGATCAGTATAAAACACACTACTATCAGCCTGGTTTTTTGTTTTTACCCTTTGATATTTACACGACAAGTCAGGTAAAGAAGAAGGGCGAAAAATTCATTCCGAAGGGTGTTCAATACGTACAAGAGAAAATTGAACTTATCGTGCCTGAAGAAAATAAGGTAACTCTCGAGGGTGGAAAGAATCTCGACTACGATATTTTGATTGTCGCAACGGGAACCAAGATTGCTCCTGATGAAATCGAAGGCATGGATGGTCCGGAGTGGCGTAAAAGCATTTTCGATTTCTACACCTATGAAGGTGCAAAGGCCCTGAGGGATAAACTGCGAGAATGGGAAGGCGGTAAAATGGTAGTTCATATTTCCGAGATGCCCATCAAATGTCCGGTAGCTCCACTGGAGTTTGCCTTTTTAGCCGACTCTTTTTTTAAACACAAAGGCATGCGCGACAAGGTAGACATCACTTTTGTGACCCCACTTGATGGCGCCTTCACGAAGCCGAAAGCTACCAAGGCGCTTCACTATTTACTGGAAGAAAAGAATATCAAAGAAGTCACTAATTTCAATATTGAACGTGTGGATTATGAGAATAACAAAATCATAGACTACGCAGATACTGAAGTTGAATACGATTTGCTCGTTACCGTGCCAACCAACATGGGAGATGCCCTGATTGAGCGCTCTGGAATGGGAGATGATCTAAACTATATCCCAACACACAAAGCAACGCTGCAGACTAAAGAGCACGAGAATATTTTCGCAATAGGCGATGCCACAAATTTGCCAGCGTCTAAGGCGGGGTCTGTGGCTCATTTTGAAGCCGAAATATTGACCGAGAATATTCTTCGCTACATAAATGGTGAACCTCTAAAAGAGGAATTTGATGGCCATGCGAACTGCTTTATCGAAACAGGAAATGGCAAAGCCCTTTTGATTGATTTCAATTACACTCAGGAACCGGTTGAAGGTACATTCCCCTTCCCTGGAGTCGGTCCCCTGAGCCTGCTGAAAGAGAGTAGGATTAACCACATGGGCAAGATGGCTTTCAGATGGATTTACTGGAATATGCTCATAAAAGGCAAGCACATACCATTTGTTTCTGCCACCATGTCTGAGAAAGGAAAGGATTTAGAAAAAGTAAAATAAACCGAACATAAAATTCAAGTCATGAAAAAAGTAATAGCAAATAAGGAAATTGAAGTAAATGAAGAGGGATACCTCACAGACTTTAGTCAATGGGATAAGGAAGTAGCAGAAGGCATCGCACAAGAATGCGAAATTCCTTTAACCGATAGGCACTGGGAAGTGATAGACTTCATCCACGACAAATACCAAAAAGAAGAACCCTTGTCTATTCGTGGAATTAAGAAAAGTGGAGTAATCGATGTGAAGGAGTTTTACAATCTCTTCCCTGGAGGACCGCTCAAAAAGGCTACGCTAATTGCCGGAATTCCGAAACCAAAGAGTTGTATTTAAACCCAAAAAACTAAAGAGATGAGTACTACAGTAAAAAAAATGCTTTTCATATTATCTAAGGGAACCATAGAGAATGCGTATGCTGCCTTTGTAATGGCCAATGGCGCTCGAATGGAAGGCATTGAGTCTGAAATATTTTTCACGTTCTTCGGGCTAGAGGCCATTCAAAAGAAAAAACTGGAGCACTTGCGTGTAGCCACAGTTGGTAACCCAGCTATGCACATGCCTACCATGTTGGGTGGATTGCCGGGTGTGGAAGCATTGGCAACCCGAATGATGAAGTCAGAAATGGAGAAGTTGGATATGCCGCCTATTGGGGAGTTTCTGGAGATTCTCTCAGATTCCGGCTGTAAACTTTGGGGCTGTAAGTTGGCCGTGGATATGTTCCATCTAAAAAGAGAAGATCTTATCGATGACCTTGATGGTATTTTAACCATTGGCGATTTCTATAGCAGAGCAGACCAGGAAGGCTGTCAACTACTCTTTATCTAAGCTCGCAGAATTATCTGTAGCTAAGGTGGTATGTCTTGCCTCCGTGAAGTGCCAATGCGAAACGACTGGAAGCGTTTTAGCGTAACTTTCCTTTTGCTTAGGTCACTACCAGAGGCGGGACTAGCTATTTCTCAACTTTTTTGAGAAGAACTTCGTCAAAGTTTTCCCTCGTCACTCCGACTTCTTTTAAGGCTTCCCAAAGTGGTTTCCTTCCTCTGAACATGGTGAAGAGTGTCTCTTTACCGTAGTTGGCAATGATGTACTCGCACAGCAGCGCTCCGGTCATGTAAGGAATCGAGGTGTGCTCATTGGCGTAGTTTTTCGCAAAAGCTTGAGTTTGGTCCAAAAAGCTGAAGTCCTCCTGTTCGGACAAGTAATCTCTCAGGTTTTGTTTGTGCCACTGATAGTCGTAACCGCTGCTGCCAGCCAGGTAGGTTGCGATGCCCTCATTGAGCAAAGTGTGAACTGGCGGGAAAAGTGTGTTGACGTAAATGTGAGTGATTTCGTGAGTGTAGCGCTCGGAGTTGTTTCCCGAAAAAACGTGGTTTCCAAACTCTACCAGACCTCCAGTCTCTGCGAAATACATTCCGGGTGTGTAATCGAAGCCTTTGATTCGTAACAACTCAATTGGGTCGACACACGAATAGTAAGTCAGCTCGATGGAATCCGTTTCAAAGAATGAATTGAGAGAATCGATGTCGGTCAACTGCGCCTCTATCTCACTTTCACTGGCTTCTTTCTGTGGGGAAATGTAGTAGGTGATCGGGTAGCGTTCAAGCATTTTCCAGTTTCTGATGTTGTAGTTGAGCGACCTGCTGAAAACAACCTTGTCATCCGAGACTGTTGCCAGCAAAGAGTAGATCGATTTCAAGTGAGACTTTTCCTGAAAACTGTCGTGTCCGACAAACGCGATTTTCAGCATGAATTGATTGTCTTCATTGAGTTTTAATATCTTCAGTAAGTCGGCATTATAGTATCCGGCAAACTCGTCTTCGTATTCGATTCCGTGTAAATCGATAAATGGGAACTGGTATTTTTCAAAATCACTTTTTACCCAATACTTATTTTCGAAAAGTGCCGAATCTTTTGAGGCTAGAAACTTGTCCAGCGTTTTAATAATCTGACGATTCACCTGACTTGTGGTGTCTACGTGTTTCGAAAGGTGGAGGCTGCTCTGAATGTTGAGAGGTTCAGTCTCCGATTGAGCGCTAGCTAAGAATGGAAACAGAAGCAAAACAAAAAGTTTTCGAAATTTCATAGTAAAACTGGTTGAAGGTTCTGACCTGAAAAGTATGAGATTCTGCATCCAGGGAGATTTTCCTAAGGATAAAGATTGTTAAGGCAGCGCAGGAATAATTCAGTAGGGCACAAAAAAAGGCCTGTCGGAACTGACAGACCTTTCTCCTTGAATATGTTAGAAGCAGTAGATTAATCTACTGTTACGTTAGTCGCATTCAGGCCTTTAGGGCTTTCCTCAACTTCATAGCTAACTTTGTCGCCTTCGCTGATGTTGTCGGTCAATCCATTCTGATGTACAAAAACATCTTTGCTACCATCATCAGGTGTAATGAATCCAAACCCTTTGGCATTGTTAAAAAACTTTACTGTTCCGTTACTCATAACTGTATATTTAATTATGCGTCAAAGTTAGTATTAAATCCGGCATCTGGCTGAAAAAGAATTATTTATGATGATTGCGCTGTTTGGTCGTTCGCATTTTGAATTGGCGATGGCTGAGGTATAGCGACTTGCGAAGCAAAAGGGCGCTTATTATTTTTTGCAAAATCTTTCCGACAAACTCTAAAAGGAAGATTTAAGCAAGTCCTGGAGCTGAGTGTTGTAGAAAAACTTATTGAATAAGGAAGGCTCTCGTTAATTCACTTGGCGGAACTTGATCCCAAGAGACCTCTCATAATTTCTAAGTGTCTGCACTTCCTGATCAGTAACGAAACAGCGAGAGATTCCTTCCTTACCTGCTCTGGCTGTTCGTCCGCTGCGGTGAGTGTAGTATTCGTCATTTTCGGGAAGTTGGAAGTGAGCGACAAAGCTCAGATCCGAAATATCGATGCCGCGAGCTGCCACATCAGTTGCTACCAGCACGCGCAGTGTTTCATTCTTAAACGCTCGCATCACCTTGTCGCGTTCTTTCTGAAGCAGGTCACCGTGGATGGCATCTGTGGCGATGTTATTATCGATCAGTTCTTCCGCAAGCCTTTTCGTGGCCGACTTTGTTTTGCAAAAGATAACCCCGCGGTTTTCGCCCTCGGAATTCAGGAATTGTTGCAGCGCTTGAAGTTTGTCATCTTCGTCAACGCATACCTCGTATTGGTGAGTGATGTTTTTGTTGACCACATCCTTTTGGCTCACCTCAATTCTTTTGGCATCGGGAGAGAGGTGTCTCTTTATAATTTGCTGAATGCCTTGAGGGATAGTCGCTGAAAACAACCACTTGCTTTTAACGGCAGGCAGAAAGCTCAAAATCTCATTCAGTTCGTCTTTGAACCCCATGCTCAGCATTTCGTCTGCTTCATCAAGCACCACGGTTTTCACCTTGCGAAGGTCTACAGCTTTACGATTCACCAAATCTATCAATCGGCCAGGCGTAGCCACCACGATCTGTGTTGGTCTTTGCAGGGCCACCATTTGGCGATCGATGTACTCTCCGCCATACACGGCTTCAGCGAAAATCTTGTCGGAGTACTTGGTGAATTTAAACAGCTGCTTGGCAACTTGCTTCGCCAACTCCCGAGTAGGACAGAGGATGAGTCCCTGAACCGAATCGTTTTCCGCATCCATTTGCTCGAGAAGAGGAAGGCCGTAAGCCGCTGTTTTTCCCGTGCCAGTTTGAGCCTGAGCCACGATGTCGGTCGGCCCCGACATCAACACCGGAATCACTTTCGACTGAATGTCGGTTGGCTCAACGATGTTCATTTCTGTGAGCCCTTTAACAAAGCCCGGGCTGATGCCCAATTTTTTGAAGTCTTTCAAGATAGATGCGCTTTAAAATCGAGCGCAAGGTACGGGAAAGAATTAGGGGGAGAGGCTCGTTGTCGTAAGAGTCGGATTGTAGCTTTATCGAAAAACTTGCTCATAAAGCTTTTCGATTGTTCTCACCTCTTTATCCGAGAGCTCCGCAAACTCTTTGCTTTTTGCTCTTTTTGACATAAGCCCATCATTCTGCTCCAGAAATCTCAACAACAAAGCAACTAGCCTGTCAGGCATCTCAAATTTTTCGTCCATAGCTTGCTTGAATTCGTCATATTGAGTAAGGTAGGACAGTTCTGATGGGATAATACTTTCAATAGTATCCAGCACACAGTCGTATAAGAATTCTGCCTGGGCTGTGTAATCACAATATCGGTAATAATCGATTGTATCATTGAGCACGCTTACATTGTGATCATCAGTCTCAATCCAATCAATAAAGTCTAAGAGCGAGTGGGAATAATTTTCCAACACTTTTCGGTAATCATCAATATGATCCAAAATTGATGCGGAAACCGGAAAGATCAATCCTTGCTGAGAAAATTGCTTTTTGGCGAGAATATGATGAATGAGATATCGATGAATTCTGCCATTTCCATCTTCGAATGGATGTATGAAGACAAAACCAAAAGCAATAATTGTGGCAGCTATGACAGCATCTATCTCACTATTAATGAGTTTCATATTGGTCTCAAGTAGGCCAGGGATGAGTTTTGACAAGTCTTGCCATTTTGCTGAAATGTGTTCAGGAACAGGTTCGCCCGTTATTCGATCATGCTCACCTACAAACCCACCTTTTTTGCGAAAGCCCATTTCTACAAACCTGGAGTTCTCAATGACTATTTGTTGTAGCCTGATTAGTTCGTCTTCGGTTAGTTCTCTGGTCCCTGCCTGGCCGATGGCTTTTCCCCACCGGGCTGCGCGCTTACTTTTGGGGCTTTCTCCTTCAATGGAAAATGATGCCCTCGAATCTTTCAGTAACAAAAAGGCTGATGCTCTTTGGAGAATGTCTTTTCTGGTTCCTTTTAAATAGTCATTCGTTCGCGTAGACAGGTTAGCTTCGATATAATTCTTAAGCTTATCTGTCTTTTTAATCAGAGGGCAAAAATCACGAGTTCCAGGAAGATTATTGATGATAAGGTGTCGGGGGGATTTTTCGCCTTCAACTGCAAATTGTTGATTCGCGTCAACGAGTGCTACATAGCTTTTTTTGGTCAGGTCTTTTTTTCCTTTTAAATGCTTGTTGGTGAGCCATTCTATGATAAACCAGATTCGCCTGCTGTATTGTCCGGTCGGTTCGATGCTAGCTAATCGGGTCAACTGTTCGGTGGAGTAATGGCGGCACAAGAATTTAAAAAGTAATAGATTTATTCCCTCGTATTTAAGGGCGAAAACCAAATGCTTAAAAAGTGCTTCTATTTCGTCTAGCTTTTGATTATCCTCTGGCGAGTAGCTTTTAGGGAGAATTAGCCATTCTCTGGTTGTGTAGTTTTTGTTTTGGTCACAGACCAACGCCATTGGAATAGCCATTGGCATTTGAAGGTTGAGCTTATTAATGATTGCAGCATACCCAACAACTTTTCCTTTTTCCGGAACTGATCTTCCATGAAAAACCAGTGTTCTATGTGAAAAATGGGCGCTATTATCCATGCTCGAGAATTATGAGTGCAATATACGTAAAAAAGGGGTGGGCATGAATGAATATGAGCGCACAGAGTTGTGTACGTTAAAAATGAGCGCGGAATGAATATTCTTCTACGAGCAGATTCATATCCTATGTGAAGTTTGAAACAAAGAAATATCAATGATTCGTTATTTAGAATGATCTAGAACTTGCTTTCAAGTTTAGACTGCAAATCCCTCCATTTCGGACCGCAGCATTGTAAATAGCTGCGGAGCCAGCGACTAGAAAAGATACTGCGAATGGAGAGCTTTTAAAATGCATACCCAACTGCAACCCCACCTGAAGGATGGATCATGTCGGTGCGCCACTCTTCAATAATTGGAGTGAAAGCCAGTCTGAAAATCCATCGTCCGTCTGGTTTTTGATAGCGATATCCAATTCTAGCTGTAGCCATAGGATTCCATTCTTTTGAATCAGATTCCCGGATGGTTGGAGAGGTGACAGGTTCATTTATGAGAAGAAATCCACCTCCGATTTCCGCGTGGTGGTTGCCGAAGGAAATAATTTCATTCAGAAGAACGGGTGCCCAAAAATTTCCGCGGATGTCAATACTGGAAGGATAAACGGCTGCTCCCAACTGAGCAGAAGTCTTAATACGTTGACCGTTTAAAATGATTTTTTCGAAAGAAGCGGAGTAGAATAAACCGTGACCAAAAAGTTCAGCTTGCACGCTGTTCGTGTTGTCAAATGCTTTGGGCTTTGTCGGCTCTGTCTGGGAACTGACTGCCAAACAGAAAATTCCGAAAAGTACCGTGAGAAGAATAGCTTTCATTGATAAATATTTTAGTCGTGGTGCCTGGTGAACGCAAAAGAAGGCGGTAGTATTTCACTCATCCCTCAGAGTTTTAGTTAGTTTAAGGAAAGTGGCTTAACTCAGCTTTACTTTGGAATTGATTCTTTTCAGAAACCAAATCGGGATTGCAAATCCCTCTAATTTATTCCGCAGGATTGCAAGTCGCTGCGGAGCAGAAGTGAAGAACTGTTGAGGATCGGAGTTGGATGCTTCATTTGATTAGAAGCATTTTCACTTTCGTTATCCTATTTAATTCTTATCTGGCCTTCGAAGCCATAGAAGTCCTCAGATCCCGTACTTCCTACGGAATGACCTGTTGAGATTACTCCTGGGGAAAATTCTGCCCACTGAGTGAATAAAGACATCTCACGCCAGCATTCATCCTTTTCAAAGAATGTTAATTTATATATGTACTTCTTAAGTCCATAATCCACAACTCTGGCTATCGAGATTTTAATTGCATGATTCTCATCAATTTCGATTAGTGAGGATTCTTTTCTTATTCTTTCTGAATGCCTAAAATCAATAGCTGTAGATTCTTTACCATTTTTGATCGTATTAATCTGAATAGTCAGTTCGAGCGATGAGCTGAAAGTGTCTACTGCATTTAAGTCTGTTTGCTTGTTTTCGATGCACTTTCCTTTCCAGTTTGATTCAGCGATATTTTGTGCATTTACATCAACAGATAAGAGAATGGCCGCTATGGCGATTATCTGAAAGATTGATTTTATGACCATCTTTTTTAGGGTTTGGCAGGCGTTTCGTAGTATTTGCAAACAACCAATGTTGCCTCGTTTTAATCTTCAAGTATACCAATTCCCAAACGAGTTTTTCTGATTTGTTCGTGAAACCTGAAACAAATAAACACTACTCAAGGTCCGCTTTTAAAGAATTAATCCTTACTTCCAATCCGGGATTTCAAATCCCTTCACCTCTTACCGCAGAATGCAAATCATCTCGCAGTGAACGGAAAGAGAACATGCTGCGGATTTTGGTTTCCCCATTGATTAGCTGTTGCTCTACAGCTGTCCGTTGGTGATGGGAATCTCACCGGTCTCCATAAATACCTTGAAGTTCTTGATGTCTTCTTTCACCATTTCTTCAAAAGCCGGGTTGAAAAGTTGAGCTAACTTTCCTCCGATTTTTCCTCCCGGTGCATGGTATGAAATGAACGCGGTCACTTCTGTTGCGTTTTTTCCGGCATCGGTAAAATGAACGTTGCCGATATTTTCGATGGTCGATCCGGGAAGTGAATGCCAGCCGATGCGGACGTTTTTGTCATCGTCTACAATCTCGCTTTTCCAGGAGACTGCTCCCACTCCCCTGGGCAGACGGGCTTTCCATTCAGATGTTTTCTTGTCCACTTGCTTTACACTATCCAGGTGCTTCATGAAAAGTGGTAGGTTCTCGAGGTTGCGCCAAAATTCGTAAACCTCCTTGCGCGGCCTATTGACTGTCACCGAAGTGCGGATACTGGCGATATACGGTTTGAAAAACTCACTTTGTTCTATGGCTTTGGAAATTGGGCAATGCCCCGTGGCTCCGCGAAACAGAAGATAACTTCCTGCAAGTCCCTTCCAAAATCCGCCTTTGGCAGCGGTGGCAAAGAGCAGAATGCCCGATGCCACCAGTGAAGTAACCTGATCTGCCGGATCAATATTTCTTTCCAGTTCCGGGAATTCGAATTTCTGTATTTCTTCTTTCATGGCAATAGTTTTTTTGGTCTGAAGATGATTTTGTTTCTCCTCTGCCGAAGCAGGTGAGTTCCTTTAATATACAAGTCTCGGCAGATGAAAAAGTTTAGTTCCGCAAGGGGAAGTGTTCTGAACTTGAAAGATAAAGGATTGAACTAAACCTTTTTTCAATCCTGGATTTCAAATCGATGCAGATCGTTTAAAAATCAAAATCCTTAATTCTCCACTTTCTTAGAAATCGACAGAGCTTTCTTCAGGCTCTTGAGAGTCAGTTTAACCTGAATGATAGTTAACAGATAAATGAAGCCAAGTAATAGAGAAACACCTAGAGTAATTTCCAACCTGTTTTCGCCTAAAAATATCCAGTAGTACAAGTTAAGAATGAAAGTCAAAAGGAGAAGTACGAGAATTGAACTCGTAAAAACTCCTAAATAGATCTGCAATCTTTTCCAGTTTTCCTTAGAGACAAAAACGATCACTTTCGGAAGGAACATTTCTAAAGGCAATCGAATTCGAGTGAATTCAATCATATCCTCTGACTCCTTAGCCAGGAAGTATTTATTTTCTCTTGGAATGTAAGTGTAAGAGCGGATAAAGTCTGGAGGGGTATGTCTTTTTAATGAATAGTTCCTGATCGCTCGTTCGATCTCCCCTTCATTTCGATTGCTGATTTCAATTGTTTTGATGCGTAACATTCATCTAGGGTTGAACTTTTTTTTAAGAAGGAACTGTTGCTTAGGCGTTTTAGCGGTCACTCTCCAGAAAACTAAGTGAGTCGATTCGGAAATTATTATTCGTGTCGAATAGGTACAGGGAATCGTTGTTTTCCATTATCATCAGTGAATACTCGTAAATCTGATCACTGTCAATATCCTGATCGAACCCGATGTATTCTGAATTCAGGTCGAAGTAAGTGATCTTTTCGAAAACACCATTTTCATCGTAGTCAAACGCTTTTGCAACGAGGTGATCATCCGCATAATACTCCGCTCGTTCATAGTTGTAGTCGAAGTTTTCGTCATAGTAGACAGTGTTCAACTTGTTCGTTTCTTTATTTCTCATGCTAAGCACTGTTCCGTCTAAGTTCCATGAGTGCTTATAATTCTTGTCGAAACTCTGTCTTTCGTGAATCCAGTATTGCCTGATGAAAAGTCCAGTCATGATGAGAGAGTACGCACCGAGGAGCGAGATTAAAAGAGTTGTTCGTTTTGGTTTTTTCATTTTTGGTTGAATTAAATTGAAGGTGACTTCAAATTATGGCCTTACCCATAAATCATCAACGCTGGATCTCCGAGCGAGGTGTAAAAAACAGGTTTGTACCAATCTACATTGGTGTCCGTAACAATTTTGTTCTCTTCCTTTTGATAGTCCAGATAGTAGGGGATCTCTTTGTTCTGCTCGGGGTTATAGTTTAAAAAGCTCAACCTGATTCTCTTTGCGTTCTGAATCTTTAAAAATGTACGAGCCTCGAAAATGATGCTCGGCTGGTAAATCTCCAGTTTTTCACCATCCCTAAAGTTTAGTGTCAGGAGGTTGGAGCCAGGAGAAAACTGAGCAGACTCAAACTCGTGGAAATTGTCGTAAGGTTCACCAAACCAGTCACCATAAATTCTAAAAGCGCCACCTCTCAGCAGGTTTTCATTTCTGGATATCAGTTCTGCGAGTTCTTTAGGATCTCTTCTTTTAGTCTCGCTGCCTGGTTCTTGCTTAAGATTGTCCAGGTCGGGTGAAGCACGAATAACGGTCATGACCTCAATGGGGCCTGTTATTTGAGTCCTTTTAAAAATTTTTACTCCTATCCACCCAGATATAACGGCCAGTACGCAACAAATGGCAATCCCTATCCAGTTTGGAAATGAGGCGTAAAAGGCGATAGCAATTATTGAGGACACTAGAAATGGCGTTAATCCAAGGAAGATTCCCGAAATGACGTAGTACAGTTTGCGCATAAGGTCAAGTTAAAGCTTGGTAAGGTTACTATGCATCGAGCTTTTTTAGTTTTCTGTAACTAACCATAGCTACCAGGATGATTGAAGTCCACAATGAAATACTCTGTATCACGTGCAAATTGCCATATATTTCTAGAAAATTAGACTCTGCCGATAAGCTCTCAGGATAACCGTAATCAGCAGGCCGAGAGAAATCCCAAAGGAAACTTCTGCCAAATCTGGCAAGAGCGAAAATGGCAATAGTTACTAAAAACACAACTGGAGAAATACGATCACTAATTTGACGGGCTTTCTTCAGCAAAAAGCTTGTCGTCAGTAAGTAAAAAACTATGATCATCAAAGGCATCGTGAAATTCATCAAGCCATAAGAGACGCCAAGAGCAAGATGACCTATTAAGGCGATCTGAGTTATGGAGTAAATAACCGAATCGCAAGCTTGTATTAAGACAAACCCATATACAATCCACAGTACCGTAGTTATTGTTTTTTCTTTCATAGTCTGGTTAGAAGTTGATGCCCCAAGCTGGCGCGTATTCTCAACGCGTGCCTCATTGCAAATCCAAATCTAACAAAATGCGTTTAGACAAAGCTTCTGTCTTTCCTAGCACTAAGGATTTTCTCCTTCAAACCGAAATAAACTAAAGGAGCAATAAAAAATCCCAAAACGAATGGAAAAGCCCCGTATCGGAAATTGAAAAACATATCGAAGCCAATGAAAGCGGTAGTAAGGATCAACCCAAGTGCAAATGAGGCGAGAGTGAATGTCACAACCCTTCTGATTTTCACCATCTGGTACAAGTAGGCATAGAGAAATGCCCACAGCAAAGGGTAGACTACATAAATTGAAAGAAGCACAATTATGGCAAGGTTATTTTTCGCAACCTGTCCCATAATTTCAGAGATAGAGCTTGACCAGCCATATTCAATCAAGTAAAGAATGGAGGCCGTAAAGTTTACGGAAAGGACTAAAACTACATGTACAAGAAAATAATCAGTGATTCCTTCTAGTATGCGCTTAACTTGGCCCATAGAGTCAAAGATAACAAACAAAACTCATGGCTTCTGCATTGGTCAAAACGGTAACTAAGCCAGTTCAATTTCTCTCCAAATTTACCCTTCGCCAAACCGGGCAATATTCCTACTTTTGTGGCACCGTAAAACAGGACAAATAAATTTCTATGTCACAAGCAACCACGCAAGAATTGGCCACTTTGGAACAAGCTCAGGAAATGGGCCTTTTGCCCGAAGAGTTCGATAAAATCAAAGAAGTTTTGGGACGCACTCCCACTTTCACCGAAATGTGCATCTACTCCGTGATGTGGAGCGAACACTGCTCCTACAAAAACTCCATCAAATGGTTGAAGACACTTCCCAAGGAAGGTCCTCACATGCTCGTGGAGGCCGGAGAAGAAAATGCCGGTTTGGTAGATATTGGCGATGGACTTGCCTGTGCATTTAAAATTGAAAGTCACAACCACCCTTCGGCTATCGAGCCTTACCAGGGAGCGGCAACGGGTGTTGGCGGAATCAACCGCGACATCTTTACCATGGGCGCCCGCCCGGTAGCGCAGTTGAACTCGCTCCGTTTTGGAAGCCTCGACAACGACCGCACGAAATGGCTGCTCGAAGGAGTCACCAAAGGAATTGGCGATTACGGAAACGCCTTTGGAATTCCGGTAGTTGGCGGTGAGGTGTTCTTCAACGACTGCTACGAAACTAATCCACTGGTGAACGCCATGAGCGCGGGAATCATGGAAACCGACAAAATGATTTCGGCCACAGCAAGTGGTGTTGGCAACCCGGTTTACATCGTTGGTTCAGCCACCGGAAAAGACGGAATCCAGGGAGCGAGCTTTGCTTCCAAAGACATTACCGAAGACTCTGCCAGCGACCTTCCAAGCGTTCAGGTAGGAGACCCTTTTCAGGAAAAACTACTTTTGGAAGCTACTCTCGAGCTTGCCGAAACGGACGCTGTTGTTGGGATGCAAGACATGGGAGCTGCGGGAATCACCTGCTCCAGCTCTGAGATGAGCGCTGCCGGAGAAGTGGGGATGGACATTTTCCTCGATCGCGTGCCGCTCCGTCAGGACGACATGAAGCCTTTCGAAATTCTCCTCAGCGAGTCGCAGGAGAGAATGCTCGTGGTGGTGAAAAAAGGAAAAGAAGACGTTGTAAAGCGAATCTTCGACAAGTGGGATCTCAACGCAGAAGAAATTGGAGTGGTGACAGACTCTGGCCAGGTCCGCTACTTTATGGGTGAAGAACTCGTAGCCGACATTCCTGCCGAGTCGCTTGTGCTAGGCGGAGGAGCTCCTGTTTACGAAAGGGAATATACCGAGCCGGCTTATTACAAAGAAGGTCAGAAATTCAGCATCGACCAGGTGGAAGAGCCAGACGATCTTGTTGTGGTAGCCAGAAAAATGCTCGCTAATCCTAACCTAGCTTCAAAGCGCTGGATTTGGGAACAATACGACAGCATGGTGGGAACAGCCACTATGACTACCAACTCGCCATCTGACGCGGGAATCGTGAATCTGAAAGGAACCAACAAAGCACTTGCTCTCACGGTGGATTGCAATGCGCGCTACGTGAACTGCGATCCTGAAAAAGGAACTGCAATTGCCGTTGCCGAAGCTGCAAGAAACATCGTTTGCAGTGGCGGTGAGCCATCTGCCATCACCAACTGCCTCAACTTTGGGAATCCTTACAATCCGGAAGTGTACTGGCAGTTTGTAGGAGCCATCAAAGGGATGAGCGCAGCCTGCAAAAAATTCCAAACTCCTGTGACGGGCGGTAACGTGAGTTTCTACAACCAGTCGCAAGGCAAAGACGGAAAGCCAAAACCGGTTTTCCCAACTCCGACCATCGGAATGCTCGGGCTGCTTCAGGACAAGTCACTGCACACAACACTCGATTTTAAATACAAAGGCGATTTGATTTTCCTTTTGGGCGAAGCCAGAGACGACATCAACGCCTCTGAGTACTTGTCTAGCATCCACGGAATTGAAAACACTCCCGCACCATATTTCGACCTCGATGAAGAATTTACACTTCAGCAGTGTGTGAAAGATCTGATTAAAAACAACTACATCAACGCAGCGCACGATGTATCTGATGGTGGACTTTTCACCACGTTGGTGGAAATGGGACTTCCTCGAGGTCTTGGTTTCGACATCGTTACTGACTCGGAGCTGAGAGAAGACGCTTTCCTCTTTGGCGAGTCACAGAGCCGAATTGTAGTGACTGTGGTGGAAGATTACGAAGACAACTTTATTGACATGGTGACCGAAGCCGGTGTGACGATGACACTTCTCGGACACGTGACAAAAGGCAAAATGTGGGTCGATGAGGAGCACTACGGCTACATTGACGATGCACGTAAGATTTATGATAATGCCATTGGCGAAAAAATGGCTAAGTAGTTACAAATCAAATTGCCTTTCTCGTGTCTCGACTCCGCTCGACAACCGGCATTCGCGCGTTGGCCGATTCTCGAGCGCGGTTTATGAGCCAGGTCAAAAGAGAGTCGATAGATGTGTGAAAAAGGATAGGTTAAAAACCAACGGGATTAAATCCGTAGTCCGTAAAAATTTTGACTAATATTTTTGAAGCAATGTCGTTAAGAGAATGCTGGAGCAATGCTTTTGCAAGCCGGATTCTCTGGGTAACCTCGATGAAAAATGAAAATTATCCGTTTTATCTTCAGTAAGGTTTTTTTGAAAAACCTGCTTTTCGCCATTGTTTTTGTGGCTGTTGTGGTTTTAGGAGCCAATCTCTATCTGAACTCCTACACCGACCACGGTGAGTCGGTTGAGGTTCCCGACTTGCGAGGAATGAAAATCGAAGACATCGAAGGTGCACTTGCCAACACCACGCTCAATTACGAAATCATCGACTCCGTTTACAACGAAGGTGCACGAGGAACAGTACTCGAGCAGTTGCCGCCTCCATCGGCACAGGTGAAAGAAGACCGAAGCATTTACCTTACGGTGAACGCCATGCGCCAGCCAATGAAGGAGTTGAAGGTGAAAATTGGAGAGTCTTTTCGCATTGCACAAACCAAGTTGAACATCGATGGCATTGAGTACACCACGGAGTATAAGCCAGGAGTTTGCAACAACTGCGTACTCGGAATGAAGTACGAGGGGAAAGAGGTGGAAACTGGGACGAAGATTCGAAGAGGTGACAAAATCACACTGGTACTTGGAGAACGCGGAAATCAAAAAGTTTCTGTGCCTCGGTTGTTTGGCCTTTCTCTCGACAGTGCCGAAAAAGTGTTAGCGGACAATTCGCTCACTCTCGGTTTTCCATTCTTCGATCAGGACATTGAAACGAAAGAAGATTCGCTCAACGCAAAAATCTACGATCAGCATCCCGAAGGATCGGGCGATGAAGAACTGCGAATCGGCAGTCCGGTTGACGTTTGGCTTACCACGAAATCGCTCGATTCGGATTCACTATCGAGCCAGGGACAGATGGGGATGCCTGACGATGAAGCAAATACTACAACACCATGACTAGACTTATTCTCTCATTCACACTCGTTTTATCACTATCCACATTTGATCTATTTGCCCAGGGTGAAGTTGAGTCACCGCTAACCAGCAATCCGCAGGTTATTCAAAGGCATTTGCAGGAAAGAGAATTTGAACCACGCCAGGCAAGATCTGGAGCAAGCTTTCAGCTTCCGTTTGTAGACGACTTTTCGCGTTATTCGCTCTCGACCAACGATCCTGATATTCCAGAAACTTACCAGCGCTGGGAAGACAACAGCGCTTTCATCAACAACGATTTTCCGATAGAGCCACCCACAGTTGGTGTAGCTACTCTCGATGGGCTCGACTCCACTGGTTACCCTTACGATTTTGCTAATGAGTTTGCTTACGGCCCAGCCGATACGCTCACTTCCTGCCCGATTAATCTCGAACCTTACGCTGCTTCCGACAGTGTTTACCTGTCTTTCTTTTACCAGCCGGCAGGTTTAGGAAATGCGCCAGACCCTCAAGACTCACTTGTTCTCGAGTTTCTTTCGCCCGATGGAAGTGGCGGAGGATCGTGGAATCCGGTTTGGTCAGTGTCAGGACCTGAGGACAATCAGTCGGCTCCTTTCGAACGCGTTTTCATTCACATAAATCAAGCGTTGAATCTGAGTGATGGGTTTCAGTTTCGCTTTAGAAACTACGCCACGATTAGTGGAGCTGTCGACCAGTGGCACATTGATTACGTGGTAGTAGATCAGGGAGCAACTCCGGGAAATGCCGAACTCGTGGACGTGGCTTTTGTCTACGATGAGTTTACTCTTTTGGACGGCTACTCAGCAATGCCCTGGCCGCATTTTATTCAAAACCCTGAAGCTTACATGGCCAACTCTCGCCAGGTGTTTATGGCCAACCTCGAAAATGAGAACAACAACGTGAGCTATGGCTTTCGAGTGGGCTATCAGGGCAGTTTCACTGATGTTCCCAATAGCAACGTGATTACGGCTTTTGAGGCAAACTCCATTCTCCCGGTAGATGTGGAGATCAAGGAAGATCCATACAACTTTGTCTATGATGACACGGTGAACGACACTTGTGCTTATTTCGATGTGGAGTTTTACCTGAACGAGTCGAACGATGCGAACCGAAACAACGACACAATCCGGTTTGTGCAGGACTTCACCAACTACTACGCCTACGATGACGGAACTGCCGAAGGTGCTTACGGAGTGACTTCTGCAGGAGGGAAGGTTGCCATGCAATTCGAGGTGCAGTCACCGGACACCTTGCTCGGTTTGTTTATTCATTTTATCCCTTTCCGTCTCGATAACTCAGACAGGACATTTCTCCTAAGAGCCTGGGGCGATGGAGGTGGAGTTCCTGGAGAGGAATTAGGAGAAAACTTCGGTTTCAACAGCCCTCAGTATTTCAACCTCGGTCATAATATTTTCGATTATTTCGAGTACGATGATCCGATTCCCGTGGATGGAACGATCTACGTGGGTTGGGTACAAGACGCAGCTGAGTCATACAACATTGGTAACGACAGAAATACAGCCCAAAACGTAGAGCGACTTTTCTACACGCTGGGCGCACAGGGCGACTGGCAGCAATCCACAGCTTCGGGGACGATTATGCTTCGTCCTGTTTTTAAATCTGGAAAATCCGAAGTTTGGAATAGTGTAGAAGAGCTTTCAGAAGAGCAAGTGGCGGTTTATCCGAACCCAACAACCGGCCTGTTGAATCTGGCGCTTGAAGGCGATCGACAAGTGGAAGTTTCGGTGGTCGACATCACCGGAAAGCAATGGATCAGAAAGACTGTTTCATCCGCCACAACGCAATTGAACCTGACGGAACTACCGGCAGGAATGTACATCGTTCGAATGGTAGATCAGGATAGCGGTAAAGCGATTTTCAAGAAAATCATCAAACAGTAAGAACGATTTGGAAGAGAGATTTGATTCTGAAGAGGAGCATGATAATGAGCTTTTCGAACACCACAAGATTGTTGCAGACCCCGGTCAGCAAGCGATGCGTATCGATAGATTTCTGAACGATCGAATTGCGAATACTTCCAGAAACAAGCTTCAGGACGCGGCCAAATCTGGCTACATCAAGGTGAACGGTGAAGTAGTGAAGCCGAATTACAAAGTGAAACCGGAAGATGTGATCACTGTGGAATTACCTTATCCTGTTCGAGAAATCGAGTTGCTTCCCGAGGATATTCCTCTCAACATTGTTTATGAAGACGATACAGTGATTGTCCTTAATAAGTCTGACGACATGGTGGTGCATCCGGGTTATGGAAACTTCACGGGTACGTTGGTAAACGGGCTGATCCATCATTTTGAGAATCTTCCGGAAAACGAACAACACGGAGTCAACCGACCTGGACTCGTCCATCGGCTCGACAAAAATACCAGCGGACTGATGGTGATGGCCAAGACCGAGGAGGCACTCACTAATCTTTCGAAACAGTTTTTCGATCGTAAAACCGAGAGAAAATATTGGGCGCTCGTTTGGGGCGATGTCACCGAGCCGGGAACCATAGAAGGGCACATTGGCCGTTCGCTTCAAAACAGAAAAGTGATGACTGTTTTTGAAGAGGGCGAGTACGGGAAACACGCTGTCACACACTACAAGCCAATTGAAAGCTTTGGCTATGTCACTTTGGTAGAATGCAAGCTTGAAACCGGTCGCACACACCAAATCAGGGCGCACATGAAACACATCGGTCACCCGCTTTTCAACGATGCCACTTATGGAGGTGACAAGATTTTGAAGGGAACAACTTTTTCAAAGTACAGGCAGTTTATCCAAAACTGCTTTGGATTGCTCACTGGTCAGGCATTGCACGCCAAGACAATTGGATTCACTCATCCAAAAACAGGAGAGTGGATGGCTTTTGACTCTGAGCTTCCCGAAGGATTTGAAAAAGTGCTTGAAAAATGGAGGGTTTACGTTTCCAGTAGAAAGGATTAGTCTGGAACAGGCAGTCCATCTAGCTCAAGTTCTGCGTTTTCCCACTCTTTCATCAGGTCCTCGACTTTCTTTTTGAGTTGGGCGTACTCATCAAGTTTTGCTTGCGACTCCTCCGGATTGCTAAAGTCTACGTTGAGCAGTTCTTTGTCGAGCTCGGCAATTCGCTCCTCGCACTTTTCAATTTCACGCTCGCACTTAGTCACTGTGTTTTGAAGCTTGCGCTTCTTCTTTTGCAGATCTTTTCGCTCTTCGTAGCTAAACTGTTGCTGTGTTTCTTTGGGTTTTTTCGCCTCGGCTTTCTGCTGTTTTTTCTTTTCTCTGTCCACCTCAAACTCGGCAATCGATTCCGCTTTTTTATCTTTGAGGAAGTCAAAGATATCTCCGAGATACTGGCGCAATCCGTCTTTCTTCACTTCGTAGATGGCGGTAGTCAGTTCATGAAGAAAATCCCTGTCGTGAGATACCACGAGTAAAGTTCCATCAAATCTGATGAGCGCGTTTTTTAGCACTTCTTTCGATTTCAGGTCCAGGTGGTTGGTAGGCTCATCGAGGATGAGAAAGTTCTTTGGTTCGAGCATCAATTTGCAAAGTGCCAGACGCGCTTTCTCACCACCTGAAAGAACACTGACTTTTTTGTCGGCATCTTCTCCGGAAAAGAGGAACGCTCCCAGCATTGCGCGTATTTGCTTGCGGATTTCTCCTTCGGCAATGTCGTCTATAGTTTCGAAAACTGTCTTTTTTTCATCGAGCTGTTCGGACTGGTTTTGCGCGTAGTAACCGACTTTCACGTTGTGGCCTAGCTCGATCGATCCAGAGTCTGGATCGAGCTCGCCTTTGATGATTCGACTGAGCGTTGTTTTACCAGCTCCGTTTTTACCCACCAGGGCCACTTTCTCCTGGCGCCCGATCGAGAGGTCTACGTTTTGGAAAACTGTTTTGCCATCAAAAGATTTCTTCAGGTCTTCCGCTTTCAAAACAACTTTCCCAGAGCGAGGAGCAGGAGGGAAGGAGATGTTCATTTGCGTGTTGTCGAATTCATCGAGCTCAATGCGATCGAGTTTGTCGAGCTTTTTGATTAACGATTGAGCAAAGGCGGCCTTGTTGGCTTTTGCCCGAAATTTATCGATCAACTTCTGCGTGTCTTCGATGTACTTCTGCTGGTTCTTGTACGCTTCGCGCTGCTGCTCGAGTTCCTCAGTTCTCTGCTTGATATACTTCGTGTACGAGAACTTGTAGTCGTAGACTTTTCCGTTTGAGATTTCGATCGTACGGTTGGTGACCTTGTCGAGAAACATCCGGTCGTGTGAAATCATCAGAAGGGCGCCATCGTAGTTAGCGAGAAACCCCTCCAGCCATTCGATAGATTCAATGTCGAGGTGGTTTGTCGGCTCATCGAGAAGAAGAATGTCCGGGGCGATAAGGAGAATTTTTGCCAGCTCCACACGCATTTTCCAGCCACCACTGAATTCATTCATTTGCCGATCCATGTCGGTCGATTCAAAACCGAGGCCGGTGAGGATCTTTTCGATGTTTTCTTCCACCTTCGAGCTTCCCATGATCGTGAGCCGGTCGTTAGCTTCGTTGAGGTCTACAATCAATTGAGCGTAAGAATCGGACTGATAGTCTTCGCGATCGTTCAGTGCCTGAGTGAGCTTTTCTATCTCAGTTTCCAACTTTTCAATCTCTGCGAAGGCGAGCTTTGCCTCTTCAAGGACAGTATTACCCTCGTTGTGTTTCATCTCTTGGGGTAAATAGCCCAGAGTAGTTCCTTTAGGCTTGCTCACTGAGCCGGAGGTCGGTTCCTGAATTCCGTAAATGGTTTTGAGCATGGTGGACTTACCGGCACCGTTTTTCCCCACCAGACCGATGCGGTCTTTCTTTCCGATAAAAAATGAGATGTCGCGAAACAGGTGTTCCGGTCCAAAACTGATGCTCAAATTATTTACTGTAATCATGCTGCAAAAATAGCGGGAGTTATGGAATAAAAAACGCCCGCGGCAAATTTGCCGCGGGCGCTCAATGTATTTTTATGAAAGCTTAATTCAAATCAATCGTAACGAAGAAATCCGTCATTCTATACGAGCTCCTAATAATGCCACAGGTCGTGCTCCATGATGAATAGCTCCTGCTTGATCTCCTTGGCTTCAACGAGCGCATCGATACCTTTTGCATAGCTAAGAATACTTCTGTCGTACACGTTGGCTTCTTTGATGATGTAACTACCAAACATACGTTTTTGGAAGAAATCTTCGTAAGTCAAGCGCTGTGCATCGTTATCTCTGTTGAAAGTGGAGTGATTGGCAAAAACGTAACGACATTGTGGGAAGTACAACCAGAAAAGAGTTTTATAACCCCTTTTGGTTCCATCATCATTGTACTCCTCTTTCATTGGAGCAATACCGATAATTCTCACGTAACGCTCAGAACGCTGCTTGTCGAAAATCCAGTCTTCTTTGATCTGAAACTGAGTGATAGTTCTTGAAGAAACCGGCTCAGTGGTTGTGATGGTTTTGTCCTCACCTGTTTCCAGGTCTGGAATCACCTTTGTCACTTCCGGGTTGAGCAGTGAATCTACCATTTCCATGGTCATCGGATAACGAAATTCGTCATCGTCATCGGTAGGCCCAAGGCTGTAGGCAGTAATGGAACCTTTGTTCAGTTCATCGACTATCACCTGGAAAAGACTTTTACGATCTTCAATTTCCTCAAGTGGGAAATAGAGAGGGTGATTCATCTTTTCTCTCAAGTCGATAATCTGCCACACGCGTTTCGCCCACATCACATCTGCTTCGCGCAGGTGTGGGTAGGGAATCACACGCTTGGTCGGGTTGTGCTCTTTCACGTAAGCACCATCCAAAACTGTTTGTTGCGGTTGATTCATCTCGTCATCCGTTTGAGCAGCACCAGAAGTGACAAGCCCAAATGAAAGCAGAGTAGCAGAAACGAATGTGATTATAGCTTTCATAATGAATTGATTTTATATGACTTTGAGCGAAATGTTAGCCACTTTACGCACTTCGCCATCAGGCATTTTCACCTTGATGTCTTCGATAAAGAACTTTTGTCCTCGACCAGTACGCTGCATGTTTGCTTTCATTTCTTCCGTTACACGGTTGCTCTTAGAGACTTTTTCAATGATTTGACCGTCACGGATAAATACCATTTTAAATTCAACAACCTTAACGTCAACATCGAAGTCGAAGTTTTGCATTTCTGCAAGTACACCAGGCTGAACAACCATGGTTCCCTTCTCGATGGTGTTGTCATAAGGTGTTTTACGTCCAAATGATGGAACTGGATCAGGAATACGTTTCACACGGAATTCCTTTGTACCCATGTTTTGTTTAGTCCCGTCAGGCATCTCAGCTGTCACACTGATCTTCGCTGTATTCGAATCACCCGGACGCATTGTATAAGTGTTGTCAGGGTTTTTCGTGAGGCGGTGACCAGGGCAAGTAGCTTCGATTGCTTCAGGACCAACTCCAGGAACAGAGATTTCTACAGGGTTTTCAACTCCACGGTAGAAAACGTTCATCTTAGTAGGTGACACAACCAGTGAAGCTTCAGCAACAGTCATTTCAGGCACGTAAAGGTTGAACGTTTCAGTGCCTGTAGGGCCATCGTATGAAATTAGACCCTTAAACTGATGTTTACCTGTAGGCAAACTAGAAGTAGGGATTTTCAGTTCACCTAATCCTTTTTCGTTGATATCCAACTGCATTTCCTGAGAAACATCATCAGTGCTCCAGTCTGTAGAATCCTCACCATCCCACGGTCTCTGCTTTACCCACATTTGAGGAGGGTTAGTCGCGTCATAAGCGGCAAGCAGAACCTGAGCTCTGAATGTGTCGCCTTTGATAATGTAGCTCGACTGAGGAACTACGAAAGGCTCCAGGGTCGTAAACTTGTACGATTTACCTTCAATACCAGCAAGCAAAGCCGAAACAACATCAGCCTGGGCGTTTTGCACATCAACTTGCAGCTTGGTCATGATTGGAATAATCGCTGCCAGTGGACTGTGATAGAAGTTCTTTGTTTGCCATGCAACATCTTTTCCGTCTTCTTTTACCGTTTCATATTTGAAAATGCTATCAAGACTGGTTACGATGGCCTTTTGATCAGCCATGCTCCAGGTTTTTCCTGTCACCTCTTGAAACTTAATTTGCTTTAAATAATCGCGAAAGTTTTCAAGCTTCATCTTAAGCTCTGATGCGGACCAGGCCACGCTGGAATCTTTTGGTTGATTCGGTGATGAACCTACCAGCATCGCAGTGTTTTCCTGATTTTCATCTGGCTTCTTCACGTACTTATCTCCTTCATCATTCACAGCGTCCAAACTCACGGCAGAGCTATCTTCTGTCATGAAGTATTTGTAATCTACTCCACTATGCGATACAGCCATTGTACGTGCCTTGAGTTCAGCGATGTATGAGATTAAGTCATCAGCTCTGTTTCTAACATCTTCAGCAGCTTGATAGAATGGGGCTGCCTTAGCCGGGTTAGCGGCTCTCTTCCCTTCCATGTCGGCCCAGGTAGCACTGTTCTTAGAGTCCAGTGTTTGTTCTGTTTTCCGCAGGCCGTTGTCTACCAGAATGAATGCATCGAGAATTTCTTTTGATACGTTCAGCGCCAAAAGGGCTGTTAGTACCAAATACATCATCCCGATCATCTTCTGTCTTGGGGTTTCTTTACCTCCTGCCATTTTCCTTGATCTTTAAAAGATTAGCAACTTAATTTATTTGTCGGGACAATGCTTAGGCCTGGTTGTTTCCACCGCCCATTGCATTCAACATGTTGTTGTAAACCGTATTCAAAGACTTGAGGTTTCTGGCAAGCTCAGAGATGTTCTCTTTGTATTGCTTAGTATCTTCAACAGAATCCTGAAGGTTTTTAACCAGCTCGTTCATTCCAGAGTACATCTGACGTGACTCTTCGAGCTGCTGAAGTTGCAATTCGTACATTCCGTTGAGCTCAGAAAGATTTTGATTCATCTTTTGGAGGTGATCTCCAGCTGTTGATCCGGCTTCCGCATTTGAAGAAAGACCGGTAAGTGAGCGTGACGCTTCTTCGTAAGAGTGAGTCAGTTCGCCCACTTTTTCCGAAGCTCCGCGAAGTGATTGTGAGTACTCTTCTGTGGCTACAGAAGCGTCAGAGATTTCACTCAATTTTCCAGCTTGAGTGCTCAATGTGCGCATTCCGTCTCCCAGACTTTGCAGTAATTCGGGTTCTATCTTCGCTTGTTCCAGCAT
The DNA here is from genome assembly GCF_049334165.1 of Halocola ammonii. NCBI lineage: Bacteria > Pseudomonadati > Bacteroidota > Flavobacteriia > Flavobacteriales > Halocolacceae > Halocola > Halocola ammonii. The sequence goes on from NZ_JBEGHD010000002.1 coordinate 287,616, forward strand.
CTTGTCGAGCTGGCTAGTGATTGTAAGATCATCATCTTGTGCTTCTACCTGACGTTGACCTTCGTGCTTTTCGCCAGTTGCCAATTCAGGGTAAACAAGTGTCCAATCTACTTCTTCGTGTGGTGGCTCAAAAGCAGAAAAGAAGAAGATGATTGCTTCAGTTCCCAATCCCGCGATTAGGAAAGCACTTGCAAATGGCCAGTGTTGAATTTTGAAAAGGGCTCCGATAATTACAACGGCTGCTCCAATTCCGTACAACTTCGCCATAAAGTTTTTCCATCCTTTACTTCCAGGTTTCATATTTCTCTTGCTTTAATGGTTTAAAAAATAATTGATTAGACTAAAAAACAGGTTAGTTATTTACGTTGAATTCCGCAGGGTCTCCGGATTTACCGCGACCGAGGTATGACATTACACAACGGAATCCGATGTAAGATTTTGCAGTGTCTTGATATTCGTAAGAACGCGTACCGGTTTGAATGTAATAACCGATATCTTTCCACGATCCACCGCGAATGACTTTACGCTTCATGCTTGGTGGTTCGTTTTCTTTCGCGTGATATTCGTACTCCGGACTCATGTCGTGAGAGAACTGATACACTGATTCGTCATACGCTGTGTTGGTCCATTCAGCCACGTTTCCAGACATGTTGTAAAGACCGTAGTCGTTTGGTGAGTAAGATTCAATCGGAACTGTGTAGCAACCGTTGTCTTCCACGTAGTCACCGCGCATCGGTTTAAAGTTAGCCAGTGGGCAACCCTGAATATTTCTTACGTAAGGTCCGCCCCATGGGTATGGAGCCAGGTCGAGTCCACCTCGAGCAGCGTATTCCCACTCAGCCTCACTTGGCAGACGGAATCGCTGAACGAATGTTTCTCCGTTTTGCTGTTTCCACTCATTGAGAATTTGAGTTCTCCAGTAGGTGAAGGCTTTCGCCTGTCCCCAGGTGACACCAACTACAGGATAGTCATCGTAAGCCGGGTGCCAGAAATAATTTTCTGTAAGCGGCTCGTTGAAACCATAGGTGAAGTCGTGCACCCAAACTAGTGTGTCCGGGTAAACAGGAATGTTTTCTTCGATTACGAATTGAGCGCGATCGCTGTGTCCTCTGACAGAGTGAAGCTGATCGATGGAGTTCGGCATACCGTACTCTTCATCTTTACCAGACTTGTCTGCAGCACTTTTTAAGTCAATCCACCAGTAGCGGTATCTCAGCTTACGAGTGTCGAGTTGTTTACGATCGTAGAATTTGTCTGCTCCCTGCAGATAGAATTCGTTGTAGAGGATGTCGAAAATCTCTTCATCTTCCCAGTTAATCTCCTCTTCCCAGTTGAGGACATAACCTTTGTTGATAAAACGAGATAATTCACGACCCATCTCATCTTCCATGAAGTAGTAAAACTCAAAATCGTTTTGAGCAAGTACATCTCTCATGAGTGAGTCACGAACGTAATATACGAACTGACGATACTCATTGTTTGAGATCTCGTGCTGATCCATGTAAAATGCAGGGACCGTTACTGTTTTGGAGGTAGCGCTGTGGGCACCTGGAACATCTTCATCGCTAGGTCCCATTGTGTAGGATCCGAAGTGGATGTAGTTCATTCCATATGGATTGTAATCTACCCAGTCTTCACGGGGATAAACTCCAACCAGTTCTCCACGATTACCGCCATAGCAACTGGCTAAGAGAACTGCCGCCAGCAGATAAAAAAATGACTTTTTCATGATTTCCTTTCCTTTAGTAAACTCTTACTATTCCCAAGTAGAGAAGCAGGTATAATAATGCTCAATAACGTGTTTTAAACTCGATTAGTTACAATTTATTTTACAAGAACCTCGGGTTACCGTATGGCTGTCTGATTGGAACTAAGTCAATATTAAAGCAGTAGGAGAGCATAATCTCGTGCGAGCCAGTACTGTAATTTTTCAATTCAGATGTGGTAGCATCGTACGAGTATCCAATTCTTAACGATTGTGAAAGAACGTTATTGCTGCCAGGAACTCTTCTGGTAGGCAATTGGTGGTTGTAACCTGCCATGGGCGCGATTGCATCTTGCAAACGATAGCTAAGCCCAGCATACAAAGTATTGTTCCAGTCAATAATTGCATTAAGATCGAATGTCATTGTAGAGAAGTCGCCTCTGAAGAGGGCGTTTGGTTTCAAAGTGAGATTACCACTCAATGGAAGCTGTCCACCTGCCATGAAGTAGTAGTGTTGTGCAAGCTCCATGTTGAGGTCTTCAAGATCCTGACCGGTAAGGTGAGTGAGCGAGGCACCTACGTAAAATTTTTGAGGCTTTTCGTAGTAAAGACCAAAGTTTAGGTCGAAGCTACCAGCAGTTTGACGGCTTGCGTTAATAGCCGGATCATCCTCTGGCAATGTTTGGGGTGGTCTCCAGTCATCACCGAGTTGGCGTCCGTAGTAGCCGAGAGCCAGACCTGCAGAAAGGACATCACCTGAGATGAACTTGTACTTATATGCGTAAGAAAGTCTGAAGATGTTGTTGATTTCCTGTCCAAGACGGTCGTTGTAGAAAGTAACACCAATACCACCTTTGATAGGTTCAACGTATTGGTGGTAGTTCAACATGACAGTCTTTGGATCTCTGTCGAGTTGATCCCACTGATCGCGGTAAAAGAAGTTAAAGCAGTTATTATCACCTGACCCGGCAAAAGCTGGGTTGAACGACAGCTTGTCAAACATCCATTGTGTGAACTGCGGATCTTGTTGGCCGTAGACCTGAAATGATGTAACAAAACAAACTACTAGAATTGAATAGGTAAAGATTTGCTTCATACTTTGACGAACTTGGTTAATAGCTCCGATTTTGGTTATCTAAATCACTACTGAAAGGGGCTAAAATAACCAAAATTCATTTCTGTCAAAAATTTTTTCAACATCGGAATTGGAAAGCTTCTTCACATTTTTCTTAAGGACCTTTGAATTGTCCGTTAAATTTTCCATAACAAATTGCTCTACTGTGAGTGTCCTCTAGGTGAGCTTTTGGTACGCTTTCCACCAACGGTCTGGTACCTCCTCATTGGTGGCTTGCTGATAGTCGGCATAGGTGCACGGCACCAGGTGATGTCTCTGGTAACGGTTTTTCTTTCCCGCAGGATACGGCACTTCCATCCACCAACGATTGCTAAGGTGGCTTTTGAAGAATGTGATTTGGTGGTTCTTATCGCTCAGGTTAACTATGAATTTTTGATACTCGCGATAGTCGCCAATAGGATAGTCTCTCTTGCGATTTATCACTCCATCTATCAAATACCAAATCATTTCTGCCAGAAGTGAAGCAGTGTTATTGTGAATGTCGGTTTCCGGGTTGAATTCGTAGAAGCCAACCGAACTAAGCTTGTCACTCATGCCAGCGTATCTACAGAGCTGGCAGGCTTGCTGCGCTGTGAAGCCATTTGGGCCGCTCTGTTTGCTGCCGGGTGCGTCACTTCTTTTGATAGCAGAAATATCGAAGCTAAGGAGGTCGGCATTTCTAACGACCGGCTCCACCGACTTAATGTCTTCGGCTACTTCGCCAAGACGGTAAGTGTCGAAAAACATCTTATCCATCAACTCATAGAGCTCTTTGTCAACGTAAGGGCGTTGATTGCCGATGTTGCTGTAATTAAAGAGGTAATTGGGTTGGTGCAGAATGATGTTGTTCAAAAATGTGTTTGAATCGATTGGCTTGTTGAAACTGCTAAAGCTCAAAAGTGGATCAACTGTGACCAGGTTTACCGTCTGCTCAAGTTTTTCGTAAGCAATGTAGTTAGCAAAGGTCAAATCCTGACTGCCACCAATGATCACCGGAATGATTTGGTCCTTGATTAGCTCCTGGCAAATGGTTTTGAGAGCCACGTAAGTGTCTTCCACCTTTTCGCCAGCTGCGATGTTCCCCAAATCAGCGATAGAAATATTTTGATCAAAGCCGAAGTGTTGAGCAAGTTGTTTGCGAACAAAGTTTGGCGCCTGAGCACAGCCCTTGTTGTTTTCTGAGTAGCGGTCTTCCTCCACACCAATTATTGCAATCTTAACATCCTCTCCTTCGGGGAAATGTCCTTCTGTGTGGTAGTCAATTTGTTTTCCGAGTTGGGATTTGCTCACAGGAATATCGGCAAACAAATCGGCCGGTATGGGTGTGAGAAAAACGGAAAGATCTTTCATTCTCTACTTTTTACTTGCTCTTTTTCGTGCTCTTTTTGCTTTTGGGTTTTGCTTTAGACTTGGCCTTCGGCTTTGCTTTGGCTTTTCGCCTTCCCTTTGGAGGATTCTTCTCGTGCTCCTCAATCAGTTCCTTCACCTCTTCGAAAGTAAGCTTCTCCGGCTCCTTGTCTTTCGGAATCTTCACGTTTTGTTTTCCCGCTTTAATATACGGGCCGTATCGTCCATTCAGCACCTGGATGGAATCGTCTTCTTCAAAAGTTTTGATTCTGTTTTTCTCATCTTGCTCGCGTTTGGCCTTGATGAGTTCAATTGCACGGTCGAGTTCGATGGTGTAGGGGTCGTCACCTTCTTTAGGTTTTAGGCTCACGAATTTTCCATCGTGACGAATGTAAGGACCAAATCTTCCTATGGCTGCAACAACTTTTTTGTCCTCAAACTGTCCGAGGTCGCGAGGAAGTTTGAATAGGTCCAGTGCCTCCTCAAGCGTGATGCTGTTGATGCTCTGGTCTGCACGAAGAGAGGCGAATTGCTTTTCTTCATCGTCTGGTGCGCCAATCTGAGCAAGAGGTCCGAAGCGACCAATTCTCACCAGCACAGTTTTGCCCGACTTGGGATCTTCTCCCAGGATTCTTTCGCCCGAGGCTTTTTCAGAATTCTCCAGCGTGTCTTCCACATTTTCGTGAAATGGAGAGTAGAAAGACTTTATCATCTTATTCCACTGAAGCATGCCCTGGGCGATGTCGTCAAATTCTTTCTCAACCTTTGCGGTGAAGTTGTAGTCGAGAATGCTTTCGAAATTTTCAACCAGGAAGTCGTTCACCACAATCCCGATGTCTGTTGGGAAGAGCTTGCCTTTTTCGGCTCCGGTAATCTCCGTTTTCTCCTCTTTCTTAATTGTATCTCCTGAAAGACTGAGCATCTGATATTTTCGCTCTTTTCCTTCGAGCTCTTTTTTCTCAACGTAGCCACGTTTCTGGATTGTAGAGATCGTTGGTGCGTAAGTAGACGGACGACCGATTCCGAGCTCCTCGAGCTTCTTCACGAGGCTTGCCTCGGTGTAGCGTGGTGGGTGGTGTGTGAAGCGTTCAGTAGCTGTGATAGATTCAGCGTTTACCGCCTCACCTTTAGTAAGGGGAGGTAGAATTCCTTTTGGACTGTCGTCTTCCTCATCGTCTGTTCCTTCCAGATAAACTTTAAGAAAGCCTTCGAACTTGATGATTTCTCCACGAGCGGTGAAAACTTCATCTACGTTCGGTGCAGAAATTTTTGCTGTGGTTTTCTCGAGCTGAGCCTCGGCCATTTGCGATGCAATGGTTCTTTTCCAGATCAGGTCGTAGAGACGTTCTTCGTTTCGATCTCCTGTTACGCTGTGTGCAGACATTTCTGTTGGGCGAATGGCTTCGTGAGCTTCTTGTGCGCCCTTAGATTTCGAAGAGTACTTTCTTCTCTTGGCGTATTCTTTACCGTAAGATTTTTCGATCTCTTTTTCAGCACCTTTTAGCGCAGTGTCCGATAGGTTCACAGAGTCGGTACGCATGTAAGTGATTTTACCGGACTCGTAAAGTTTCTGAGCTACCATCATTGTTTGCGCTACAGAGAAACTCAATTTTCTACTCGCCTCTTGCTGAAGGGTAGAAGTGGTGAATGGAGCGGCTGGGCTTTTCTTAGCTGGTTTTTTCTCCAACGACTCCACGCTGAAATCGGCCGCTTTGCATTTTTTCAAAAAGTCTTCAGCTTCTTTCTCAGTCTTAAATCGTTTACCGAGCTCTCCTTTGAATGTTTTTCCTTCGGCTTCGAATTCTGCCACCACACGGAAAGACGATTCCGGAGTAAACGCATCAATTTCTCTTTCGCGCTCTACAATTATTCGAACGGTAACAGATTGAACACGTCCGGCAGAAAGTGATGGTTTCACCTTTTTCCATAAAACAGGGGAAAGTTCAAACCCAACCAGCCTGTCGAGAATTCTGCGAGCCTGTTGCGCATCCACCAGGTTTTTGTCTACCTGACGTGGTGACTCTATTGCTTTTAAAATTGCGCTTTTGGTGATTTCGCTAAAAACAATGCGTTTTGTATTCTCGTCTTTAAGTCCGAGCGCCTCAGCAAGGTGCCACGAAATAGCTTCTCCTTCCCGGTCCTCATCAGTTGCGAGCCATACCGTTTCAGCAGCTTTGGCGAGTTTTTTCAACTCTTTTACCACGTCTTTTTTGTCGGCAGTGATTTCGTAAACGGGTTTGAAATCATTTTCAATGTCGATGGCAACATCCTTTTTTGGGAGGTCGCGAACGTGGCCGTAGCTGGATTTTACCGTGAAGTCTTTTCCGAGGTAACCTTCGATGGTTTTCGCTTTGGCTGGGGACTCAACGATGACGAGATTTTTGGACATATACGCTGGATTTAAACGAGTGTTAAAGGCACATTTTGTAACCTTACAAAGCAATTCTTACGGTTCGAAGTTCAAGTGACTATCACGGTTCTTTTAACCCAATTGCTCAAGATTTCGCTTTGCAAAGAAAGAACAAAGCAAATCTGAAATGCAAATTTAAAGCGATCAATCGTTCGCAGTCTGGCAGATAAACTGGTGCAAATTGTCACTTGCGAAAAGATGTGAATGCACGGGGAATCAAGCTGTCAAACTGCCAGTTTCCTAATTTTAATTAATAAATTTGCGCCTATTTTTCATTCTCAAAAGTCATCTTATGCACGAAGGAAGTAAAGTGATTGACGAAGCCAGACAAGGTGAGGCTACGATGTTGGAGACGACTCAAAAAAGTGACTCAAAAAAACTAATGCTCGAGAGCTACGGCTGCCAGATGAATTTTTCTGACAGCGAGATTGTAGCTTCAATTATGGCAGAAGAAGGCTACGGTACAACTCGCGATGCTGAAGCCGCAGACGTTGTTTTGATCAACACCTGCTCTATCCGGGACAATGCGGAACAGCGTGTGCGCAACAGGCTCAACTTTTTCAGAGGAATGAAAAAAAGAAAGCCAGAACTCGTTGTGGGTATTTTGGGCTGTATGGCCGAGCGACTGAAAAAACAACTACTCGAAGAAGAGAAACTCGTTGATCTGGTCGTTGGTCCCGATGCCTATCGCGAACTTCCGGGCCTGATCCAGGAAGTGGAAACCGGACAAAAAGCCGTGAATGTTCTGCTCTCAAGAGAAGAAACCTATGCTGACATCAGCCCCGTGAGGCTCGACAGTAATGGCGTTACAGCATTTATCTCCATCATGCGAGGGTGCGACAACATGTGCTCTTTCTGTGTAGTGCCTTTCACCAGAGGAAGGGAGCGAAGCCGCGATCCTGAGTCGATTGTTCGCGAAGCTCAGGAGCTTTTCGATCAGGGTTATCGCGAAGTGACTTTGCTCGGTCAAAATGTTGACTCCTACAAGTGGAACATGACGAGCAAAGGACAAATTAAAGATCCGGAAAAGCCGACAAAGAATTTTGCTCAATTGCTCGAAATGGTTGCCGAAGTGAATCCCGATCTGCGAGTGCGCTTTTCTACTTCGCACCCAAAGGACATGACGGATGACGTGCTGTACAGCATGAAGAAATACGAAAATATTTGCAATTACATTCACCTGCCTGTGCAGTCGGGTAACAGCGAAATGCTGAAACGAATGAACCGCGGTTACACCAGAGAGTGGTACAAAGATCGTATTGCAGCCATTCGCAGAATTATTCCCGAATGCGCAATTTCTACAGATATTATTACTGGGTTTTGCGGTGAGACGGAGGAAGAACATCAAGACACCTTGAGCCTGATGGAAGAGGTTCAGTACAACATGGCTTACATGTTTAAATACTCTGAGCGCCCGAGGACTCTGGCAGAACGAAAGTTTGAAGATGATGTGCCCGAAGAGGTGAAAGGTCGCAGACTCAAGGAAGTAATCGATTTGCAGATGAAAGCAAACGCCAGAAGAACTCGCGAGATGGTGGGCCAAACTCACCGGGTGCTGATTGAAGGTGTTTCTAAAAAGTCGGACGAAGAGCTCTGCGGAAGAAACTCACAAAACACGATGGTGGTTTTTCCAAAGGGAAATCACAAGATCGGTACCTATGTAAATGTGTATGCTGAGGAGTGCACTTCAGTGACTCTTCGAGGGAAAGTGGTAAACTAAAAGCCGATCAAAGAGAAAGTAACAAATGGAACTCCAGGCAATAAAACAGCGATTTGGAATTATAGGTAACTCGGCAGGGCTCAATAGAGCTCTGGATGTGGCCAGACAAGTTGCGCCAACAGATATTTCTGTTTTGATAAATGGTGAGAGCGGTGTTGGAAAGGAAGTGATGCCGCAGGTAATTCACCAACTGAGCTCTCGCAAACACGGGCCTTACATTGCCGTGAACTGTGGAGCCATTCCGGAAGGGACTATCGACTCAGAGCTTTTTGGTCACGAGAAAGGTGCTTTTACCGGTGCCACTGGTTCTCGAAAAGGCTACTTTGAAGAGGCCGATGGAGGAACCATCTTTTTGGATGAGGTTGCCGAGCTGCCTCTGCAAACACAGGTGCGTCTATTGCGTGTTCTCGAAACTGGAGAATTCATTCGTGTTGGTTCTTCGAAAGTGATAAAGTCTGACGTCCGTTTGGTTGCGGCTTCCAATGTCGATTTCAACGAAGCCATCAAGAAGGGAACTTTCCGGGAGGATCTTTACTACCGACTCAACACGGTGCCGATTTACGTGCCTCCTTTGAGAGAGAGAAAGGAAGATATTTATTTGCTATTCAGAAAGTTCACAACCGATTTTTCCGAAAAGTACAGAATGCCTGCATTGCAGTTGACCGATGACGCTGTGAAGGTGCTGGAAAATTACCGCTGGCCTGGGAATATTCGTCAGCTCAAAAATATCACCGAGCAGATTTCAGTGATCGAACAGGAGCGGGAAATTGATGCTGAGAAACTGATGGGTTACTTACCTTCGGATAGCCGCTCGAGCAGTTTGCCGATGGTGGTGAAAAAAGAGGAAAGTGCCAACGACTTTTCAGAAAGAGAAATTCTTTACAAGGTGCTTTTTGATATGAAAAGCGACCTTACCGACCTGAAAAAACTCGTGCTTCAGATGATCCGAAGCGATGGCCAGCTCGATGCCACTTCCACAAACTCCGAGCTGATGCGCAAAGTCTTTGACGATGACGACATGCACGTAGCCGAGAACGGTGATACAGCCTCTGGAATTTTTCACCTTCCAGGTCGATCTGATGAACAGGAAAAAGAACCAGAGACGTTAGAGGTAGAAGAAACTCTTTCCCTTCAGGATACAGAAAAAGAGTTGATAAAGAAAGCGCTCAAAAAGCACAACAATAAAAGAAAGTACGCTGCCAGCGAGTTAGGTATTTCGGAGCGAACGCTCTACAGAAAAATTAAGGAGTACGACCTTAATAATTAGTCTTTACGAAAATGAAGAAATTAGCTTGCTTACTTTTAATTCCTCTACTTCTCGTTGGTTGCTCCGTTGGAGTTACCATGAGCGGAACGGACACTTCGGGAGCAAGCACTTTTAGTGTCGATTATTTTAAACCGAATACTCCGCTGGCTACTCCGCTATTGGCCCAGCGTTTTACAGAATCTCTCAAGGATTTGATTCTTCAGCAATCGCCCTTGAACATCACAAAGCGAGATGGAGATCTTACCTACGAAGGTGCAATTATTGGCTACGACATTTCTCCATCGGCAGTGCAGGCCAACGAAACAGCCAGTCAAAACCGACTCACAATCACTGTGAAGGTGAAGTACACCAATACCATCGAAAAGGAGAAAAGTTTTGAGCGTACTTTTTCTAAATTCGCAGATTACCCGAGCAGTCAGGACCTTTTTGCAATAGAAGATCAGCTGATCGAGGACATAAACGATCAGCTAACTCAAGACATTTTCAACGCCAGCCTCGGTAATTGGTAACATGAACAAGGATCAGTTTTACAAACAGCTCGAGCAGCCTCAGTTGCTTTCCCGCGATGACATCGATTCGTTGCAGGAGCTTGTAGAACAATACCCTTATTTTGCATCAGCCAGAGTCCTACTGGCCAAAGCGCTCCACAGCGCCAACGACCATCGTTTTGACGAAGCACTGCAGCAAGCAGCCGTTTTTGCCGGAGACCGCAAGGTGCTTTACAATTTGGTGATGAAGGAAAACCTGAAGCAAAAAATCAGGGATGTAAACGAAGCGGTTTCGAAAGAAACTGAAGAGGTTGAAGAAGAAGTAGAAAAACAAACTGAACCAGAGAATTCCGAGGTCTCTGACCAGGAGGAGATTGAGGCACAGGGTGAAACTGTTGTCGAAGAACCTTCAGAAAAAGAAGAAGGCACGGAGGTCGAGGTCAAAGAATTTGAGTCGTCTACTGAACTCGAAGAAGAGAAAGACGAAGATGTAGAAAAAGTTGAAAAACCCGATTCTGAAATAGAGGAGGATGAAGAGGAAGGTGAAAGCGAGCAGACGTACGATGAGTACGAGCAGGAAATTCTCTACGAGGCCATCAACAGCACTATTTCCAGAGAAGTAAGTGAAGATGAGGAGGAAGAGGATAAAGACGAAGCTCAAACCGCATCAAAGCCTGAAGGTTCTGTATCGGAGGTAGCCCCGGATAAAGAGACAGACGAGGTAAAAGAATCTGCCTCACCAACAAGTTATTCTGAATGGCTTAAGAAAAGAGCCAGAGAAATTCACTACCACGAAGATTCCGTGGAAGAGAAGGCATCTCAACAGAGCAAGAGCACCGTAGACCAGGCAGTAAACGCTGAACAAAAAGTTGCTGAAGAGGAGGGAAGTAATTCTCCAAGCCAAGACGAATTAATAGAGCGTTTTATTGAAAAAGAGCCGAAGATTACTCCCAAAAAGGCCGACATGTTTTCTTCGGAAAACCTTGCGAAGATGAGTGTCGTAGAGGACGAAAGTTTTGTAACAGAGACAATGGCGAAGATCTTTGCGAAGCAGGGCAATCTTCGCAAAGCTAAAAGGGCATATAAACTCTTGAGTTTGAAATATCCCGAAAAAAGCATTTATTTTGCAAACCAAATTAAAAAGCTGCAAGGCAAGAAATAAAATTAACTAAAGATATAATGGGCACATTTATAATTGTTTTGATCGTGATTGTGGGTATTTTGCTCGGGTTGGTAATCCTTGTTCAAAACCCAAAAGGTGGAGGGTTGGCAACCGGATTTCAAGGTGCTACACAAATTGGCGGTGTCCAAAAAACAACCGATTTTCTTGAAAAAGCCACATGGATTTTGGGGATCGCACTTTTCGTTTTGTGCTTAGTTTCTGCTAAGTTCTACAGCGGCACTGGAGTGGCTGTTACTGAAGAGTCGGAATACGGAGATGACAACGTGCCTCAGCAGACAGAGCAAACTCAAGGAGTTCCACAACAAAATGGAGCCGAAAATGCAGCTAACCCACTCCAAAATCAAGGAGGAGCTGATCAATCTACAGAAGAAGGTCAGTAGGCACTTTTTGTCAGTAAAGAAATTTGAAAAAATGTCAGTATGTCAATCATGCTGACATTTTTTTTTGCCCTTTGTGACCAATTGTCCTGATAAGTTTCTATTCGTCTGGTGGCACAATTTCTGACAAGCGACAACCGCGCAGATGCGCTTTGAAAATGTTTAACCTTTAATAATTAAATAAAACATGTCAGTAAACGTAAAACCATTGGCAGATAGAGTGTTGGTGGAGCCAGCACCGGCCGAAGAGAAAACAGCCAGCGGAATCATTATTCCAGACTCGGCAAAAGAAAAGCCTCAGCGCGGAACTGTAGTTGCCGTTGGACCCGGTAAAAAAGATGAACCTACATCTGTGTCTGTTGGAGATAACGTTCTCTACGGGAAATTCTCTGGCACTGAGCTGAGCGTTGAAGGTAAAGATTACCTCATTATGCGCGAAGCTGACATTTTCGCAATTGTGTAATTCAACACGAATTTAATTAACGAACCAAAAAACTTAAGATAAAATGGCAAAGGATATCAAATTTGACACAGCCGCCAGAAATAAACTCAAAGAAGGAGTTGACGCGCTGGCGAATGCGGTGAAAGTTACACTCGGACCTAAAGGTCGCAATGTCGTTATCGGCAAAAAATTCGGAGCACCATCTATCACAAAAGATGGTGTGTCTGTGGCTAAAGAAATTGAGCTCAAAGACCCTATCAAAAACATGGGAGCTCAAATGGTTAAAGAAGTAGCTTCTAAAACAGCGGACCTCGCTGGTGACGGAACTACAACAGCCACTGTTCTTGCTCAGGCAATCGTAGCTGCAGGATTGAAAAACGTAGCTTCAGGAGCCAACCCAATGGATCTCAAGCGCGGAATCGACAAGGCTGTTCAAAAGGTAATTGAAGACCTCCGTGCGATCTCTACAGAGGTTGGAGACGACTTCGATAAAATCGAGCAGGTTGCAACTATCTCTGCCAACAACGACAAGAAAATTGGTGAGCTCATCGCTCGCGCAATGAAGAAAGCTGGTAAAGAGGGTGTGATCACTGTGGAAGAAGCAAAAGGAACTGAAGACGAACTGAAGACTGTTGAAGGAATGCAGTTCGATCGCGGTTACCTTTCTCCATATTTCGTGACCAACACAGAGAAGATGGAAGCTGACCTCGACAAGCCATACATTTTGATCTACGACAAGAAGATCTCTCAAATGAAAGACCTTCTTCCAGTATTGGAAAAATCAGCTCAAACTGGCCGTCCGCTTTTGATTATTGCTGAGGATATTGATGGAGAAGCTCTTGCTACACTAGTAGTAAACAAAATCCGCGGTTCACTGAAAGTTGCTGCTGTTAAAGCTCCGGGCTTTGGAGACAGAAGAAAAGCAATGTTGCAGGATATCGCGGTTCTCACAGGTGGAACTGTTATCTCTGAAGAAACTGGTCTTAAGCTTGAAAACACTGAGCTTGCTGATCTTGGTCAGGCTGAGAAAATCAGCATCGACAAAGACAACACTACCATCGTTAATGGTGAAGGTGACAAGAAGCAAATCCAGGAGCGCGTTGGACAAATCAAAGCGCAGATGGAAAACACAACTTCTGACTACGACAAAGAGAAGCTTCAGGAGCGTCTTGCCAAGCTAGTTGGTGGTGTTGCTGTGATCTACGTTGGAGCAGCTTCAGAAATGGAGATGAAAGAGAAGAAAGACCGTGTGGATGATGCTCTTCACGCAACTCGCGCAGCTGTAGAAGAAGGAATCGTTCCTGGTGGTGGAGTTGCATACGTGCGCTCAGCCAAAGCTCTCGACAAACTGAAAGGTGAGAACCAGGACGAGACTACCGGAATCATGATCATCAGAAGAGCAATTGAAGAGCCAGTTCGCCAAATCGTATTTAACGCAGGTGGCGAAGGTGCAGTGATTGTTCAGAAAATCATTGACGGTAAAGGAGACTTCGGATACAACGCCCGCACAGAGCAGTTCGAAAACTTGTTCGAAGCTGGTGTAATTGACCCAACAAAAGTTTCTCGTGTGGCTCTTGAAAACGCTGCTTCAGTTGCCGGAATGCTACTCACTACGGAGTGTGTGATTTCTGACATCGAAGAAGAAGATGACAACGCAGGTGGCGGAATGCCAGGTGGAATGCCAGGAGGCATGCCAGGCATGATGTAATCATCTGGATTAAAAAGATAAAAACGAAAGGCCGTCCGAAAGGATGGCCTTTTTTGTTTAATCAGCCCTGCTTACATTTTTTGTATTTTAGAAATAAATATTTGGTTATGCGACTAGAGCGAAAAGATGACGAAATCCTTATCCGACTTTCATCGGACATCGACCTGAAGGAACTTCAAAATCTTCTTGATTATTTAGAGTATCAGGAAAGTTCATATAAATCTAAAGCTAAACAGTCAGATGCTGATAGTCTGGCAGAAGAGGTCAATAAAAGCATTTGGTACAACTTTCAGTCGAAAAGATAGCAATCGTGAAGGTTGTTGTCGATTCGAATATCGTTTTCAGTGCTATTCTGAATACCAATAGCAAGGTCGGGCATCTGTTAATTAACGGAGCATCTTACTTCGATTTCTTCACAATTAAACTTCTTGAAGATGAGGTTTATAAGCACAAGGCGAAAATTCAAGAAATATCTGGATTTTCTGAACGTCAATTTGAGAGAACCTACAAATTGATTACTTCAAAAATCACATTCCTTGATGAAGGGATTCTCTCTGAAAAAGAAATTTCTGAAACAATTGAAATAGTTTCAGAAATAGATGAAAATGATACTCTCTTTGTAGCTCTTGCCAATCATCTCGCTTGTCCACTTTGGACAGGTGATCTCAAACTAATCAAGGGTTTGAAGAGAAAATCCTACTCGAAACCTATTAAGACATCTGAATTCAACGAAATCTTTCTCAATAAAGTGACGAGGTATTAAAAACCGTTGGATTATTTCGTCAATTCTTTGAAAACATCCTCAAGTCGTTGCTCTTTGCGGTTCATGGTGAGGACCGAATTTTCCTGGGACACTGCAAAATCGAAAATTCGTTGTCGTATGTCTTCTTCCGTGTTTGTCTGGATCGTCCAGTTGTTGTCTTTGACATTCACCGCGCTGGCAACTCCGTCAATTTGCAGGAGCTGGTTTTCTTCTACCGGTTTGCTGAATTCCACAAGAACTGTGTAGCCATTTCCCGAGAAGCGATGCGTCAGTCCTTCCGCGTCCTGGTCGGCTACGATTTTTCCTTTGTTGATGATGATCACGCGGTTGCAAATAGCCTCTACCTCCTGCATGATGTGAGTTGAGAGCATTACTGTTTTTTGCTTTCCAATTTCCGTGATCAGCTTTCTGATTTCTACCAGCTGATTGGGATCGAGTCCACTGGTAGGCTCATCGAGAATTAAAACTTCAGGATCGTGAATCATGGCTTGTGCAAGGCCCACACGCTGGCGATATCCCTTACTCAACTCGCCAATTCGTTTGTTCTGTTCCACCTGAAGCCCCACGGTCTCAATCATTTCGGCAACGCGCTTCTTTAAGTTTGGAACGCGGTAAATACCACCCACAAAGTGCAAGTATTCTTTAACGTACATATCGAGGTAAAGTGGATTGTTCTCTGGCAGATACCCAACTCTTTTTCTCACTTCAATAGAGTTGGAAGTGACATCGTGACCGCAAACTTTTACATCGCCTTCGCTTTGCGGAATAAAGCATGTAATGATCTTCATCATCGTAGACTTTCCGGCACCGTTGGGTCCCAAAAAGCCAATCACTTCGCCCGAAGAAACTTCGAATGAAACGTTGTCAAGTGCTTTTTGCTTGCCGTAAAATTTGGTGACGTTCTTAGCGGATATCGACATTTTGCAGGATTGAATTTTGACCAAAGGTAAGTGATGCAAAAGAAATTGCAGAAAACCAGAACTGTCTTTGTCCCGGGTTTATTTCATGTCTAAAAAGTGACCGAGAATTTTCTTCTTGGTTTCTAGGTACTTCGTGTTTTCTTTTCTGGCCTTAATTTCCAGTGGCAAGCGTTCCACAAGTTCTATCGAAGTGCTTTCAATCGCCTCAACTTTCTCTGGATTGTTGGTGAGCAATTTCATTTTTTGCACACCCAACTTCTCTAGAATAGCCACTGCGATATCGAAGTTGCGCATATCTTTCTGATGGCCTAAAGCGAGGTTTGCTTCAACGGTGTCCATTCCTTTGTCTTGAAGGTTGTAGGCCTTCATCTTTTCTACGAGGCCAATTCCGCGACCTTCCTGACGGAGATACACTAACACGCCACCTTTTTCACCAACGATCTCCATGGACTTTTCGAGCTGTTCTCCACACTCGCAGCGGGCAGAAGAAAAAACGTCTCCCGTCATGCACTCCGAGTGGATTCTCACAATTTGCGTTTCCCCGGGATTGATCTCACCGTTGAACAAGACAATGTGTGGAAACTGCTCAAATTCACTCTTATAGGCAATCATGGTGAAGTTGCCGTGCTCAGTAGGCAAGTTGGTTCTTGCCAGCTCTTCCGCTTTTGTATGCGCCACTCCTGAAATAACTTTAATTTTGGAAGTTGAGAATTACCACAAATGTAGGGCGAAAAAGTTCTGCGGAGTAGTTTTGTAGCCATCAATCCCAATTTTTTGAAAAGAGGAACTGTCATAAAATCTACCGGAAAATGGTATGTCGTTAAAACTCCAGATGGAGAATATTTCGACTGCCGCATTCGCGGTAAATTTCGCACGGCCGGAATTAAAACCACTAATCCGCTAGCGGTGGGCGATGAGGTGAGTTTTGAACCTGAAGATGATGAACGCGGAGTGATACAGGAAATTCACGACCGCAAGAATTATATCATTCGAAAATCGGTAAATCTCTCGAAGCGAGCGCACATCGTTGCAGCCAACGTAGACGTGGCATTTCTGGTTGTCACCATCAAAGAGCCTGACACTTCATTTGGTTTCATCGACAGGTTTTTAGTCACAGCCGAAGCATATCACATACCCACAGTGATCGTCCTCAACAAGGTCGATCGATTCAATGAGGAAGACCGAGAACGTGCTGATAAGCTGATCGAGATCTACTCGGAGATCGGTTATGAATGTCTGGAGACTTCTGTACCAGAAAAGCACAACATCGATAAGTTGAAAGAGCTGCTCAAAGATAAAACCAGCGTGGTTTCAGGTCACTCTGGTGTTGGGAAATCTTCGCTTCTTAATGCCGTTCAGCCGGGGTTAAAACTCAAAACGGCCGATGTTTCGGACTCGCATCACAAAGGACAACACACCACCACTTTCGCAGAAATGCACGAGCTAAAATTTGGAGGATACATCATCGACACTCCGGGAATAAAAGGGCTGGGAATTGTGGATGTACCCAAAGAGGAGCTGAGTCATTATTTTGTTGAGATGAGAAATCTGCTCCCACACTGTAAATTTCATAACTGTGTGCACATCAACGAACCTGGCTGTGCAGTGAAAGATGCTTTGGCAGCCGAACTGATTGCAGAGTCGCGCTACAAGAGCTACTGGAACATGTATCACAATGACGATGAAAACCCTTACCGATAGTTAGCGGGCGAGAAAAGGTCCGTTTTTCAAATTTTTCCTGTTGTAAACCATCGGCTTCCCTGTAGCCAGGTCGATTAGTTCTTTTCCCGTTTCGGTCAGAAGAACCTGTCCTGCTGCCGTGTCCCACTCCATGCATGGGCTAAATCTCGGATAGCAGTCGGCAAGTCCATCGGCCAGGATGCAAAATTTAAGAGCGCTCGCGGATTTCACGAGTTTCAAATCCGGGTAATCATTTCTCAATTCGTCCACATAGGCCTGAGTGCGCTTGTCGAGGTGAGAACGGCTCACTGTTACCCGGTAGGGGTGATCTCCGGTTTCATCTGGGAGTTTAATCGGATTTTCAGTATTTGAAAAGTCTGCTCGAAAAGCACCGTTT
Organism: Halocola ammonii; assembly: GCF_049334165.1. Taxonomy (NCBI): domain Bacteria; kingdom Pseudomonadati; phylum Bacteroidota; class Flavobacteriia; order Flavobacteriales; family Halocolacceae; genus Halocola; species Halocola ammonii. The sequence goes on from NZ_JBEGHD010000002.1 coordinate 305,137, forward strand.
CCTCGAGATGCCCAATAAACTTTTTGATCTACGGGTAGAGCAATGACACCCAAAATCGGTACACCATTTTCTACCAATGCGATGTTCACCGTAAACTCATTTCTACCGTGAATGAAAGCTCTCGTGCCGTCTAGTGGGTCCACTATCCAGAGCTTTTCCCAGTCCTTTCTCGTTTCAAAAGGAGCCTTTCTACCTTCTTCACTCAGCACCGGAAATTGGGTTTCCTCAAGATGCTGTTTGATCACACTGTGAGCTGCTTCATCAGCATCTGTCACCGGGCTCTCATCAGCTTTCAGCTCGATGGAGTAGTCCCCTTTTCTAACAGACATGATTTTTTTGGAAGCCTCAATGGCAGCTAGCAGAGCGAGTTGAGTGTGCGATTCCATTTTCATCCGGTGCGAAGATAACACTTGAGAGCTCTTATGGTTTTGGGCTGGCTTTTTAATTAATACCTTTGCGCCATCTCAACAGGGGTGCCCTATACAACGGGCTGAGATCATACCCTTTGAACCTGGCCGGGTAATTCCGGTAAGGGAGCAAGGTTAAATAATTAATTAAAGCGGGAGTTCCCTGTGCTCGCGTGGTTATTTAACATCAAAATTCATTTTAAATCATGCGCAAGATTTTCTTGAGCTTTATCCTGCTGCTGCCGGCCGTGTGGCTGAGCGCGCAATCCACAATTACCGGGACGGTAAAAGACGAAGCCAGTCAGCCCGTTCCCGGAGCTACTGTTCAAATTGTCCGGCTTTCTAAGCTGGTCACAACAAACTCGGATGGCGAGTTTCTGCTGGAGGTGCAGACTTCCGGCAAGTACAAGGTTAAAGTTTCCGCCATTGGCTATCCATCGCAAGAAAAAGCGGTGGAAGTTGAAGGAGGAAACAACGAAGTGAATTTTCAACTCGATCCGAACATCGGCTCGCTTGAAATTACTGAGTCGGCTGTTATTGAAGCTACACAGGCCGATGAGCGAACTCCGATGGCCTACACCAACGTTTCCGAAGAGGAAATTGAAAAGTTAAACGTGGGGCAAGACATGCCTTACCTCGTTCGCTACACACCTTCAATGGTGACAACTTCTGATGCCGGTGCCGGAATCGGTTACACCGGAATGAGAATTCGTGGTTCCGACCAAACTCGAATTAATGTTACAGTGAACGGAATTCCAATCAACGACTCTGAGTCGCAAGGGGTTTTTTGGGTGAATATGCCTGACCTGGCAAGCTCGGTGGACAACCTGCAAATTCAGCGAGGTGTCGGGACCTCTACTAACGGTGCTGGTGCTTTCGGTGCGACAATTAAAATGAATACCACTGAGTTTGGTCCAGCTCATGCCGAGATTCGTTCAGGTGCTGGTTCGTTCAACACGTTCAGAAATACCGCTTCTTTTGGAACTGGGCTGCTCAACGATCACTGGGTGATGGAAGGTCGCATTTCGCGAATCACATCAGACGGTTACATCGACAGAGCTACTTCTGACCTTCAGTCGTACTACCTTTCTGGTGGTTACATCGGAGAAAACACTTCTTTGAAAGCGGTGATTTTTGGCGGAGACGAAAGAACGTATCAGTCGTGGTACGGCACTCCAGAATCGCGAGTAGATGGTGATGTGGCCGCAATGCAAGCTTATGCCGATCGAAACTTTCTCTCCGATGCAGAGAGAGAAAATCTGCTCAACTCTGGCAGAACTTACAACTACTACACTTATGAGAACGAGGTCGACAACTACTCGCAAGATCACTACCAGCTGCACTTCGAGCATCGTTTTTCAGACAATCTAAAATTGAACGTTTCGGGACACTACACTCGAGGTGAAGGTTACTTCGAGCAGTACCGAAACAAAGACGATTTTGAGGAATATGGCTTGAGCAACATTCAAATCGCTAGCGATCAGGTTTTCAGTAATGATACAGCTGAAGGTGGTGCATTTATCAATACGAATTTCCAAAATCAGATCGATCAGGAAGATGCGGATGTCTCATTTGATGTTGTTACAGACCAGGCAGGAGATACGATCACCGATGGAAACGGAAATGTTTTGCTCGATGCCAACGCAGCCATTACTTCAACGGACCTCGTGCGCAGGCGCTGGCTCGACAACCACTTTTATGGTGGAGTCTTTTCACTTACCTATACTCAAAGCAATCTCGAAGTGATTCTTGGCGGTGGCGCTAACCAATACGTTGGTGACCACTTTGGAGAATTCATTTGGGTAGAGCATTCAGATAATATCGACATTGGCGATTACTACTACTTCAACGATGCTACCAAGAACGATGCGAACCTCTATCTGAAGGCGACTTACAATGTGACCGACAAGATTATTGTGTTTGGTGATGTTCAGGGAAGGTTTGTCGACTACCGCACCCAGGGCATCGACAGCGATCAGCGTCCGATTGCTGTGAGAGACGATAATTTCTTCTTCAATCCAAAAGCCGGTTTGACTTACCGAGTAAACAACACCGACCGCGTTTACGGATCTTTCAGTGTGGCGAATCGCGAGCCCGTACGAAACGATTACATCGATGCGCCTCAGGGAGAGTTTCCCGAACACGAAACGCTCTACGACCTTGAGCTCGGATACGAGCGAGTGGGTGAATGGTACAACACTACCATCAACTTCTACAACATGCAGTACAACAATCAGCTGGTGCTAACCGGAGCTGTAAACGATGTTGGAAGCGGTATTCGCGAAAACGTGAAAAGCAGTTACCGAAGAGGTGTTGAATTGGTTGTAGGTGTGAAAGCGTTGGAGAATCTACATATTCAAGGGAATGTGACTTACAGCCAAAACAAAATTGAGCAGTACAATGAAGTGATTCCCGACTACGAAGTGATTGATCATGGAGAAACCGACATCGCCTTTTCACCAGAGATTATTGCTGGAGGTCAGGCGACTTACACGGCTTTTGACAATGACCTTCACTCACTGGATCTAACCTGGTTGGCAAAGTATGTCGGTGAACAATATCTCGACAACACATCCAATCCAGATCGCGCCATCGATCCATACCTTGTGAACAACGCACAGCTCGTCTACACTGTAAAAAACAAGTTGTTTAAAGAACTGATTTTCACAGCCAGAGTCAACAATGTGCTAAATGAGAAGTACGTGTCAAACGGCTACACTTTTAGCTACTACTACCAGGAGGTGATTACCGAAAACTTTTACTATCCACAGGCAACTCGAAACTTCATGTTTGGGTTGACGGCAAAGTTTTAACTGCTACCAATTGCAATTTTACTAAACCCTCTTCTGGCTCAGGCTGGAAGGGGGTTTTTTATCACCAGTGATTGTAATCAACCTTAAATCCAAACTTGACATCAGTAATATGAAATGTTTGGTCATTTTCAGAATCGTAAAAAGTACCCTCAAATTTTCCCTCAACATAAGACCATTCGAGGTTGACAGGTGAAAAGACTTCGGTGATTTCCAGATATATATTCTGGCATTCATCTGCTTCCGTTTTTTGGTCACGATACAGGCCGACAACACTTTCATTAGTGCCCGGACTTGTGTCCTCAGTTGGTCCTTCATCCGAACCAGATCCGTGAAAGTGTTTTCCGCATTCAGTAAAAACGCCCACTCTGAGTCCCTTTTTCTTCTTGATGTAAATTCTTAGGTGGTTATCGCAATTCCCTGCACTGAAAATAAAACCATCAATTGTAATGCTGTTTGAGTCTACGAAAAGCGGGATAACTCGAAATGCGGAACACCAGAGAGGATCGCTATCTAGTTCGAAGGGTTCACCATTCAATTTTCCCTCGAAGTAATTACTTCTGTCCACAGGTTCGTCTTTGCTACAGCTCTGTAAAAACAGGCAGAAGGATAGTGTGATACCAAGTATTAAGTGTGCTTTTTTCATGACGAAATTTTTTTAATCACCTCTCTTCGGAATAAACTCCAAAGTGGACATTTGAAAGAATCATTTCTCCAAATCCAGGGTGTTGGAGCTTTGCGTCCAAAAAACCTTCGATGTAGATGAAGCCATTCTTAATTTCAATTGTGGTGATCTCCAAATTAGCATCCTCACAATGGTCATTTTCTTCATCCATGAAAGAGATGGAAAAATCAAGGTCCGTGTCAGGGTTGTCTCTACAGCCTAGAAAAGTTCCGAGGCTCAGGTTGTCAGGCACTGTGATTTCGATCTCCTGGTCACGAGCACAGTTTCGAGCTTCAAAGTGGAAGCCGTTTACTTCATTAGTAATGTTATCTGTGTAAATGACCTCGCTGAATCTGGAGCAAAAAAGCAAGCTTCCATTGGTTTCGAAAGACTCTCCGTTAATTCTTCCTTTGAAGAAAGATGTTCTATTGGGTTCAAAGGCTGAATCGGAGCATCCCCAGGAAAGGAGGCTTATCAAAATTAAGCTGACAGAAAGTCTTTGAATTTGGCTTTTCATAGCTCTACAGTCATTAGTTGAGTCAGATAAAGCTAAGAAAATCTGATGAATGGGCTAGTGAGTGCGGCTCACCTCAAAAAGCAACTCCGGGTTTTCCTCTAACGCTGTTCCGACCACTAGCAGATCTGCTCCAGCCTGGTATGCCTGGTCCATTTGATCTGCTGAGCGAAGTCCGCCACCAACGATCAGTGGAAGTTTGGTTTGGCTTCTTACAGCTTTTATCATTTCCGGTGAAACGGGTTTGTCCGCCCCGCTGCCGCCATCGAGGTAAAGGCATTGAAGTCCGAGCATTTCTCCAGCCATGGCTGTTGTAGCCGCAATTCCGGGTTTGTTGTGTGGAATTGGAGGAGTAGCGCTCATGTAGCTGGCCGTGGTGGGTTTGCCGCAATCCACGAGCATGTAGCCTGTGGCGACAGTTTCCAGCCCCAGCTCCTTAATTTTTGGCGCAGCCACTACGTGATGACCAATTAGAAACTCGGGATTTCGACCGGAAATCAAGCTGAGGAAAAGAACTGCATCCACATGGGGTGTAAGCTGCATAGGGCTCCCGGGAAAGAGGATCACCGGAATTTTCGATTTTTCGTGAACGTATTTTATTCGCTCTTCGCACTTTGCTTCGGTGATGAGGCTGCCACCGATCAGGAAAAAATCGACACCACAAGCGTGAGCCATTTCGATCAACTTGTCCGTTTTGCTTTGGTCGACCAGCTTGTCGGGGTCGAGCAGCACTGCAAGCGCTTTTTTGCCTTTGGCTTTAAGAGAACTGATTTTTTCGAGGACGGTATTCACGCAAATCGATTTGGTCAAAAATAGAAATTAAAGACTTGGTGGCTTAGCTCGGCCAGAGGTTGTGCTCTCCTAGATATTTTTTGGTGGGCTCTTCGAGCAGCAGGTGGCCACTTTCGAGCACGTGTAGCGATTTTGGGTTTTTCAAGATCTCAGCCATTTTTTCGCCATGGGCTGGAGGGATGATTTTGTCGTATTTCCCGAAAAGCATGTGGACGGTCATCTCATATTTTTCGACTGTAAGTGCCACCTCCCGGAGGTTGGGTTCGAAATTTCTAAAGATCAACCAGGTGTCGTAAACCAACCTGCGCTTTTGGTGCGTGTCCATGTGGAAATTGACAAACCGATGAATTTTGTCGGAAATGATTCGCAAAAACTTGAGCAAGTCGGCCAGCTTGAAAAACGGCTTTGGCCGTTTCAGGACCTGTTTGTAAATCGCCCGACCGGCAGTGGTTTTGCTTGTGAAAGAGTAAAGCTTGTTGATTTTAATGCCATCGGGCGCAAAAAGCAAAATTCCTTTGGGTTTAAATGCCATGGTTAGCGATGTTTGCAAGGCGAGTTTTCCTCCCAGGCTGTATCCCATCACCCAGTAGCTCTCGGCCTTTTCGCGCTCGAGGATCTTAGATATCAAATCACTCCACTCCTTATCGTTTACCGGATCTCTCTCAATTCGATGTTCAGGGAAACGGCTTTCACCGTGCTGAAAAATATTAACGCTCACCAACTTTTGATCTGGCCTCAAGAGTGGTTCAAAAAGCAAAAAATCTTCTGCTTTTCTCCCAAAACCGTGGAAGGCCAGAATGATCTGTGATCCCTCGCCCCGGGTGATGTACTCGAGTTTGAGGTCCTTGTGGCTGACTGTTTGATGATTTGATTTCACTACCGCGAAATTACGCAGTTGTAGTTTCAACTCCCAGCGAACCGAAGACGAGCTGATGCAAAAAGTTGTAAAGATCTTTTGACGAACCTGATTTTAGGTTCGACAGGTGGGGTAGATGCTCAGCAAAAAATGCCTGATTGTGTGATGACTCAATGAGTGTAGAGGCCAGAGCATTGGGGAATTCGTAGTTAACGCAATTCGATGAAATCAGGTCGGCCAGTCTGTCGATGAGCCTTTTGTAGCTATCGAGCAATCCTTCTTTGTTTGCCCGATCAACGTCTTTGTTGAAATAAGCTTTTGCCGACTCCCGAACCACTATTCCCTGAAGTGATACTTCATCAATGTGAGCAAACGAATTATCCATTTGTATCGGCTCAGAAAGCAAACTGATAACCCGGTCGAGCCGCTCTTCCGGGCTTTCGATGTTTGACGTGCGCAATATGATTTGGTATTCGAGCCAATTCCAGTACCACGCTGTGAGGTAAAGCAGGAGTTTGTGTTTGTTTTCAAAATAGCGATAAACCGAAGCTTCCGTGGAATGGATGGCTTTGGCCAGCTTTCCGAAAGTAAATTGTTCAAACCCCAATTCGTCAATCATTCGAATGCTCTCGGAAATGATTTTCTGCCCGAGCTCTGTTGTGTCCGGGTCTTTCACAAAAACTTTTTCGCAAATTGTTATTCGCACTCCCGGCAAGTCCGGGTTGTGAGTTGAATTAATCATCCGCTAAAACCTTTTTGTCTTTATCCAATTGTCCTCTTCGGGCATCGATGTTTATTAAATCGCACTTCATTCCTCTGTCCTCACAAGATGTTTGAAATTCATAGATCATTTCCCTTGCATCGTGGTCTATAAACCTACTGCGACTGCCATCTACAACCAGGTGAGTTCCTTTAGGTACTTCGTAGAGCCTTTTTTGCAGTCCCGCTTTGTTCAGGAAAGACACATGCTCACTGAGCTTGATTGTTACTTTTTTGTGGTCTTCTTCAGGGACTTCCTCTTCGCGGTAAAAATGCGAGAATTTGTAGTTTGCTTTCAGAATGTAGAAAATCCCAACTGCCAGTCCAATCACAATTCCATAGAGCAGATCAGTTAGCAAAATGGCAATAATCGTTACCATGAAAGGAATAAATTGATCCATTCCGTCTTTGTACATTTTTATGTAAAGCTGTGGCTTGGAAAGTTTGTATCCAACAACGAGAAGCACTGCTGCCAGAGAAGCATAAGGGATCATGTTCAGAGCAAAAGGAATGGCAGCCACACAAACCAGCAGAAATATTCCATGGTAAAAAGCCGACATTTTTGATTTAGCGCCAGACTCGATATTGGTCGAAGACCTCACGATTACAGCAGTCATCGGAAGTCCTCCAAAGAAACCGGCAATGATGTTACCAACACCCTGAGCGCGCATCTCGCGGTTTTTGTTGGTCGACCTTTTTTGCTTGTCGAGTTTATCGGCAGCTTCCACACTCAAGAGTGTTTCGAGGCTGGCGATGAGTGCAATCACGAATGCCGTTTGCCAAATCAGAGGGTCGTTCAAAATGCTGAAAAACTCCCAGTCACCACCAAGCATTTTCCCGATCACAGTTTGGTTTTTAATTTCTGCGAATTGAGCGGGGTCCTGCACGTTAGGCACATTCACCAGGTGTTCTGAATTGACGATGAGGTTGGATGAGAAAAGTTTGTAGAGCTCATTCATTCCAAGCCCAAGCAAAACGGCTACCAGTGCTCCGGGTACAAAATTTACTCCTTTGATTTTTTGAATAAAGGGCTTGTCCCAGAGGATGAGAGTCAAAAGACCGACAGCGCCAATGATGAGCGCTCCCGGGCTAATGTGAGTGAGGGAATACGCCACTTCTTCAAAAGTGTTTCGTCCATCAGTTCCCCAAAAGCTCATCTCACCAAACGCATCCTGGTCGAATCCAAGAAAGTGAGGGATTTGCTTGAGGATAAGGATCAAACCGATGGCCGCTAGCATTCCGCGAATAACGCTCGATGGAAAGTAAAGGCCGATGATTCCAGCTTTAAGGGTTCCCAGAATAAGCTGAATGATTCCCGCTAAGACGACAGTAACCAGAAATGCCTCAAAAGAATTGAGGTCTGTGATGGCGTTGAGCACGATCACAGTAAGGCCGGCTGCCGGTCCACTCACGCTGGTTTGCGATCCACTTAGGAGTCCGACCACAATACCAGCCACAATCCCACTGACCAGGCCCGAAAAAAGAGGAGCGCCAGAGGCAAGAGCAATTCCAAGACAAAGCGGAAGAGCTACCAGAAAAACAACCAGTCCCGAAAGGAGGTCATTGGGAGTGTATTTTAAATATTTTTTCATCTACGTGATTTTTGTCTGTTCAATTAGTCGGTAAAAATAACCTTTTCACGAAACATGATAGTATTACTATTGGGAATAAAAGTGATCATTTTTTTATGTGTATTAATTTTATCGATAGGCTTTAATTTAAATCTTGTTGATAGCTGTTTAAAAGTTGATTTTTTCTACTGGCAGTTATGCCCTAATTTCGCATCCGAAAAATTTGGTGCTCAATTTTGCTGCCCGGGCCATGAGGTGAAAAAAATCTCGGTTACTGGGCGGCTAAAAAAAAAATGCCCAGAGACAAAAGCATTCGTTCCGTTCTAATTATTGGTAGTGGACCCATCGTTATCGGACAAGCCTGTGAGTTCGATTATTCCGGTTCACAAGCCGCCCGCTCACTTCACGAAGAGGGGATAGAAGTTACCCTCATCAACTCCAACCCGGCAACGATCATGACCGACCCGGTGATGGCCGACAATATTTACCTCAAGCCACTGGAGCCGGAGTCGATCGAAGAAATTTTGCAAGCTCACAACATCGATGCTGTGCTACCTACCATGGGTGGACAGACAGCGCTGAACCTGGCCATCAAATGTCAGGAAATGGGACTCTGGGAAGAGTACGGTGTGCGTATGATTGGTGTGAATATCGATGCCATCGAAATCACCGAAAACCGTGAGGCCTTTCGCAAACTGATGGGCAAAATCGGAGTGGGCATGGCACCTCAGGCCACAGCCAAATCTTTTCTCGAAGGAAAAGAAGTAGCTCAAAAATTTGGCTATCCGCTTTGTATTCGTGCATCCTACACGCTCGGTGGAGCGGGAGCTGCGGTAGTTCACACGCAAGAAGACTTTGATAAAATGCTGACACGCGGTCTTCACCTTTCGCCAATTCACGAGGTGATGATCGACAAAGCGCTGATGGGATGGAAAGAGTTTGAGCTGGAGCTTCTACGCGATGCCAACGGCAACGTAACGATCATTTGCTCCATCGAAAACTTCGATCCGATGGGAATCCACACCGGAGATTCAATCACAGTGGCTCCGGCCATGACTTTGAGTGATAGCACTTACCAGAGAATGCGTGACATGGCCATCAAAATGATGCGCTCCATCGGAGACTTCTCCGGAGGGTGCAACGTGCAGTTCGCTGTGAGTCCCGATGAGAAAGAAGACATCATTGCCGTGGAGATCAATCCGCGTGTGAGTCGATCTTCTGCGCTTGCATCAAAAGCAACGGGTTACCCAATTGCCAAAATTGCGGCAAAACTGGCTATCGGCTACCACCTCGATGAGCTAGACAACCAGATCACCAAAACCACCAGCGCTTTCTTCGAGCCGACACTCGACTACGTAATCGTGAAAATCCCGCGCTGGAACTTCGACAAATTCGCTGGATCGAACCGCGAGCTTGGTCTGCAGATGAAATCAGTGGGGGAGGTAATGGGCATTGGACGCTCTTTTCAGGAAGCACTTCAAAAAGCCTGTCAGTCGCTGGAGATTAACAGAAACGGAATTGGAGCTGACGGACGCGAATTGCGCGATCAGCAACAAATTTTGAACTCGCTGGAACATCCGAGCTACAACAGGCTGTTTCACATTTACGATGCCATCAAACTGGGCATACCTTTCAAAACGATTCAGGAGAAAACGAAGATCGATTTCTGGTTCCTCAAGCAAATTGAAGAACTGCTTCACCTGGAGCAAAGAATTGAAAAGTTTAACCTCGACACCATTCCACGTGACCTGATGTTTGAGGCGAAACAAAAAGGCTATGCCGACAGGCAAATTGCTCACTTGCTGCGCTGTCTCGAAAGTGAAGTTCACGCCAAGCGCACTGAGATGAATATCAAACGGGTTTACAAACTCGTGGATACCTGTGCTGCGGAGTTCGAAGCGAAAACGCCTTACTACTACTCAACTTTCGAAGACGAAAACGAATCGGAAGTGAGTGACAAGAAGAAAATTGTGGTGCTCGGTTCTGGACCAAACAGAATTGGCCAGGGAATCGAATTTGACTATTGCTGTGTGCACGGAGTCCTGGCGGCAAAAGAGTGCGGCTACGAAACGATCATGATCAACTGCAACCCGGAGACGGTTTCTACCGATTTTGACGTGGCCGACAAGCTCTACTTCGAGCCGGTTTTCTGGGAGCATATTTACGACATTATTCAGCACGAAAAGCCCGAAGGTGTAATTGTGCAGCTCGGTGGACAAACAGCCCTGAAGCTGGCAGAGAAATTAGAGCGCTACGGAGTGAAAATAATGGGTACGAGCTACAAGGCACTCGATCTTGCTGAAGACAGAGGTAGCTTCTCCAAACTTCTTGCAGACAACAACATTCCTTATCCAAAATTCGGAGTTGTGGAAAGTGCGGAGCAAGCGCTTGAGCTGGCCGATGAACTCGGTTTCCCGCTGTTGGTGCGCCCATCGTACGTCCTTGGTGGACAAAAGATGAAAATCGTGATCAACAAAGAAGATCTCGAAAAGCACGTGGTTGATATCCTCCGTGACCTGCCCGACAACAAAATCCTTCTCGATCATTTCCTCGATGGAGCGATCGAAGCTGAGGCTGATGCTATTTGCGATGGAAAGGATGTGCACATCCTCGGAATCATGCAGCACATCGAGCCAGCGGGAATTCACAGTGGCGACAGTTACGGAGTTTTGCCTCCCTACAACCTCGGTGATTTGGTGATGGCGCAAATCGAAGAGCACACCAGAAAGATTGCTGTGGAACTCGAAACGGTCGGACTGATCAACATCCAGTTTGCAGTGAAAGGCGATGAGGTTTACATCATCGAAGCAAACCCGCGAGCTTCGCGAACTGTACCGTTCATTGCGAAAGCCTACGGGGAGCCTTACGTGAATTACGCCACCAAACTGATGCTGGGTGAAGCTAAGATCAAGGACTTCGAATTTAACCCAAATAAAGAAGGATACGCGATTAAAATTCCGGTTTTCAGTTACGAGAAATTCCCAGATGTCAACAAGGAGCTCGGGCCTGAAATGAAATCTACCGGAGAGGCAATTCGCTTCATCAAAGATTTGAAAGATCCATTCTTTAGAAAAATCTACTCAGAGAGAAACCTCTACTTGAGTAAGTAGAACCGAATGAATTCGTGAGGAGTGTGAGCTGAAAAAACTCACGCCTTAAAAGCAGAAAAGCAGTTTAACACAAGTGAATCCTTGAGTTAAACTGCTTTTTTTTTGAGTGAGTTTGAGTGCTACTTCTTCATGAAGCGAACGGCAGTTCCGTTCTCAAAACGAACGAAGTAAACTCCTTTTTGCAAAGTGTGGATATCTACTTCACCATTGTTGGCTGCAGTACCTTTTTGGATGATGCTTCCAGTAATATCGTAAATCACGAAGTTTTCTGCATTATCCAATCCATTAAAATGAACTGAAGTTGCTGATGGATTCGGGTATACAGTTACGTCTTCGTTTTGCTGATTTTCGTTTACGCCTATTGTCTGATCAGTAGAACGCTCGTAGCTAAATGAACCCTGAGCGCCATCCTGTCCCGATCCCCAGGCAGTAAAAGTGATGTCGATGTAGATGTCATCGGTAATCAAGTGAAGAACCATTTCCTCTCCAACGATCGAAGGAGGATTGCTTCCGTGCGTGTCTTCCCAGTTGTCGAAGGTGAGCGACCCGATGTCGGCCGTTGTTCCAAATGCCCATTCGGTGTCTGCAGGACTTGAAAAATCAGTGTAAGACTCTTCAGTTACAATGTTGAAGATACCCTGAGTGTTGGCTCTGGTGATCCAAACGTTAGAGGTAATTCGGTCCTGGTTTTCTTCTAGAGTCCAGTCCGCACCACCGGTTTTTGAGAAGGTCATTGTCGGACCAGTCCAGATGGTTTGTGCCTGAAGCACTGAGCTGATTAGAATACTTGCGACAGCAAGGAAAGTGTAGAGTTTTTTCATGTTTTTAATTTTTGATTTGCGTATACAAAGAAAGACCAGACATCATTGCTTGACCTCCTTCTACGAAGTAAAAATATTCCAAAAATCGAATTGCAGTTTGAAAGTTTTATTTAAAACATTGAATTGCCGTGTGCCATCTCTTCAGGGATAGTCTGCAATACATCCCAGTGTTCCACGATTTTGCCATTTTCGTCAAATCCAAATATATCGATGGTGGCGTAGTCTGGATCGTGCGGCCACTCCTGATGAGTGTGCAGAACGACCATGTTGTCCTCGGCTATGGCGCGTTTCACGTGTACTTTCTTACCGGGGTGCTCAGCAGCCATTTTCTCGAAATACTCGATGAAGCCTTCTTTGCCATCTGGCACATGAGGGTTGTGCTGGCGGTACATCTCGCCCGTGTATTTTTCAATCGCTTTCCGCGGCTCGCATTTGTTAAACATCAAGTCGTAGAATGACTTTGCAGTTTCTTTGTTTTGGTCTTGTTGATTCATATTGTCTGTTTGAGTAAAGGTAATTTAGGTGACTGAGGTAATTTGGTAATTAAGTTAAGCGGCTAGTCCGAAAGCTTGTCTGATCAGTTAATTGCCGGAGCTAGGTTCGTGGATTTATGCTAAATTCATAGCTTTCAAAGCTTAAGATGTTTAATTAAAAACTCTACTATGACAACCAACAAATTTGAAGGTGGGTTCAGGGAGTTGGAAGCCTGGAAAAAAGCCAGGTTGCTCAGGCGAGAAATTTCTGAGCTGTCAAGAACATTCCCAGATTCTGAGAAGTTTAGATTGAGTAGCCAGCTACTGCGAGCGTCAAGAGGAATTACAGCCTGTATAGCCGAAGGCTACGGTCGGTTTCACTTCCAAGAAAATATTCAGTTTTGTCGCACAGCGCGTGGATCACTAATGGAGTGCCTTGATCATCTAACTTGCGCACTTGACGAGGGTTACATTGACGATGAAAAATTCAGACAATTTGAAGGTCTTCACAATGAGGTGCTAAAGATCCTGAATGGCTATATCTCTTACCTTAAACGAAGGAAGAGAGTGCTTCTAAATAGTTACTGGTATTTCTTTTTCAAGACGGAACTTCTTAATCACCTCATTTACCCTAATTACCCCAGTTACCTCAACCCCTTAGAAGCTTAATCACCTCAACTCACTTGCTTCTTCACGTAGTTGATCAGACCGCCTTCTAACAGTACTTCAATTTGGCGGTCACTCAGATCGCACTTCACTTCAAATTTCGAGTCTTTGCCAAGGATCTCTGCTTCGAGTGTTTTTCCGGTTTTAATTCCTTCCCGCACATTCCTAATCCGAATTTCGTCTCCTTGCTCTAACTTGTCGTAGTCTGAAGGGTTGACGAAAACAAAAGGTGCAATTCCGAAATTCACCAGATTCTGCCAGCCGATTCTCGCGTAGCTTTTGGCTATCACTGCGCGTTGGCCGAGGTGTCGCGGACAAAGTGCTGCGTGCTCGCGACTACTTCCCTGAGCGTAGTTTTCTCCGGCAATCACCGCGTGGCCGCCTTTGTGGGCCGTGGCTCTGTCGTAGAAATTTCTATCAATTACCCAAAATGCGTACTTGCTTAGCTCTTCAATATTGCTGCGAAAGGGTAGTACATCACTGCCAGCTTTAAGGATTTCATCAGTGGAAATGTTGTCGTCCATTTTTAAAATCACCGGCACGTTGATCTCGTCCTGCAAGTCGTCAAACTCCGGAAGCGTTTTGATATTTGGACCTTTTTCGATCTTGATTTTTGCTGCATCTTCCTCGTCTTTCGGTGGAGTCAGCATTTGTGTGTTGATCCGAATGTCTTCGGGTTCTTCCCATTGCGGATAGCTCATGTTGAAGAGCTCTTCGAGTTTTCTGGGATCAGTGATTTTTCCTGTAAGTGCTGCTGCAGTAGCGGTTTCCGGACTGCACAGGTAAACTTTGTCATCGATTGTTCCAGATCGTCCGGGGAAATTTCTCGGCATCGTTCTCAGGCTAATGCTTCCGCTTGGTGGGGCTTGTCCCATTCCAATACAACCCATACATCCGGCCTGCTGTATTCTTGCTCCCGAGTTGATGATTTTGGCGAGTCTGCCAGTTCGGATGAGGTTGTGGTAAGTTTGTCGGGAAGAAGGGTTGATGTCCAGCGCAGTGCGATCATCGATCGTTTTGTCTTCCAAAATATCTGCTGGAATGGAAAAATCTCTAAGTCCAGGATTAGCAGAGGATCCAATGAGTACCTGAGCCACTTCTTTTCCCTCGACTTTCGTAACTGGCACCACATCGCCCGGACTACTTGGTCTGGCAATCAGTGGAACGAGTTTGGACATGTCAATTTCCTCGTGTGCATCGTAGCTTGCACCTTCATCTGCTTTGATCTCGACCCAGTCTTTTTCTCTGTTTTGTTGGCGCAAAAAGTCTTTTGTGATTTCATCTGATGGAAAAACGGTTGAAGTAGCGCCCATTTCAGTTCCCATGTTAGCGATCACATGTCTGTCCCAGGTGGAGAGGTTTTTTACTCCAGGTCCGTAATATTCAATGACGTGATTCACGCACCCTTTCACATCGTAGCGTCTCAACATCTCGAGCACCAGATCTTTGGCGCTCACCCAGTCGGGCAATTCGCCAGTGAGCTTCACGCCCAATACTTTGGGCATTTTCACAAAGTAAGGTTTTCCTGCAGAGGCCATGGCCACATCCAGTCCTCCTGTGCCTATCGCCAGCATTCCCAATCCTCCTCCTGCCGGAGTGTGACTGTCTGAACCGAGAAGTGTTTTGCCCGGAATTCCGAAACGCTCCATGTGAACTACGTGACTGATTCCATTGCCGGCACGGCTAAACCAATAACCTAGCTTCGCAGAACTGGCTTGTAGATAGTTGTGGTCATCCGCATTTTTAAAATCTGTTTGAAGCAAGTTGTGGTCAACGTACTGCACGGCTACTTCTGCTTGCGTTCTGTCGAGACCAACTGCTTCTAGCTCGAGCATTATCAAAGTTCCGGTGGCATCCTGCTGCAACACCTGATCTATTTTAAGTCCAATTTCTTTTCCAGGAGTCATCTCGCCTTCCACGAGATGGTCTTTGATGAGTTTTTGAGTAACGTTCATGATGTGTGACGATGTTGGTTACTTAATTTAAATTGACATCTCCTCAAATTGTTTTTTGAAACAGACCTTAAAAAAAAGCGACAACCAAAAATTGGCTGCCGCTTTTTAAAAAATATAAGTTGCTGTATCTAAATAATGCGTTGAGTTACTTAAGCATCGAGTGAATCGTTGTGATTTTGCGCCTCAGCGGCCGAAGGGCCTTGATACTCTGCAGATCCAAAGCCGAGTATCGGGTAAAATATAAAAGGAAGAAAAATCATTCCTACAGTAAAACCTTCTGACTTACCAAAGCTCTTGGCTAGCAGGTTTGTAGCCCAAATTGAAAAAATTACGTTTACAATTGGAATAAGAAATAAAACAATCCACCAAAGTGGCTTTCCAATTATCTGGAGTATTACGATAGCGTTGTAGATTGGGATAATTGCTGCCCATCCGGGTTTACCTGCTTTAGTGAATATCTTCCACAATGAGATGATAGTGAGGAGTAGAATAGCGAGATAAATGATCATGACGCCAGCTCCAAGTCCGGCAATGATTCCTTCTTCTGCGTTCATAGCGATTTAAGATTTAAATTAAGGTGCCTACTCTAATTGTCAGTTTTCGGCTTCCCTGAAGTTTGGCTTTTGCGTAAATCACGCAAAAAAGTTTCACCAAAAATAGAACAGCCTGAAAATTAGTGGAAATTAAAAGAGTAGTGAAAGGGTTGTCAATAGATTAATTAACAACCGATGTGGAAAACAAAGAAATTATAGCACTTCGAGCTCTTTGCTGATATTTTTACGAGCCTGATCCTCAAGTTTTTCTCTGAAATGCTCTGTCTGATAGATGTTTTCTCTTTCTAAAAAATGGTTGAGTACATTTTTTCTACCCGGATTAAAGAGAAAGTCAGGATAAACTGAAAATTCCTTTCGGATCTTAGCTGTGTAATCTTTATAACGCTCTGGCGACTCACCGAGAATTCCCAGGTCAATATCATTTAAATAGTCGGAATCGGGTACTTCCTGAGGATCGTTTGTTTCGGTAGATTCTATGAGTTTTTTGCAGTGCTCGGCTCTTTCTTCATCCACACCAAGCTTCAAAAGCCGCTCTTTTGCCAGCTTAGCACTTTGTTCCTCGTTGTCTTTTCTCTGGATTTTGTAAATAAGATCGTGATAGAAAATGGCAAACTCAAACATCTCGGGATCCTTCAACTTATCCCTGACTTCCTCCATGCGCGAAAACATGTATTCAAGATGAGTTAAGGTGTGATAGTGGCGCTTTTTGCCGAGATACTGCTTTTCGATTTCTTTTAAGAAAGTACTTCGCAACTCCTCATTGTCGCAAAACTTTGAAGAAAGTTCCTCCCATTTTTGGCGCACATCAATTTCGACTTTGTTTGGTTGGTTAGCTGCCATTTTGATCGTTTTCATTAAAACCAATCCCATAGAATTATTGTTTCGATCTCTGCGGAATTGAATGACTTAGGTGCTCAATTTTCTGGTCATTCACACTCACCAGGCTCCCATCTCAAAACTCCTGCAGCTTCGGCCACGCATTCGTTGCTGTAGGTTTCTCCATCACAACCGCAAACGGGTGAGTAAATCATCAGACAGGTCGCTTCAGGGTTTATTTTCTCAGGGTCGATGCACTGCTCCTCGGTGGTTGATTTAGAGTTTGAACACGAGAGGAGAAAAGCCATTGCCAAAAAAGTGAGCAAGAGGGTTCGTGAATACATAGCACTACGATTTTAACTTCTCTCAAAGTTAGTTTTTGATCGATTCAATTAAGCAAGTTTTAACATTGAGTTTTCTGAAACATTGATTCTTTAGTGATAAATCGCAGTACTTTTACAGGCTCTTTTTCACTTTAATCCAGATGCTCAAAAAGTCAATCAGAATATATCGCAATTCGTTTTCAGGTTTGTCAAAGCCTGTCTGGATTTTGGCTTTAGTACTTCTGATCAATCGAAGCGGGACCATGGTTTTGCCTTTTATGTCGCTTTACCTTACGAGCGAATTGGGGTTTACCTATGAGTCGGCTGGTTGGGTTTTGAGCAGTTTTGGAGTTGGAAGCCTGGTCGGTACGTGGATCGGTGGACGCCTTGCTGACAAGGTAGGCTACCTCCGGGTTCAGTTTCTCTCACTGTTAATCAGCGGTGGATTTTTCATTCTCCTCATGTTTGGCGAAACGCTGCCCATGCTTTGCCTGCTCACGTTTTTGACTTCTGCCACCGGTGATGCTTTTCGACCGGCAAACATGGCTGCCGTTGGAGACTTGGCCAACGAAGGAACTCGCACTCGCTCGATCGCTCTCATCCGACTGGCAATCAACTTAGGTTTTGCTATCGGGCCGGCTATTGGCGGAGTGGTAGCGCACAATATTGGTTTTAGTTGGCTTTTCCTGATCGATGGTTTGACGTGCATTGCAGCGGCATTCTTCCTGCGCTGGGCTTTGAAAGATTACCGCGACAGACAAGCTAAGAATGCAGCTCCAAAAACCGAAGCTGCAGAACTGCTTAAAGTGAAATATTCACCGGCTTTTCTTTGGATGACCGCTGGAGTTTTGCTCTGGTCGCTGGCATTTTTCCAGTTGTTTTTTTCCGTGCCACTCTTTCTTGAAAAAGACTTTTCGCTTACCAAAGAGGAGATTGGGATTCTCATGGCAGCCAATGGTTTACTTTTGGTTTTAATAGAGATGCCACTGGTGCAACGCTACGAAAAGAGCATCTTGTCCTACGTGATTATTGTGGGTAGTTTGCTGAGCGCTTTAGCTTTTGCCGTTTTTCTTCTCCCGGAGTTCAGTGTGTGGACGCTGAGTATCGGATTCATTTTGTTCATCACCATCGGTGAGCTTTTCTACCTGCCTTTTACCTCTTCGCTTGCGTTGGATTTGGCGCCAGATCATCTTCGCGGACGATACATGGGGCTTTACGGAATGAGTTTCTCGCTCTCCCACATTGCCGCTCCTACACTGGGGATGAAGTTGGCCGAAGATTTCGGTTTCAAAACACTTTGGGCGATTTGTGTTGGCTTGCTGATTGTCGTGGCGCTACTCACCTGGCGAACCAGAAAACTCCGTGTTGAGGCCGGAAAAGGTTAACAGATTTTTGCCTCTGAGCGATTGGCTGTGGTTCATTTCTCCGCGAAAACAATGTACCTTTGTGGAGCGTTATTTTTTAAAGAACTCGTTAAATGCATTTTGAAGCCGGTTTTGTAAATTTCTTGAGAACACTTGTCATCATTGTCGGAGTGTTTTACCTGTTTCGCTGGATTATGAAACTGGTGGCTCCCTGGCTGATGCGCAAAACGGCAGATCGCATGCGTAAAAATATGCACAAGCAATCGCGCCAAAACCAGTCTAACGACAGACGAAAAGAAGGAGACGTCACCATCGAATACAACAGCAACAAACACCGCTCTCAAAAAGACGATCACCGTGTTGGCGAATACGTAGATTTCGAAGAAGTCGACTAGTGATTTCCGAGGTTGCTTCGTGCGACTTTTCCCCAATCTTTCAACTTTCTATTTCACCTTCCCATCGATTTTCTATCTTTCCGGCTCTCTTACCAAATTGCTGTTAGGATATGAAATTATTAATGAAGACACTGCCGTACGTCTCCGCAGTGATCATTTTTTTGATACTCTCCATTTTCTTTTTCCAACCCACACTCGATGGATACGACCTTCGTCAGGGTGATATTGAAAACTGGCGCGGGATGTCTCACGAAATTAACGACTTTAGAGAGCAAGTAGGAGAGGAACCGCTGTGGACTAACAGCATGTTTGGCGGAATGCCGGCTTACCAAATAAGCGTGAGCTATGGGACAAATTTGGTGAAAGAACTCACTAGAGTCGTTCGTCTCGGACTTTCGAGCGGACCGGGAACTGTTTTTGTCGGAATGCTTTCCTTTTTCATTCTGGGGCTTTGCCTTAGGATAAAGCCCTGGCTTGCCATTGTTGGCGGTATCGCTTTTGGCTTTGCCTCGATCAACATTCTCTACCTCGGAGCAGGGCACACTGGGAAAATACATGCGCTGGCCTACATGCCTGCAGTGATTGGAGGGATACTTTACACAACCCGAAGAGGTCTCTTTTTTGGAGGTGCGCTAACCGCACTTTTTCTCGGTTTTCACCTGGCGGCTAATCACCTTCAAATGACTTACTACCTGCTGTTTTTGGTGGTTCTTGTGGGGATTGTGGAAGCCGTGAGATTGATCGTTGCTAAAAAAATACCTCACTTGCTGAAAGCAGCCGGAGTGTTGTTGGTGGCTGCGTTTTTGGCTTTTTTACCCAACTACGGAAACATAGTAGGAACCTACGAATACAGCAAGTATACCACCCGGGGCGAAAGCGAGCTGACGATGGAAGAAGAAAGTCAGTCGGATCGTATTGCTGAAGAAGGTCTCGACAAAGATTACATCCTGCAATACAGCATGGCTAAAGGAGAAGTCTTTTCGCTTTTGATTCCTAACGTAAAAGGCGGGAAGTCCGGCCGACTAGGTAATCACCCGGAAGCCATGCAAACCATCGACAGGAATTACCGCGAAAATCTCGCTCAGCAATCGAGCTATTGGGGTGATCAGCTTTTTACCGGAGGTGCTTTTTATTTTGGAGCGATCATCGTTTTTCTTTTCATTTTAGGAATTGTCCTCAGCAGGGACTGCATCAAGTGGGCTCTGCTGGCCATGACCCTTTTGGCCATTGCGCTGGCATGGAAACAAACCGATGGACTGCAGGGATGGTTCCTCGAAAACTTCCCGTACTACACGAAGTTCCGAGATACTAAAATGATGCTCGTTACGGTGCAGGTGGCCATGCCGATGATGGCAATGATTTTCCTCAATGAGTTTCTCTTCGACAAAGCTTTCCGCGAAAGCATTAGAAAAAAGTTGTTGATCACCGGAGGAGCATTTATCGGGGTTTTTATCATCATTGTAGCGACTCCAACTTCGTTCTTCGATTTTATGGCAGAGCGCGAAGTTCAGCAGCTTGACGATGCGGCCATTCAGGCTCAGGAAGAGGGCAACATGCAGATGGTAAACTACATCGACAACATGCAGGAGCAGCTGATTGATGCCCGTGTTGAAATTTTTAAATCCGATGCGCTGCGATCACTGTTTTTTGTGATTGGTGCAGCAGTTTTCCTTTTGCTTGTTTTGCTAAAAGTACTTGACCGGAGGATTGCGCTCGGTGTCATCGGGATTTTGGTTTTGGCCGACTTGTGGGGCGTTGATCGCAGATATCTCAACAGCGACAGACAGGGTGGAGATTTCGTGCATTACGTGAAGCCAGATGAGAAAGCTTTCCCTTTCGAAGCCAATCCGGTTGACATGCAAATTCTGGAGCAGGAAAAATCTCGCGTTAATGATTTCCAAAAGAAAACCAGCCAGCGAGTGGAATCGGCTGAGAAAAAATACGACATCAGCAGGCCCATACAGTCCCGCGTAGAAACAGCCGCGAAGTTTGCAGCACTCAACGCCAATACGAACTATCGCGTGCTGAACATGCGAAACCCATTTGCCGATGGGCGAACAAGTTATTTCCATAAGTCGATTGGTGGCTACCACGGAGCTAAGCTAAAGCGCTTTCAGGAGTTGATCGACTTTCAGCTTCAGGGAGAAATTCAGTCGATTTCTCAAAATGCCAATCAGTTTGGAATCATGGGAGCATTAGAGCGAGTGCCGGTGATCAACATGCTCAATACAAAGTATATTATTGCAGGGCCAGAGTCTGCACCAATCGAAAATCCATTTGCCATGGGTAATGCGTGGTTTGTGCAGGATATCAATTGGGTGCCAAATGCCGATGCCGAGATGAACGCACTTTCCGATTTCGATCCGGAAACGACTGCAATAGTTGACGAGCGTTTTAAGGATAAAGTATCTACAGCAGGAGTCGACTCGACAGCGAGCATCAGATTGGAGAGTTATGAGCCAAATCACCTTGTTTACCGATCGTCAGCTTCACAAAAGCAAGTGGCTGTTTTCTCAGAAATTTACTATCCTAAAGGATGGAATGCTTACGTGGATGGAGAAAAAGTGGATTATTTCAGAGCCAATTACCTCCTGCGCGCAATGGAAGTGCCTGCCGGTGATCACAAGATTGAGTTTAAGTTTGAGCCACAATCCTATCAGGCTGGCCTAACGATTTCACTCATCGGATCTATTTTAGTGTTGCTCTATTTCCTTGCTGCGGTTTTCTACAAGATCAGAAACGCGAACAAGAATCCAGAGGAAATGGAAGAATATGCCGACAGTGAGTAGTTGCTGAGTTTTGAGTACATGGAAAAAATAATGCTTGCAATAATGCTTTGGCTAGTAGGTATCATCTCCTGCGGTGTCAACCCAATAGATGATATGAACTCCGTTCAGGTATGGAGAACTGAGCTCATCAAAATGAATGCGGATACTATTTACTTGACAGATAGCCTAGTAGATCGTTCACAATATTTGTATTTGTACAATCAGGGAAAAGCGAAATTAGTGGATAGTTTTCCGGATGGGAAAGTTCTCGAGTCGGAAACTACATGGGAGATTCGAAATGTTAAAGGAAAGGACGTGTTCTTGTTCGGATATGGCAAAGAATCACATGGTATATTAGGAGTTGCTTATCCAATAACCACGAAGAACGAAACCGATTTTAAAATGGCTTTTGATTCCCTAGGAGAGCACAATGTTTGGAACTTAACAAGAATTAAAGATTAACGTTGCCTTAAGGCAGAAACAGCACTCTTTGATCGGGCTCGGGAAGTCTGCAGCTTTGGATTCTCCCAAAAATGCGATAGCGGTACTTGGCGATCAGGCTATAAACACCATTCCTTATAAACCCTGGGATGAATCGAAAAATGCGCAACCACCGATGTCTTTTAGGGAGATATCGAATCACCTCCAGGGCAGCATCAGATTTGGTGTGAGAAGTTTCACCGTCCCAAAGCACAAAAGTGTCCAGGTCTTCGCGCAAGTCTTTTGGTAGCAATTCTTCAGCTGTTTTCCCCTGAAGAGCTGCGTAGCGCAGATTGCCCTCGCGGTCGGCTTCGAGAAGCAAGTTCACCGTGCGGTTACAAAAGCCGCAAGTGCCATCGTAAAAAACAATCGGTTTGGTATGATCTGCTTTAGTAGTCATTTCTTGTGCAAAAATACAACTCGTGGCTTCAAACTGTGGAAATAGAACTAGCTAAGTTTCAAAAAGCTATCTTCGAGCTTTACACTGAAGTTTATTTCGGCCTTGAGTGCCTTAAACACCTTTAAAATTGTTTCGATAGTGGCGCTGTTGGCACTGCTCTCTAGTTTCGAAATTTGTGCTTTTTTCACTCCTACCAGACTTCCAAGTTGCTCTTGAGTGAGCTTACGTTCTTTTCTAGCCGCTCTAATCATTTTTCCCAAAATTTCCATGCGGAGCTCGTACTCATATTCATCTCTTTCGATGTCTCCAACTTTACCAATGAATTCATCTTTCATCTCGGAAAGTGTGTAGGTTTTTGTTTTCTTGGGTGTCATGTTGTTGCTGATTTTGTATTATTTAAAGAATTCTTCTTTCAATCTAACCGCTCGTTTGATTTCATTAGCTGGTACCTTATCAACTTTTTTTATGAAACCATGTGTGGCCACTACCAGTGTCTCTTTATCTCCGGTTTTGTCCCAGAACGCTAGAAGTCTCACCTGGAGACCCCCGTGTCGCGTACGGAATTCCCAAATGTCATCCTGAAGTTTTTTGAAAAGTCTGGGGTCATTAGTTTGTTCGGCTAAATCTATGTTGTAGAAAACCTTTTTAGCAGTTTTGGATTGAAGTGTCTTTAAAAAACTCCTGGCCTCTTCTAGAAACTCCGTCTGAAAGTATCTCATGAAGGTAAGTGTTAAGTGCGGTAAAGATAGTAAAAGTTTCTAAATATAGAAACTATTTGAATGAGTCTCTTTTTTAAAACGGTATCAATTTTCACTTTTATTGCCGTAGAATTAAATCGCAGTTTCAAACAAATAAGATTTGTTTAAGTTAACCCCATCAATGAAAAACTTTCTCCCCAACTCTAAGATTGCTTCTGGCATTCCTGTAAAGGCTGCCCACTCCGATCAGTTACAGTTTTCTGTATACGACTCCACGGCTGTATTGGAGACCGAAAGTTGGAGGCAGTTTGAAAAGGATGTCCCGGTTTTTCTCAGTTCGGACTACCTCAAGGTTGAGAACGAGGCTTTAAGCGATCGGCTCGAACATCGGTTTGTTGTTTTTGAAAGAGGAGAAAAAGTCATTGGTATTGCAGCTTTTCACTTGATCACTGTTCAAACCAAAGAAGCTGTGGAGCGCCTTCGACAACGGTTTGGAGTGCTCGAGAAGGCTGTGACTGCTCTGAGCGGAGGAGGAAAAAGTTTTGACTTCAGGTTATTGATCTGCGGAAGTCCCTTTACCACAGGGGAGCTTGGGTTTTACTTTTCCATGAATATCGAAAGAGAACTACAAAGCAAGGCACTTTTGGCTGCTACGGATTTTTTGCGACAGCTGGAGAAAAAGAATATTTCTGCCGTGCTTCTTAAAGATTTCTACTCTCCTAAAAGCCCGGAAAAGTTCGATCTTGAAAAGGATGGTTTCACTCCATTTTGCGTGGAGCCCAACATGATGATGCCCGTTTTTCCGGAGTGGAAATCGCTGAAAGATTATCTCAATGCCCTTCGATCCAAATACCGAACGAAAGCCAACGCAGCTTTTAAAAAGTCTGAAACGCTTGAGGTGAAAAAGATGAATACTTCGGACATAAAGAATTATCACGATAGAATTGAAGAGCTATACCAGCAGGTGATTTCCCGGGCAAGTTTCGGGATTGGCTACTACAACTTCGAGATGTTTCAGTCACTGCTTGAGAATCTTCCTGACCGCTATCGAATTTACGGCTACTTCTTCGAGGATAAGCTGATCGCCTTTCAGTCGCTTTGGCTCCATCGCGATGAGCTGGAAGCACACTTTGTTGGCATCGATTACGAATACAACTTCGAGCTTGCCGTTTATCAGCGCATGCTTTACGAATACATCCGCGAGGCTATAAACGAGCGAAAGTCGAAAGTGATTTTTGGCCGCTCCGCAATGGAAATAAAAAACACAGTGGGCGCAGTGCCGGTAAATGCAAGCTGCTACATCCGCCACAAAGGCGCAGCGCTCAATCCTTTTTTAAGTTTTATCTTTAAGCACGTGAGTCCTTCGGATTTTCACGAGCATCGAGCATTTTTAAAAAGTGAAGCCGACCGAATTGAGCCGGCATTAAAACCATACTTATGAAAGCCATAGAAAAAGAATACTCAAACGGAGAGGTGACCGTAATCTGGAAGCCTCACAAATGCATCCACAGTGAGCGCTGTTACAAAGGGCTGCCTCACGTTTTTAAACCAAAAGAAAAACCGTGGATCCAACCGGAAAACGAAGAGTCGGAGACGATTGCCAAACAAGTGAAGCAATGCCCGTCTGGCGCTCTGCAGTATTATTTTAATGAAGAAGGAAAACCAGAAAACACTAAAGAAGACATGGAGAATCAGGGAATCACGAAAGTAGAAACAATGGAAAACGGGCCGCTCATGGTCTACGGAAAAGTGAAACTCAGCCACAAAGGAGATGAAAAGGAGCTCGAAAAAGTGACGGCATTCTGTCGTTGTGGAGCATCGGGCAACAAGCCATTTTGCGATGGTTCTCACGAAAAATCCGATTTCAAAGGCTAATTTGAAAACAGCTCAGCGCCTCTCTTTACGGCTCGTCCACTAAATTCTTCAACCCGTCCATTTTGGTTTTCAAAGAGCGGTAGTAAAGTCCACTTTTGAAGAAACAAACTTTACTAAAATGGACAATCACGAAAAACTTTACAACGATCGCTATCAGAGAGCGAAGCAACGAGTGGAAGAGGAAAAGGGATTCTACGGTCACTTGCTCGCATACATCGCGGTCAACATCGGTTTATTTTTGCTTAACCTTGTGACTGCGCCCGGCCACTGGTGGTTTTACTGGCCGCTACTCGGTTGGGGAATCGGTCTCCTCATTCACGGAGTTGGAGTGTTTGGTCGCAACTGGTTTTTCTCCGAGCAGTGGGAACAGCGCAAGATCAAAAAGTACATGAACGAAGAAGAAGACAATGGCTGAGGAAAAAGGCATAGGAGAGGATCTCACGCTCCAGGGATTTAGCTGGAAGATGCTGATCCTCGTTTTCGTGATCAGCGTTGCGGCAGCCTATTTTTTTATGGGCGGCTTCGACAATGTCAGAGAAGCACTGGTCGGAACGCTTTGGTCGGCCACCATCTGGTACACACAGTGGTATGGCAACGGGTGGATCATCGACAAGCTCGATGACAAGATCAGTTGGGTAGAAAAGCCGCTCAAGCGATTTTTCCTTGGTCTGTTTTTTTTGATCTCTTATTCTTTCATTGCCATTCTCGTGGTCAATTTTTTGTTCAACCTTGCTGTGAACGGAGGCATGCCCTCAAACCTCGGCAGGTGGGCCTTTTACAATGGAATGATCGCAGTCAGCATTTCTTTTATCATTTCTCTGATTCTCACTTCGATAGGGTTTCTGCACTCCTGGCGAACTTCAGCGCTCGAAGCCGAAAAGTACAAGGCTGAGATGAACCTCTACAAGTACGAGTCGCTGCGCAATCAGATCAACCCACACTTTTTGTTCAACAGCCTGAACGTGCTGAGCTCACTGGTTTACGAAGACCAAAAACTGGCGGTTCGATTTATCCGACAGCTCAGTGAGGTTTATCGCTACGTGCTCGACAGCAAAGACAAAGAACTGGTTACACTCAGTCACGAACTGGAATTTTTGGAAGCTTACCTTTTCCTTTTGCAAATCAGATTTGAGGAAAATCTAAAGCTCGAACTTGACCTCGAGCCACAGGAAGACCTGATGGTGGTGCCGATGGTTTTTCAAATGCTCTTAGAAAATGCAGTGAAGCACAACGAGGTTTCTTCTACTCATCCACTGAGTGTGAAAATCTATCGCGAAGGTGACTTTGCGGTAGTCGAGAACAAAATTCAACGAAAGTCTGCAGGTGAAAACAGCAAGCGCGTGGGACTTCAGAACATTCGTGCGCGATACCAGTCGCTGACAGACAAGGATGTGAAAGTCGAAGAAAATCAGGATACTTTTCGCGTGGTTTTTCCACTTTTAAAAATTGAAGATTGATGGCCACAGCACTGATTATTGAGGATGAAAAACGAGCTGCACGCAGGCTGAGATCGCTGATTGAAATCTGCGATCCTTCAATAGAAGTGGTTGGCGAACTCGAGTCGGTGAAAGACTCTTTAAATTGGCTCGGAGAAAATGCACATCCCGACCTGATTTTTTCAGACATCCAGCTGGCCGATGGACTCAGCTTCGAGATTTACGAGTCGGTAACGATAGATTCGGCAATCATTTTCACTACAGCTTACGACCAGTACGCCATTCGAGCTTTCAAGGCAAACGGAATCGATTACCTGCTGAAGCCGATGGATGAAGACGAGCTTTGCGCTGCCCTCGAAAAGTTCAAAAAGTGGAATGGCAAAGAACAGACTTACGATTCTCAGGCTTTGGCAAAAGCGCTCAGCGAAATCAAGTCGCAGCATAAAAACCGATTTGTGGTGAAAGTGGGCGACAAGCTGAAGCGGGTGGAGGCGGACGAAGTTTCTGCCTTCTACAGCATGCAAAAAGCTACGTTTCTCTGTGCCGGAAAAGGCCGCAACTACGCCATCGATTTTTCATTGGATCATCTCGAAGACGTGCTCGATCCCGCCAAATTTTTCAGAGTCAACCGAAAGTACATCGCTGCGATGGACGCCATCGAAGAAATTGTGGTATGGTCCGGAAGCCGCCTAAAGCTCAAGCTCAAAGGCATTGATGACGATGACCTCTTAGTGAGCCGTGAACGAACGCAGGAATTCAAAAGCTGGCTTGAGGGGGAGTAGATTTTGTTGTCGAGAATCTAAAATAGTTCGAGGTGTTTTTTGTGAATTCCGGCCGGTTAATGATTTTGGAATTGAGGTAAAGTTGTCGGGCTCGACTTTCCTGCCAGTTGCCATTTTGGATTTTGGGTTTTGGTGCTTGGAATTTTCGGAGTTTCTTTGGAGACAAGGTGGAAACAAAGTTGTGGGGGATAGCTGAGGTTTTTCTTTGCCAACTGCCAACTGCCAACTGCCAACTGCCAACTGTTTCCTAAGAAACTTTCTCCTTCTGATTCTCCGGTGAAAAATACCCCAAAACAGCGATTAAAATCATTCCCACAAGACACAAGCCGATGGCCCAGGTGAGGTGACTGTCAACTTCGTTGATGTGTGCAAACTCTCCGGGAGTCACGTTGTTTTGCACCAATGGAATCACTTCCTCATCGGGCTCTCCGGGATGTTTCACGTAAACTTCCACGTCTTCTTTCCAGGGCCACACTTTGTTGAGTGATCCGATTAAAAAACCGGTGAGCACGGCAATGGTGAGGTCGTGCGCTTTGCTGAACATCCACTTGAGTACTTTCGAGAAAGCCACCAGTCCGATTAGGCAGCCCGCTCCAAAAACTCCAATGCGAATTCCATTTTCTCCAGCTATGTCCCAGGCTCCGTCTTTTATGGCCGAAACTAAATCGCTCACGCTATTCAGAATCGTTTGGTAAGCACCGAGCAAAAGCAAGATGAAACTACCGGAAATTCCCGGCAAAATCATGGCGGTGATGGCGATCATCCCGCACATAAAAATGTAGGCTGTGCTCTGACTTCCGGCAGAAGGCGAGGCGATAGTGATGAGGTAAGCAATGGCAGTTCCGGCAATCAGGCCGATGATCGGACCGACAGACCACTTATTTACTTTTCTGCCAACGAGAAAAATGGAGGCGAAGATCAACCCGAAGAAAAACGACCAAAGGTGAATAGGATACTCTTCAAGCAAAAAGGTGAGCAGCTTAGCCAGGCTTGCGATACTGATCAAAATCCCGAGAAACAGCGCTATGAGAAAATTGCCGTTGAGGTGTTTCCAGGTTCCGCTAATACCTTCAGTTTTTACTTTTTTGAACAGGCTCGCGTCAATGCGGCTTATACTGGTGAGCAGCTCTTCGTAAATGCCTGTGATGAAGGCAATGGTTCCTCCTGAAACTCCGGGTACCACATCTGCCGCGCCCATCGCCATTCCTTTCAATGTAATCAGTAAGTAACCAGCAGTTCCGCGTTTCGCCATGAATCTAAAATTTTGCGGTAAAAGTAAGGGAAATGAAAGTGAATGAATAAAGCGATTATCAGAGGCCCAAAAAATTACTTCTCCACCTTCTCCAACTCCTTTTTGGAATTGAAAATGGCTACTCCAACGAACGCTGCAAACCAAAGGAAGTCGAGCCAGGGACCCGGAAAGAGGTCGTAGTTGATGTCGGTAACTGAGAGGCAAAAGCCAACGACCCACATGTACTTGAGCAAATCAATGGGGTGTTTTTCTTTTTTCAAAACAATCCAGAGTGTGTAGCTCAGCGCAACCAAGCCTTGCCCGATAGTGAATAGCACAGGACCTCTCGGATGAAACTCCGACATGTAGTAGCCGCCTACGCCAGCCAGAATAAATCCCGCCACTGCAATCAGCACGAAGGCGATGCGCTTGAGGTAAGTGCTTTGTCGCACCAGCAAGCCAAACTGGATGAGGTAAAAGCCAACGAACAATCCGTTTACGGCAGCGCCAACAACTTCTTCAGTGGCCACAAACTGATTTACAATCCAGCCGATGAGTCCCAGAATGAGAAAAATGAAAGACGTGTAAATGGCTGCGCGTGTCATGCTTAATATTTCTCGAGCGATGGATCTACTTCATCGGCCCAGGCGAGAATTCCACCAGTGAGGTTGTATAGATTGTCCATCCCGTACTTTTGCTCCAGCGCTGTGATGACAGCGGCTGATCTCGCGCCTGCTCTGCAATGAACCACCACGGGAATGTCCTTGCGGATTTCATCCACGTGGCTCATCACCTCGCTCATGGGAATTTGCTTCCCTCCAATGTTGCAGATGTCCACTT
This sequence comes from Halocola ammonii, assembly GCF_049334165.1. Taxonomy (NCBI): domain Bacteria; kingdom Pseudomonadati; phylum Bacteroidota; class Flavobacteriia; order Flavobacteriales; family Halocolacceae; genus Halocola; species Halocola ammonii. The sequence continues at coordinate 334,497 of NZ_JBEGHD010000002.1, forward strand.
CGTGATCGTCACGAACATCGATCACCTGAATTTCCTCTTTGTTATCCAGCTTCTCTTTGAGCTCTTTTGGAGTGATTTCCTTCATCTTCGGTTGAGAATAAAAGTTTAAGAATCGGTTCCTGCGTGCGAGTTTTGCGCTACCTCTTCAGGTAAAAACTCGAAGAAAGTGTCACCCCTGAGTCCTAGGCGGAGTGTTTCCAATGGGATCACATCAGAACCGGCTATGTTTCCGAGGTTTACATTAGCTCCGAGGAGTTTGATAAACCAAACCTGCTGCGCTTTTTGCGGAGCTTCCCACAGAATATCATCGCGGTCTACCTTCGAGAGAATTTTGTTGATCAGGATTGTATGTGCCGTTCCATTTGGACGGTAAATCCCAACCGTTCCGCTTTCGCGGGCTTCAGCAATCACTTTCCAGCTTCCGGCTTTCAGCTCGGTGTTCATCATGCGAATCCACTTGGCAGGGCTGATGAGGATTCCCTCTTCTTTAGAACCAACTTCAGAAAGTACTGTGAAATTTTTTGACAAGTCGTGAATCACTTCACACTTCTTGTTGTGCGGAATTTCCATCGACCCATCCGATACCTCCACGGTGTCGATACCGTAATCTTCGAGCACCTTTTTGTAATCGTCCAGCTGGCCGCGGATGTAAAAAGCTTCGAAGAGCGTTCCTCCGAGGTAAACTTTGATACCTGCATCGCGGTAGAGCTTAACTTTTTCCTTGAGGTTTTTGGAGATGTAGGACGTTCCGAAACCGAGTTTCACGATGTCGGTCAACTCTCCATTTCGCTCGATCATGTTTTCTGCTTCGCGCAAACTATAACCTTTATCCATTACCATGGTTAGGCCCTTGGAGCGGGGCTTTTCCGTTCTTTCAGGGATATGGTTGAGATGGTAATTCATTTATTCTTTTTGTATAGGTTCATCAGGTTACCGAAGGATTTCTCCTTTTCGATTTCTGGGTAGAAGCTGGTGAGCTCGGCAATCTTCTCTGATTCCTTTTCCAGCAGCGCCTCCAGCAATTCGAAAGCCTCCTTCTGGTGTAAATTCTGGTGCAAGTAAGCAACTTTTCTAAACTTGAGCACAAGGCTTTGGTCAGACATTTCTTTTATTCCGTTTTCCAAAACCTCCAGAGCCGACTCCAGCCGGTCCTCATTTGCCAGTAGTTCAGAGTAATCGAGCCAGGCGTCCTCGCACTGCTTGTCAATTTTTAAAATTTCGAGATACAGATTCTCTGCGGCATCAATACGGTTGCACTTTTTAAGTGCCGTGGCCGTAATGAGCATGAAATCGACATTGGTCGGATCGGCCTTCAGAGCCTGTTCAAAGTATGGCAATGCCTGCTGAGTATTTCCTTTCAAATCGCGAATAACTCCAAGACCGATAAAGGCATCGGGAAAAGAGCTGTCCTTCTCGAGTGCTCTTTTGTAGAAGTGTTCGGCCCACTCATACTGTAGCATGTTTTCGTGGCATTCGCCAATCATGCAAAAAGTCGTGGGCGATTCGCCTTCAACGGCAATCACTTCTTCAAAACATTCGATGGCCTCGCGATACTTATCGAGTTTGATCAGCGCATTGGCCTTGTTGAAATTTGCAGGGCTAAAACTATCGTCAATGGCCAGGCTAAAATCATAAGCATCGATTGACTTTTCGTAAAGTTCCAGCTTTTGGAATGCATTCCCAAGGTTGTACCAGGCGGTGAAAGAGTAGGGATGATCGTCCAAAAAACGCTGGTAATATTGGATTCCTTCCGCGCTCTGATCGGTGCGTTCGTAGCAATAAGCCAACTCGTAAGTGGCTGTTTCGTTCTCAGGATTCTTTTCCAGTGCTTCTTTGAGCACAGCGATGGCCGAGTTAAAGTCGTTGTTGTTTTCGTGCTCCATCGCCAGATCAATGTAGATGTCGTTGGCCATTTCGCTGTCGCCAAACTGAAGCACTCTCTCGTAGTGTTCAATTGCGCGTTTGTGATCGCGAAGCTGACTGTAAATAGTAGCCATGGTGACGTGCAAGTCCTCGTTGAATGGCTCGAATGCCAGCAGCTTGCGAAGCTTGTTTAACGCTCTGGTAAGCTTGCCCTCAGCAGAAAGCAATTGTGCCTCTCGCAGCAGCAAAGCCGTAGAGTCCGGGAACAGGTCGTGCGCGTAGAGCAGCACCTTGCCGGCCTCTTTCAGATTGTTTCTGTCAAAATAATAATCGATTAGATTTTCGAACTGGTCCACATCGAAGTAGTAGGACTCGTTGTTGGCGATCATCTCTTCGTATCGCTTTACCAGGAAAAAGATTTCTGACTCTTCCTGGCGGTTTCTCTCCTCTTCACTCATTCAGTCGTTTTTTTATGGGTTAGGCCCGGGTTCTTTATTCTTCCGCACCGCTCCAATTCAGAGGGCTTCTAAACAAATTTAAAAAAGACCCCTCCCGAAATTTCTCCGCCTGTTGATTGTTATCCACAGGAAACTAACAAAAACATTAGCTTCTGTACTAACGAAACAGCCTGCCGATAAATTTCTTTGCAAAGTTTGATTCACAACCACTTGACTACTTTTGGTTTTGCCATTTTCACAGCCCAAATGTTTTGAGTGATTCTTTTACCTTTGCGTCTGCAAAAATACAGGTAATAAGTGACATTAATAAAATCCATATCCGGTATTCGGGGAACGATAGGAGGGAAGTCTGGTGATGGACTCACACCTCAGGACATTGTAAAATTTACTTCAGCGTTTTGCACCTTCGTGAAGCGCAAAATGGGAAGAGATCGAATCACCGTTGTGATCGGTCGTGATGCCAGAACTTCAGGTGAAATGGTGCGAAATATTTGTGTCGGAACACTGCAGGCGCTCGGTGCCGAGGTGATCGACCTGGGGCTGAGCACTACGCCCACAGTAGAAATGGCCGTGACAGCCGAAAATGCCGATGCGGGCATTATTCTCACAGCCAGTCACAATCCCAAAGAGTGGAATGCCCTCAAACTGCTCAACCACAAAGGTGAGTTTATCTCCGCGGCCGAAGGAGCCGAGGTTTTGATGATTTCCGAAAATGTGGAAATCAATTACTGCGGAGTGCAAAACATTGGCGGCTATTCGCAAAATGACGAATACGGAGCTTACCACATTCAAAAAATTCTCGATCTGAAATGGGTCGATGTTGAAGCGATCAAAAAGGCGAACTTCAAAATCGCCATCGATTGCGTTAACTCTTCTGGCGGACTTTACATTCCACGACTTTTGGAAGCTCTGGGAGTGAATCAGGTTGTAGAGCTCTACACCGAGCCTTCGGGAGAATTCCCTCACAATCCCGAGCCGTTGGCAGAAAACCTCGAGAATCTTTCGCGCACAGTGAAAGATGAAGAATGTGACCTCGGCCTGGCCGTTGACCCCGATGTAGACCGGTTGGCTCTCGTGAGTGAAGACGGAAGTATGTTTGGCGAAGAGTACACACTCGTGGCTGTTGCCGATTACATTTTGGGCGAAGCCGGTGGTGGAAACACGGTGAGCAATCTCTCGAGCTCGAGAGCGCTGCGCGATGTCACTCAAAAACACGGAGGCGAGTACAGTGCCAGTGCCGTGGGTGAAGTAAACGTGGTAGAATTGATGAAAGAGACTGATGCCATCATCGGTGGCGAAGGAAATGGGGGAATCATTTTCCCTGAACTGCACTACGGACGCGATGCATTGGTGGGAATCGCGCTCTTTTTGACGCATCTCGCCAAAAGCGGAAAGTCCTGCAAAGAGCTTCGCGAAACCTATCCACATTATGAAATGCTGAAGCAAAAAGTGCAGCTGACGCCCGAAACGGATGTGGACAAAATCCTAAACCAGGTAGAAGAGAAATTCGTAAACGAAGAGTTGAACACCACTGACGGTGTGAAGATAGATTTTGAAGACGGTTGGGTCCACCTCAGAAAGTCGAACACAGAACCGATAATTCGGGTCTACTCGGAGGCCAATACTTCGGATCGTGCCAGCGAACTGGCAGAAATGTTAATGAATGAAATTCGGCAAATTGCCGACTAATCAGACAGTCGATGAAAGTTTATTTGGACAATGCAGCAACCACTCCTCTCGATCAGGAGGTTTTGGAAGCGATGATGCCTTACATGACCAACAATTTTGGAAACCCTTCTTCAACCCACGGGTTTGGAAGAAAAACCAAAACGGCTCTTGAAAATGCAAGGAGAAACATCGCCAAAAAGCTGAACGTTACTCCTGGAGAAATCTGCTTTACTTCCGGAGGCACGGAAGCTGACAACCTGGCTATGCGGGCTGCAGTCCACGATTTGGGTGTCACACACATTGTCACTTCAGCCATCGAACACAATGCGGTAATCCGCACAGCAGAAGTTCTCGAAGAGCAGGGCCACGTGAAAGTGAGCCATGTGAATCTACTTCCCGATGGACACATCGACCTCGAGCATCTCGAACAGATGATCAGTGGAGATGAAAAAACCCTGGTGAGCCTGATGCACGGCAACAACGAAATTGCCAATCTTTTGCCGCTCGACAAAGTGGGATCAATGTGCCGTGAGCACGGTGCATACTTCCATTCTGACACGGTGCAGACGATGGGTCACTACACCATCGACCTGGAGAAAACGCCTGTAGACTTTATCACCTGTGCCGGACACAAATTTCACGGGCCAAAGGGAATAGGCTTTTTGTACGTCAACAAGAAGTTGAAAATTTCGGCTCTCATCACCGGAGGCGGACAGGAACGCAAACTCCGCGGTGGAACCGAAAACGTTTACGGAATCGTGGGCTTGAGCAAAGCTTTTGACGTTGCATACCGCGATCTCGAAGAACACCAAAAACACGTTTCAGGAATCAAGCAATACATGGTAAAGCGACTGGAAGAGGAGCTTCCCGGAGTGAAATTCAACGGTGACTCAAAAAGCCCCGACAGTCTTTACACGGTTTTGAACGTGACCCTTCCGAAAAACCCAAATTCGGCCATGTTGCTGTTTTTGCTGGACATCGAAGGAATTGCATGTTCTGGCGGAAGCGCCTGCTCATCGGGAGCTGCCAAAGGATCGCATGTTTTGGAAGGCATCAATGCGTTGGATCCTGAACGCGCCAGCGTTCGTTTCTCTTTCAGCAAGTTCACAACCAAGGAAGAAATCGATTTCTGCGTAGAAAAGCTCGTGGAACTGTGCAAAGTAGCGGAAGTGGAAGCATAGGCGATTCAAAGGGCAATGAGCAACTAGCAATTGGCAAAGGGCAAACAGGAAAATTTCAAATTCCAAAAAACAAATCCCAATAGGCAATTGGCTAGCAGTGGTTATAGCCTTAATTCCACCTTACAACAACCGTCAATCCGAAGACGGCCGTCCTGAACTTGTTTCAGGACCTGTGCAAGTAACTTCAAACGTCATTAATTACCTCAATCCCTACCCTACGTCTGAATCTTCACCTCCAAATCCATCTCAGCCGGTCCGCCATCGTTCAGCGGGAGTTCAAATTCTTTGATTGTCGGCTCGTTTCTTCTGAAAATCGCTTCGACCTTGTAGCGTTGGTTGCCGAGCAGGTTGATTTGAAGAGAGCCATCAGTGTCCGTTGTTTCTGTGGTGATGAGCCTTCCGGAAATGGCGTTGTAAATCTTCACATCCGCTTTTCGCAGACCTTCGCCTTCTTCATCATTCACCTGTAGGTTCAAGGTTGAGAAATTGCTTTGGTCGTAGCCTCCCGAAATGAAGTTGTAGTCGGAAACATCAATTTTGTAAATGTCCCGCTCGCCATAGCTGTCATCGTACTCCGCTGCGATCAAAAGCGTCTGGTTGTCCTTCGTGAGCGAAAAAGTAGATTCTTCATTCACTGTGTTTATCGGATAGCCGAGGTTCACCGGAACCGACCACTGGCCGTTGATGAAATCCGATTTGAAAATGTCGTAACTGCCCATGGTTTGGTGGCCATTGCTGGCAAAGTAGAGCGTGCGTCCGTTGGGGTGGATGTAGACAAATTTTTCATCGTCTTCGGTATTGATGATGTCTCCGAGGTTTTCTGGCTTGCTCCATTCGCCTTCCTTTTCCTTTTTAGAAACGTAGATGTCACCTCGGCCCATTCCGCCTTGCCTTTCGGAAATAAAGTATAGCGTTTCGCCATCTTCGGTGATGCTCACAGAGCCTTCGAAGTAAGACGTGTTGATCGGCTTCGGCATTTTTTGCGGCTCGCGCCACGATTCTGTCGGTTCGCTGTACTTAGAGACAAAAATGTCGCCTGCACTGCTTTCGTTGTTGCGGTAGATGAAAAGCTCTTTTCCGCTTGGGGCAATGCTCAGCACCGCATCGTACTTATCTGTGTTTACGTTTCCTTTTAGGTTTTCAGAAAGTGTCCACTCATCGTATTCCTCATCCCATTTGGAGTAGTAAACGTCTTCGTAAAATTTGTAATCACCTTCCTTGTCGATTTCTCCGCCTTTGGTGTCGCTTCTGCGAGAAGTGAAAACGAGGTATTTCCCATTGGCGGTGATCGAAGGCGTGTAATCGTCAAATCGCGAGTTGATCGATCGGCCCATGTTTTCGATCTCCACATCCACCGGGCGGGCCATCATCTCTTTGGCGTACTGGCATTGCTCAATGTAGCGGTTGGTCAAAAAATACTCGTAGCTTCTTTCCGAAGGATCCGTTGCCAGATAATCGTTGAAGTGGCCGATGGCTTCATCGAGCTTTGCCAGTCGGTGAGCGATTTTCCCGTAGAAAAAATCCACTTCGTCAAAAACTTCAGGATCGATTTTTACAGATTTGTCCAGGTATTCTTCGGCAAGCTCGTAGCGCTTCAATTCGTAGTAGCACTGAGCCGTTCTGTAGAGTGCCTTGCTGTTGTTTGGTTCCGACTTCAGGATTTCACGATAAGTTGTTAGCGCACCGCGGTAGTTGCGGTTGAGGTAATCGTGGCGGGCAGATCCCATTTTGGTAGCCACTGCTGCAGCGCTAAGCGAGCCTACATCGCTCGTGTCGTTTTGGAGAACGATTGCCTGAGAGGCAGAGCTGGCGAGCAACAGCAATGAGAATCCGAGAATAAATCTGAGCATGTTTAACTTCTGTTTAAGTGATTATCGATAGCCAAAGATAAAGTTTTGGATAATCTCAGATTGTAGGATTTTCCGCAAGTTTTCAATCATGTGAATTCCAATCTTTGGAATAAGTTAAACTTATTGTCAATCACTCCTTCTTACCTTTGCATTAATCAACAGATCTCATGGCAAAAGACAATCGACAGACAGAACAGGATTCGCACTACGACAAGCTGGAAGAAATGCAAGTGCGTGAGCTTCTGGAGAACATCAACCGCGAAGACCAAACGGTGCCGCAAGTGGTGTCGAAATCCATCCCGGCTATCGAAAAGTTGGTGGAGGCTGTAGTCGAAAAAATGAAATCCGGTGGTCGGCTGTTTTACATCGGTGCCGGCACGAGTGGAAGACTTGGAATTGTTGACGCTTCGGAGTGCCCGCCTACTTTTGGCGTTCCACACGACTGGGTAGTGGGGCTCATGGCCGGTGGCGACAAGGCCATGCGAAAGGCAGTGGAATTTGCCGAAGACGACAAGCTGCTCGGCTGGAAAGATCTACAGGAATTAAACGTCTCTGAAAAAGATTTTGTGGTTGGCATTGCCGCATCGGGCACCACGCCCTACGTGATCGGAGCGCTGGAAAAATGTCGTGAACACGGGGTGCTCACGGGGTGTATAACTTGTAACTCCGAAACTCCACTGGCAGCTGCTGCAGACTTTCCGATTGAGGTCGTGACCGGTCCCGAGTTTGTCACCGGAAGCACGCGAATGAAAGCGGGAACAGCGCAGAAATTGGTGCTCAACATGATCTCTACTTCGGCCATGATTCAGCTCGGAAGAGTGCGCGGCAATAAAATGGTGGATATGCAGTTGAGCAATGAAAAACTTGTGGGGCGCGGTGGCAAAATGATAGCCGAGGAACTCAATATTTCTGCTTCTGAAGCTGCGGAACTACTCAAAAAACACGGCAGCGTGAGACGCGCCATTGACAATTTCGAACGCAAAGAAAAAGGATAGACTTGCATACGATTGAGCCATATTACAATTGGAGGAATCACTACATCTCGAGTGAAGATCCATACTCGCCTTTCTTCGAGCGCGAGTACAGCGAGTTCGAATTTAGCGATCGCATCTACGATCACTTTATCCATCCGCAGTGGGACAATATTGGATCTACCACGCTTTTCATAAAACTGCTCTATGCTGATTACGATGAAGGTGTTGCCATCATCGAAATGATCGGGGAGTGGAACGATTGCATCTACAACGACATCATGACCCTGAAGCGCGACATCATGGAGCATTTGATGAATCAGGGCATTTCCAAGTTTATTTTGATTGGCGAGAACGTGCTCAATTTTCATGCTTCTGACGACTGCTATTACGAGGAGTGGTTTGATGAAGTGAACGACATGGACGGCTGGATTGCGCTTTTGAATTTCCGCGAGCACGTGCTAAGCGAGTTCATCACTGCCGACATCGACAGCTACTTTGTGATGGGAGGGAAGTTGAATGACCTCTCATGGCGAACTCACTCACCGGAACAGCTCTACCACAAAATTCAGGATCTGGTGATGAAGCGACTGGGGGAGATTTTCTAGACAAAACGATTCGAAGTTTCGATCAACTTTTCAGCAACCACTTTATCCACCGGCCATCTTAATGTTTCCTTTAGATTTTCATCGATAGAATGCCAGCGGAAAGATTGCGCTCGTTCTACGCTGGAGTCGAAGTCGAATGATCTTTTTGAAAGAGCAAAGCGAGGCTCTTCTTTGAGTTGTGCCAGAAAATAAATGCTGATAAGCTGATCGCGTTCGCGAAAAGCGGATCGTTGAAAAAACTCGGTAGTGTAAAAATGATCCTGCACTTCGATGTCCTGCCCGAGTTCTTCGAGAGCCTCACGGTGAAGACAATCTTCAATTCCCTCGCCAAATTCGAGCCCACCTCCGGGAAACTTCGAAAATTCCAATCCCGCAAAACGCTCGTCAGAAAGCAAAATTCGATTCCGTTCTTCGTTCAAAATCAGAGCGTAGACACGGATGTTGAATCGGTCGGGCGTCACTTCTTCCATGCTCTTGTCATTTCTCGTTTTCCGGGTGGTCCGGGTACTTTTTCGACTTCCATTCCCAGCGATTTTAGGTTTCTCCGAAATTGTCCCTGGACGCAGTAGCTCACCAAAAGTCCGTCTGGTGCTATCGATTTCACCACTGGCTCCAGCACTTTCATTTCCCACATTTCGCTTTGTGCTCGTGGGCCAAAGGCATCGAAATAAACAAGGTCGAAATGCGAGCTTTCAAGTTCGATCTCTTCGATTTTTCCTTCTCTTTTTTCAAGAGTAAAAAAACCTGAGATCGTTTTCTCAGTTTCCCAGCTTGCGTCAAAAATGGTTTGCATCAACTCGGGAGCTGGTACATTTTCCAGTTTAGTACAAAGCTCAAGAACTTCACTAAGAATTTTATTAGATAAAGGAAAGGCCTCAACTCCCGTGTAGTTGATTTGCTGATTTTTTTCTTCGGCAAAGCCGGCCGAGAGCCAGGCATTCAATCCAGTGCCTAGACCAACTTCGAGAATGTTGATGGTCGATTTTTTACCGGCCAGTACTTTCAGTCCCATTTCGATAAAAACGTGCTGCGATTCCTGCAACGCTCCGTGGCGCGAGTGGTAGGTTTCATCGAGCTCTTCGAGATAGAGCGAAGGAGAGCCGTCAGCAGTTTTTATGATTTGTGGTTCGTTGGTCATTTTGCAGTCCAGGAGAACAAAAGTTCGAGAATTCGGGTAAAAATAATTCTAACAGTATCAAAGTGTGAATGGTAGGTTGCTGAAGAACTTTGCTTTACCAGAATCAACCAATTTTAATACTGTTTGTTGCCGTATCTTTAAGCCAAATGTAGCTTTTTTGTACCTCAAGCATAAACCGAAAATTTTGATGAAACTAATTCAACTCACTCTCGCACTTTTAGTGTGTTCTTTTGCTTCTGCTCAAAACTGGGTAGAGCTCAAACAAGCAGGAGCGCCTTTTAGCGAAGTCCGCGAAGCATTCTACGAAACTTATCAGGGAAATGAGGAACTCCGCGGTCGCGGTCACAAACCCTTTCACCGCTGGGAATACTTTATGGAACAACGTGTTTATCCCGGTGAATTTTTGCCGCCCACTTCGCACATGATAAATGAGTTTTACCAGCACGGTCTCGACAGGCAAAGTGCTGTTTCATCGAGCAGAACCAATGGCTCCTGGGAGCCTTTTGGATTGACCTCGTGGGAAAACAGTGGTTGGAATCCGGGCATAGGCAGAATCAGCGCCATTGCCCGTCATCCATTTTCTCCTCAAATACTTTTTGCAGGAACGCCATCGGGAGGTTTGTGGAAATCCGAGAATGGTGGAATAGATTGGGAGCCACAAACCGATCAGCTGCCCACACCGGGAGTTTCGGGAATCGTGATCAATCCACAAAATCCGGACATCATGTACATTGCTACAGGTGACGGAGACGCGGCCGACAGCTACAGCATTGGTGTTTTGAAATCGATTGACGGAGGTCAAAACTGGCAGACGACTTCGCTGAGCTTCGACCTTCAGGAAAACATCCGTTGCCACAATCTAATTATCCACCCATTCGAAACAAGCACACTTTTCGCAGCAACCAATCAGGGACTTTTTAAAACTGTAAATGCCGGATTGACCTGGGTAAACGTGAGCTCGGGCAATGTGCGCGATGTTCTTTTCAAGCCTGGAAATCCGGATGTGGTTTATTGCGTGACAACAAGATTTTACAAATCAACTGACGGAGGTGATAACTTCGAAATCACAAACACGGGAACACCGAACCCATCAGATGTTACCCGAATGCAGATTGCAGTTTCTCCAGATGACTCAGAGAGAGTTTACATTCTTGCAGCCAACAATACTGATTCTGGTCTGCTAGGCGTGTATCGATCTAATGATGCCGGTGAAAGTTTTGAGTTGACATTTGACACTTTGAATCTCCTCGGATATGCTGCCGATGGCACAGGAGAAGGTGGCCAGGGCTGGTACGACCTTGATATTGCCGTTTCTCCCGTAGATGCCGACCGTGTGTTCACTGCCGGAATCAATCTTTGGGAAAGCACCAACGGAGGTTTCAATTTTCAGAACAAGACTTTTTGGATTTACGATGAATTGAATGCGGATAGCTACGTCCATGCCGACATCCACAAGCTCGAATTTTTTGGATCTGACTTTTACGTAGGTTCCGATGGCGGGATTTTTAAGAGCTCCAACTTTGGAAACACTTTTACCGACCTAACTCCGACCATGCAAAATTCTCAGTTCTATAGAATCGATGTTGCAGACTACGATTCACAACGAGTGATTGGGGGAACACAAGATAACGGTACAAACCTCCGCGATCTCGGGCAGTGGACCCACGTAATCGGTGCCGATGGAATGGAGGCTCAGCTTCACCCTACCGATCCGAACGTGATGTACGGAAGTACCCAATACGGTGGCCTGAACAAGTCAGTAAACGGTGGAGTAGATTTCTATGGAATCGGTGGAAACATCGAAGAGGATGCCGCCTGGGTAACGCCATACCTTTTGAATCCTGTGAATCCAAATATCATGTATGCCGGTTTTGAGAGCGTTTGGCGAACTACCGATGCCGGAGAGAACTGGAGCAACATTTCAGATTTTTCCAACAGCTCTACACTGCGTTCACTGGCAGTTTCTGCTGCAAACCCCAATCACATTTACGCAGCAACACTCAGCACGATGTGGAAAACGACCAACGGAGGAGGAGACTGGGAAGCTGTTTCTCAAGGACTGCCCAACCTGGCGATAACGAGCATCACCTGCGATCCGGATAATGCCGGAAGAGTTTGGGTCACGCTTTCGGGCTACAACGATGGCCAAAAGATTTATGAAACAACTGACGGAGGTGAAAGCTGGGAGAATATTTCCAATAATCTCCCGAATATTCCAGCCAACTGTTTGGGTTACAATCCCGAAAATGGAGGTATGTACATCGGTACCGATTTCGGAATGTTCTACACAAATGACAACCTCGCCAACTGGCAGCCATTCAACAACGGGTTGCCAAATACAATTGTTCGCGATGTAGACTTGCACTTTGACGATCAAAAAGTAACGGTGGGGACCTACGGTAGGGGAATCTGGCAAAGCGACTTCTACTCAACACCTACCGAAGCTCCTGAGCCGGGTCTAACTGCCGATCGACAAAGAATCTGCGAAGGACAGACTGTAAATTTTGCAGACATCAGTCAGTTCAACGAGCCGGAGTGGTCGTGGACTTTTGAAGGGGGAACTCCCGCTACATCGGACGAGCATTTCCCGGAGATTCAGTACAACTCGCCAGGAACTTACGATGTGGAGCTGACCGTACAAAATGAAAACGGACCGGCAACCATTGTGCTCGAAGATTTTATTACTGTTTTCCCTGCGGCAAGCATGGTTTCGAACATCGAAGAAGGTTTCGAGTCAATTTCAGATTTGGTCGACTCCGAAGAGTGGGAAGTGAATTCTACTGCAAGTGCTATCGGATGGCAGATTACTGACCAGGCGGCAAAGTCAGGTGATAAGTCGATGACGATTCAGAACTTCAATCTCGATGTGCCGCACACCTATGAGTTCATTTCGAGACCAATCGATTTGTCTACAGCCACGAATGCACAGCTTAGTTTTTCTTTTGCTTTTGCGCGTATGGACGAGGATGATACAGATGAAATGACTCTTTATTTCTCTTCAGATTGTGGACAAATCTGGAATATCAGAAATCTGTACAACAGCCAGTTTGGCCTTGTGAGTGTGGAGCCGGAAGAACAATTAACGGCTTTTGTGCCTCAGGGCCAAGATCAATGGGAAGAGGATGAAGTGAGTGTTACTTCCAATTATTTTGTCGATGGTTTCATGTTCAAATTCGTTTTTGAAAACGGCAACGGAAACAATCTATACATTGATGACATCAATCTCAGTTCTACAGTTGGAGTTGATGAATTTTCTGCAGAAACAGTACTTGAGGTTTATCCAAACCCAGCGAGTGATTTGCTGAATGTCAGAATCACTCAGCCGACCGCAGAGAGAAGTATGGTGATCGTTACAGATGTCACCGGAAGAGAAGTAAACCGCATTCAGATTCCACCATTTAGCGGTGAGCAAAAAGTGGGATTGCAGGTGAGTGATTGGCCTGCCGGAATCTATCAAATCAGTTTTAGCAATGGCCGTGGAAAAACTGTTGAACGATTTGTTAAACAGTAAGCCGTGATTACTGTTGAGTTGATCGCGAAAGGAAGTTCGAATCATTAAATTCGCTCATCTCAACAAAATCAAAATTATGGCTAAGAAAAAGAAGATCATCAATAAGAAATCTGAAGAGTTTTTAGAAAAATACCTCAACAACGCCTCGCCAACAGGGTTTGAGAGCAATGGGCAAAAGATGTGGATGAAACACATCAAGCCTTACGTGGATGAATTTATCACAGACACCTACGGGTCGGTTGCTGCGGTGATAAACCCTGAAGCTGACTACAAGGTTGTGATCGAGGCCCACGCGGACGAGATCGGTTGGTTTGTGCATTACATCACTGATGAAGGATACATCTACCTCAGAAGAAATGGTGGTTCAGATCATCAGATTGCTCCATCTAAACGCGTAAACATCCACACTAAAAAAGGGGAGGTAAAAGCTGTTTTTGGCTGGCCGGCAATTCACACCAGAAGCAAAGACAAAGAAGAAGCGCCATCTCTAAAGAATATTTTCCTCGACTGTGGCTGCACTTCAAAGGAGGAAGTGGAAGCGCTCGGAGTACACACGGGTTGTGTGGTGACCTACGAAGACGAGTACATGAAGCTCAACGATAAGTTTTATGTTGGTCGTGCGCTGGACAACAGAATTGGCGGTTTTGCAATTGCTGAAGTGGCGCGCTTGATTCACGAAAACAAGGACAAACTGAACTTCGGGCTTTACATCACCAACTCTGTTCAGGAGGAGATTGGGTTGCGCGGTGCACAGATGATTGCCGAGCGGATAAAACCCGACATGGCGATTGTTACGGACGTATGCCACGACACTTTCACTCCGATGATTGATAAAATTGATAGCGGAGACACCAAGAGTGGGAACGGACCTGTTTTGGCCTACGGTCCTGCTGTGCAAAACAAACTGCTCGATTTCATCATCCAAACTGCTGAGAAGAACAAGATTGACTTCCAACGTATGGCCGCTTCGCGCAGCACGGGAACAGACACCGATGCCTTTGCCTATTCAAACATGGGCGTGGCCAGTGCTCTCATTTCACTGCCGATTCGCTACATGCACACAACGGTGGAAATGGCGCAGATCAAAGACGTTGAGACTCTGATTGAACTCATGTACAAGGTCGTGACGAGCTTCGATCCAAAGAAAGTTTCTTTCAGTTATTTTGACTAATGTCACTTACAAAGCGAGTCGGGAGATGCATGTTCAACCGACTCGCTTTTTGTTTTCCTTTGCTCAGCACCACGCACTTATTCTTTTTTTGTAATATTTATTAGCTCGATTTCAATGGTTTTTGGATTTTTGCAGCCAGAAGCAACTGAAATTGCTAACGATAAACGAGTGAAACCGTAAAAGGTTGAGGACTAACTTTCTTTCCTCAACTTAAAAATTGAACCAGATGCACCCAGAAGATAACTTTGACCAAAGAGTAGCAGAGATTCTCAAAAGCAAGCCGGACTCACCTGAAGCAGGTGTGGTGGAGACCATAGCCCAACGTTATGAAGAGGGCACAAGCTACTTCCTGATGGTGAGCGATGTGGCCTACAGGTTGGGTATCGAAATTTCGGTAGATAAGGTTGAAGGTAGAAAAGTGAAAAAGCAGGGGTTCACACCAATCATGAAGTTTACTCCGCTCAACACCCTCGAAGAAGAGCCGAGAGAAGAAGCGCTTACCAAACGTCCAGGGAATGCAGAATATGCATGGGCTACGTTGGCCGATAAAACATTGAAGTACTTATCTGAAATTTCGGAATTCGAAGAAAAAATAGACGTCTAGCTCTATTTTTTATCTAATAGTTTTTTGAAAAGACTTACATCGAGTGGCTTCTCGAGTACTTTTTCTACGCTAGAATTTCTCTCCGCTTTTTTAATGTCGTTTCTGTCGATGCTTGAGGAAAGCATGAAGATTCTGAATAGACTTCTGATTTCTGGAGGAAAAGCATCCATTCGGATGATGCATTCAAAGCCGTCCATTCGCGGCATTTGAATATCCAGTAGAATCACATTTTGATAGCCTTCAAATTTATCGAGGTGATCGTTTAGATAAGCAAAAAACGCATGGCACGAGTTGAAGCAATCGACATTGTCGGTCGTGTTGGAGAGGCGAAGTAGCTTCTCGTTCACAACGCGATCAATCTCGTTGTCGTCAATTAAAATTACATGTAGCTCCTTTTGCGCACTCATGCTATTGGTTCAGCTTATTGGGAACTTCAATCAGAAAAGTCGTGCCCTCTCCGGGGGTAGACTTCACGTCTATTGTTCCATTCATTTTATCTATCGCCTCTTGAGTAATGTAGAGGCCAATTCCGGTGCCAAGCTCGTTTGAGGTCGACTCGCGGTAAAACATATCGAAAATCATGGGGATGTTTTTTTCTTCAATCCCAATTCCATTGTCTTTTACACGGATCATGACTTTCTCTCTCGTATTGCGTACGGCAACTTCCACAAATGGTTGTTCTTTTTCCGTGTCGCGATATTTTATTGCGTTGTTTACCAAATTATTCAAGACAATTTTTAGCCGCATTTCATCCAGACTGATATCTCCTTCCTGTTCTATTTTCTTAAGAAATCTGACTTCCGGGGCGCCATCAATGTGTCTGAAGTGTTCGTAAACTTCATCTACCAAAAGGTCGAAATCCACTTTATTTAATATTTCTTCCTTGTTGCTGTTCTGGTAGTAGTTGATGATATTTTGGACAAAGTTGTCGAGTTTACCCACGCTCGATTCAATCATTTCGAGGTAGTGGTTGTGCTCGCCTTCAACCCTTGCGAGTTTAATGACTCCAAGTATGGAGGCAAGCGGTGCCCGCAAATCGTGAGAAGCACTGTAAACAAACTTTTCAAGTTCGTTGTAGGCGCGCTCCAGATCGCGGTTTTTTTCTCGTAATTCTTTTCGCGTTTTATATATATCGAAGGCGTTGCGAATGGTAATTCGCAGATCATTTTCGTCCCACGGTTTTGCGATGTAACGGTATACCTGACCTCTGTTTATAGCGTCAATAACTGCTTCGATATCGGCATACCCTGTTAGGAGCATCCTGATTGGATGAGGAAAGTCTTTGGTAATCAGCTCGAAGAATTCCACCCCGCTGATGTCGGGCATTTTCTGGTCGGAAATGACAATTTGAATATCGTTTTCCGATAGGATTTGCACCGCCTCGTTAGCTGTGGTGGTAGTAAAAACATTAAACTCTCTCCTGAAAGCAGCCTTGAAAGAGGTCAGGTTGTTCGGCTCATCATCCAGGTAAAGAATATTGATTTCTTCGTTGCTCATAAAGTTATTTTCTAAAAAGTAAGGTCGGGTGTTCTGGTGGCTGAAGTTTTAGAGTGATTTGGACAAAGTTATAAGAAATTCAGTGCCTTCATTTACTGCACTTTTCACCTCAATGTTACCGTTGTGGTCTTTGATGATTCCCAGTACAATAGCCAGCCCCAGTCCTGTTCCCTCTCCAACTTCTTTGGTGGTGAAGAATGGTTCAAAGATCTTGTGTTGCGTTTCTTCATCCATCCCACAACCATTGTCTTTTATTGAGACATAAATATTTTCACTGTCCTGATAGGATTTAACTTTCACCCAACGCTCGTCAAGTGGTTTTTTCGACATCTCAGTGGCCTGCACGGCATTGCTGATGATGTTCATGAAGACCTGATTGAGCTTTCCTGGATAGCATTTTATGGGCATCAACTCATCGTCAAACTGACGAATCACTTTGGCTCTTCCACGCACGTGACTTTTCAAAACGATGATAGTGGAATCGAGACACTCGTTGACGTTTGCTTTCTTCAGAGAGTCCTCATCGAGTCGGGAGAAAATCCGGAGGCCTCTTACGATTTCTGCCGTTCTCTTTGCACCTTCTGCCACACCGGAAAGCAATTGCCGTACTTCATCTTTGAGGTAATCTGTATCGAGTTCCTTTTTGAGTTTTACGACCTCATCAAAGGCTTCATTGCCATCGTTTTGAGATGCAAGTTCATCGACCTTGTCAAGCACCTGCATCAGGTCGTTGAAGTCGCGTTCAAGTGGTTTCACGTTTGATGCCACAAAGTTGATCGGATTGTTGAGCTCGTGAGCTATACCAGCCGTGAGCTGACCAAGGGATGCCATTTTTTCGGCATCTACCAGTTGAGCTTGCGTGCTCTTCAGTTCTTCCAGAGTCTGTGTGAGTTCTTCGTTAGACTTTTGGAGTTTTTCGGTGCGCTCTTTCACCTTCGATTCCAAAATGAGGTTTTGCTCTTTGATGATTCTTTCGTTCTCTCTCAGTGCCAAGAGAGCCCTGGCTTGCGACTGCTCTTTTTCCTTTTTGAGAATATTGATCCTGTCGGCAAGGGCAAAAGAAAGGAGCACCACCTCAATGGCTGAGCCTATCTGCATCCCACTTGCTGTGAGTGTGTTGTACGGGAGGATGTTGAAGTCTTTGAGGACATAGATAAATGCTCCGAGGATGAAGATAGTCCATGCGACCATGAAGAACCTTGCCTGTCTTACACCTTTTGAAACTAAGATCCAGTTTATAATTAAAAGCACGACTGCCAATGTTCCCACAATAATCTGCAGCATTATGTATGATTCGTGAAAATAGCCCAGAAAGGCTGCGGACATTGCTATAATGTAAACAGGGATAAAAGCAACAGTAATTCTATAACCCGTAGGCGAATGCTGCTTTAATTGTAAGAAGCTGTTGAAGAACAGGATGATGGTGATTCCAACAAATCCGCTGAGAAAATAGGTGGAGTAAAACTCAAGTTTTGGAAGGTTCGGCCAGAAAAAACGATATGTATATTGACCAGATAGGTTAGCCTGAGTTAGAAAAACCACAATCAAATAGAGCACATAGAGCAAGTAGGTTCTGTCTCTGGTGGACAAATAAAGAAAGAAATTATAGAAGAACATTACCAGGAAAATACCTGAGAATACACCGAATAGAAGATCTTTGATTAATAGCTTTTGAAATAGTGCTCGTTCGGTACATAGATACATCGGCAGTTGTATCTGGTCTGCACTCTTAACTTTCAGGTAAAAAGTCTTGCTCTGTTCTGGATCGAGGTCAAGGTCGAAAATATAACTTTGATACCTAAAGTTTCTGTTGTTTATAGGTTTTTGATAACCAGTTTTGAGCGAATCATAATCGCCTTTTCCGTCTGGAAAATAAAAGGTTACTTCGTCAATACTCGGCTTAGCAAGTTCAAGGAAAGTGCTTTCATAGCCCAAGTCGTTAGATATTGTGAATCTAACCCACGAGATTTTCTCAGTTACTCCCAGGTTCGGTACCCTCTGGTCCGATTTTTTGAAAGACTCTAATTTTCCTTTTGCAATTTGAAATGATTCTATGCATTTTCCTGCTTCGAGCAGGAATACACTTTGACCTATAGGTTCGTAGGGTTCGTTGTTGAATTCAACCTGTGCCAGCCCCGGGCAGGTCGTCAGGAGGAATAAAAGAATAGTCCAGATTATTTTCATTGCTCATTTGCTTTACCAAGGACGATGTTCACATCGTTCTGATAAGCAACTGCTACGTTTTTTTTCTGACTGAGTTCGATAAATTCCTGAGATGGGTTTCTCCTGATACTAAAAATCCTTCTTCTTTCTGATGGAATTGCTGTCTTCAACTCCTCTAAGTCTACGATCCGTAAAGCTGAAGCAACGAATCGATCATTGGGGTATTTGAACGTTCCCTGGTTTCCTATTTCTTCCAAGACAGAAAAGCCTATGCTTTTGGCCAGGTCGAGAGTGTATTGGGCAACCAAACAATACAAAGTATCTATTTCAATAAAGGCTGCATAAGCAACTGCAGCCCTGGCAAGAAGGGGACTTACACCTTTGCCAAAGACTTTTTTTGCGTTCCATAACCCACATACTTCAGCGGTTCCCCTTGCGGAATCACTCCGGACGAGGCCGTCAATTTCTGGATCGAGCTTATTCAGTGCAGATTGGATTGGTAGGCTTTTAAGAGCACTAGAGGTTCGGTCCAGGCGAATGCCGCCTACCATTTCACCACATTCAGTTTCAGCAGTTATAACGAATACGTCAGGATCATTCTGCCAATCCTCAGTATTTGTTGTCACATTCGTGATTCCATAGTCCACCAAAATTTTCCTGTGACCTTCTTTGAATCGATCACAGGCAACTGGGTCATCAACAGCTCTAAAAAATCTAAATCTGTACATCGGCCTTGTGAGTTAGAACTTCATGCAAGGGTTTTCTGAAGCTTTTTGGTTTGGTATTTTCGGCTTGAAACATTCTGAAAAGAAATACATCTTTTCTTCCCTCTGGGATGTCCACAATTTCGTAAAAATCTCTTTTAATTGCTCGAAGCTCATTCACCTCGTGAGCCTCAACCAGACCTTTTGGGTCTTCCGTAAAGGGGAATAGCATTTGGAGTACTGTCATTGGCTGCATAGCGATTTTTTTGTCTGTTGCTCTCAGCCACATGCGCTGCAACATTTGTCCTGCTTCAACGAGGTATTCAGGGGTGTGATCAGGAACAGATAGTACTCCGATCGCTGAAGCAGACTCAAAAGATTTCTTAGATACTCTTTCAAGTATGTTTCCGCCTTTGATTTTTCTTAAAAAGTCAACACCTTCCCAATTTTTCAAAACTTGCATTCCGATTTGGTCTGAAGGTGACATTTCAAATAACGACATGTCTAATCCGTCCCGGGTTCTTCCACTGTGCTCACGATTCCATCGTACTTCTTTTCCAAAGAAATCACGATGACCGTGTGGATTCATTAATCTGATTCGATCGCCTTTCCTCACCAATCTACCAATGGCATCCACTTGTTCTGGTTCAGTCACAATATGTAGTCTTGTGTTTTTTGACTCTGCAACTTCTTGAATTAAAGACTGAAGTTTCTCATGATCTATTATCGATCTTTCCGGAGTTTCTCGCTGAGTACACCTCAAATCGAGTAGGCCATGGTAATATTCAATATTCTCATCGGCAGAAGAGCCATGGTTTGAGAATGAGACAGCAGCAGTCATCTCATTTTCGCTTCCCAGAGGAAACCATTCTATATTAGTTTTTATGCCCCTGTGTTCGGCCTCAATTCGCATGGTTTCTAATGTAGTCCCATGAGAAATTAGGGTTCCAATACCTTTTGCATCGCTAAAGGCTTCTGTGATTTTTTTGTCGCGAAACAAGAAGTAAAGACCATTGTCTTCGCACCAGAGCCAGGGTTGCATATTCCCAACAGAGGGTGCGCCAATAGCTTTTTCAATAATGCTTTCGGCTACATCTGAGCTAATGTTTGAATTAGGGATTTTTAAAGATCCGGCTTTTTCAATTAACTCAAACATCTGATTTTGGCTCAGGTCTTTTCTTTCAGAATTCTCGAGCTCCTTTTTATTATTCTTGTCCTCATCCCTAATCAGCTCATCCGGGTCGATGTAATATCTTCCTGAAACATGCAGTTGGTCGAGGAGAATGCGTCTTACCAGGTTGGTTGCAAAAGCTCCTCCCATCACTACATCCGATGATAGCTGAGGCCAGGTGCCAATGGTTTGGCCCACCTCGAGAAGAGAAGCTTTCATTCTTGGTGAAAGATTTTCGGTCTGCACCATTGGGAGGAGGTAGGGCATTTTTTCTTCGTTGGTCTCGAGGCTTTTCATGAGCTCGTAATCCACGTTTTCGGGAATAAATCCGTGAAGCAGGGGATAGTCTTCCTCCAGGTCGTAGCGCTCGATGTCCAGGCAACCACGATCGCTCATATCCATCACGATCGGAACGCGGTGTTTCTTTGCCACTTCGCGAGCCAGTATTTTTATGTCGACTCCATCGCATTCTTCCACCAACAGATCGAGCATGCCGTCTTCGGTAAAAAACTGTTCGATGTTGTCTTCTGTAATTCCTTCGAAAAATGGCACCACCTTGAGATAAGGATCAATTTCTGCAATCTCGCGCGCCACCATCGTCACTTTAGGGATTCCCAGGTTTTGAGTTCCCGTACGAATTCTGTTGAGGTTAGTCAGCTCCAGGTTGTCGAAGTCCGCAATTCGGATTTCTCCAAAAGTGCGTTCCATTGCCATGGTAACCGATGCCGACTGGCCAACAGATAATCCAATTACACCGACTTTTTTGGAGCCTAGCAGATCTCGTTCTTCTGCTGTAATTTTATATTGATTGCGGCTGGTTCTGACTTTTATAAATTCCTCTTCATCAAGCAAGTGAACGACTTTTCGAAGCCATGGGTAGTAAACCCAAACACCGTACTCTTCTGCAGGAGTGTCACCCAGCTTTTCGGAAATCAAGCTTTCGATTTCGTCACTGGTGAGTTTGCGAGTGGGATGCTCAATTTTTATCAGCTCCTTCAATTGATCTCGCAGCTCATCGGCTACCAAAATTCCAGAGTCAGAGTTGAGTAGTTTCGACAGTTTTTCTCTCTCTGAGGAATTTTTTGCACGAAAAAATGAGGTTGTATAATCTGATTTTTCAGTTATACTTCTGATAGATATTAGCTTAGAAAAGGAACTCATCACAACAGGTTTTCGGGTATGAATATTGCAAAAAATGGTGGTAACTCCATGGGTTAGGTCGAAAGTTTTCAACACGGTGCAGGTGGTGCGGAGTGTTTTTTCTACCTTGGCCAATCGAATGATTTGATCGACAAACTATTGAATTAAACGAGTGAAATTTAATTCTCAATCGATAAAAATATTTTTTAACGCACTCGTAACTTCCGAAGGAAAGGGCTCGTAAACCCGGAGAAAATCGGTAATAATGAAAATAGTAGAGACTCTTAATATCGCCATCATTAGCAAAGACGAATCGTTTCACGCGTTTCTCAAATATCACTTCGAAGATTGTTATGATTTGCATTGTTTTGAAAGTGAGAATGACGCTGCTTCTAAAGTGAAAGCGATGCAGCCTGCTATCATTATTGCTTCTAACGATTCTGGTCTCGATTTTCTGGTTGAGTCAAAATCTATTTCTCCTAAAAGTCAGCGCATTTTGATGACTGACGATCCCACAAAACTCGATTTCGAAAAGGCTGTTAATCAGGCCGAAGTTTTCAGAATGATGAGTCTCCCGTTTGATGTCGAAAAAGTGACGCGCATTCTTGATGAAGCCACTTTAGTTTATGCCGAAAGATTGGAGCGGGAAAATGAAATCGAACGCCTGCGCAAAGTGAGTCAACAACTCGAATTTCAACTTCGCCAGAGTTTGATTGGTTAGTTCACATTCAAATTGTTTTTTCTCAAAATTCAGATTTTAAGAAAGTCTTAACTTAGGGACTTCTACTTAATTTCTGAAAATATGCTTTCTATTCGATTATCTTTAGTTCTCTTGTTTTTGACACTTTTCTCTTGCCAAAAGGACGGTGAGCTAGACACTTCCCAACCTTCTCCACCTGCTAATTGCACCGAAGTTTCGGATACGCTAGAATGCGAAGAATTTCCAATGCTCGGAATAACATGGTTTTCAGACAGCCGATTTCAGTATGAAAAGCCTTTTTTCAATCCTGAGAACAACTGTGAGTTTGTCTACGGCTACAAAGACTATGAGAAGGGGGAGTTTAAGCTCATGAAGTTCAACCTCGTTACTTGTGAGAAGGAGGTTATTGTTGATCAGGTTCGTCTATTAAATCAACCTGAATGGGGGAGATCTGGTTGGATTGCATTTGATAATCAATTCAATTATATGCTTTGGAGGGTTAACTCTAATGGGAACTCTCTCAGTCCAGTATTTCAGGAGACTAACAACCTGTATCCAGTCTGGAGCGATTCAGGTGATAAGCTATACTGGCAACATACGCCTAGTTTGGGAGTTCCATATTATTTTCTTCAACTGGATATTATTGATCAAGAAATAGACACTTTGATAAATTCCAGTGGTGACTACGTTGGATCTACATCAAAAAGTGATATTTCCGGTGACAATAAACTGATTACCAGAACTGCAATCGATGGTGAGAACCAGATTGGCTTTTCACCATTGGATAATATTGAATTCGTGCCTCTTGTAAATCTAGTTGAGAATGACTTGGCTAGTCTCACGGGACTCTGCTGGTCCAATACGGGTGATAAGGCCTACTTTACAGAGGCCCTTCGAGGTCTTTATGAACTGGAAGTTCCGTCAGGAGAGCATACTCAGTTAATTGATTTTTGCGACAATTTCAGTTATGAAAGTATCTCCTGTTCTGAGGATGGTACTCAATTGATAGCCGAAAGAGTAGATCGCGAATTGATTACTCTGGAAAATGGAAACTATTCAGGAGAAATCAGGCAAACATCGAGCATTGTTTTG